>JAFGVZ010000122.1 GCA_016937725.1 Paracoccaceae bacterium | reverse complement strand
TGTGCAATCAGGCCGCCAAACAGCACTACATGTCGGGCGGCAAGCTGACCGTGCCGATGGTGTTGCGCACCAATATGGGCGCGACACGCCGCTCTGCGGCGCAGCACAGCCAGTCCCTACAAGCGATTGTGGCGCATATTCCGGGTCTGAAGGTCGCCATGCCGTCGTCGGCCTATGAAGCCAAGGGGCTGATGAAAACCGCCATCCGCGACAATAACCCGGTGGTCATTTTCGAAGACAAGCTGATGTATCAGGACAAGGCCCCGGTGCCGGAAGAAGAATACCTGATTCCGTTCGGGCAGGCCAATATCAAGCGTGAAGGGTCTGACATCACGCTGATCGGCACATCGTCGATGGTTCAAGTCGCCGAGAAAGCCGCCGAAATGTTGGCGAAAGAGGAGATTAGCGCCGAAGTCATCGACCCGCGCACGATCGTGCCGCTGGACGAGGCGACGCTCTTGGCCAGCGTCAAGAAAACCAGCCGCGCGATTGTCATTGATGAGGGCCACCAAAGCTATGGCGTGACCGCCGAAATCGCGTCGCGCCTGAACGAGAAAGCCTTTTACCATCTGGATGCGCCAGTTTTGCGCATGGGCGCGATGGATGTGCCGGTGCCGTTCAGTCCCGCGCTGGAGGACATTACGGTGCCCACGCCCGAGCAGGTGGCAGCCAACGCGCGCAAGCTCTGCGCCGGGGAGATGATCCATGCCGCATGACGTGACGATGCCTCAATTGGGCATGGCACAAGACGCAGGCAAGATCGTGGCTTGGCTGAAAGCGCCCGGCGACAAGGTCGCCAAGGGCGATGCCCTGTTCGAAGTGGAAACCGACAAAGCGACGATGGAGGTCGAGGCGCAGGCCTCGGGCTACCTGACCGGCGTTGTGGCAGGCGAAGGCGATGATGTGCCCGTGGGGCAGGTGATCGCGCGAATTTCCGACAGTGCCGAGGATGACACGCCGCCGCCCGCGTCGCCCGCCGCAGAGACCGCGCCCGCAGGCGACGCCTTGCCAGAGGGCAAGCAGATCACCATGCCACAGCTTGGCATGGCGCAGGATAGTGGGCAGATCGTGGGCTGGCTGGTCGAACTGGGCGCACAAGTCGGCCCCGATGACCTTCTGTTCGAGGTCGAGACCGACAAGGCCACGATGGAAGTGCCCGCAGGGGCCAGCGGTTACCTGGCCGCCACCTTGGCGCAAGCAGGCGAGGATGTGGCCGTTGGCGCGCCCGTGGCGATCCTGACGGCGGACGCGCCGGGCAACCCTGTTGCACGCTCGGCGGCAGAGGCAAGCCCCGCAGCGCCCGCAGGTTCGGCGCAACCCGAACCAGAGGCCGCACCACCCAAAGTGGCAGAGATCACACCACCCGCAAAAGCGCCAGCCGTGTCAGACGGCGGACGTATCCTTGCCTCGCCCAAGGCACGGCGCTTGGCGCTGGAACAGGGGTTGGACCTATCACGCTTGGTGAAAGCTGGCCATCCACAGCCCTATCATGTCGCCGATCTGGAGGTGCTGCGCGCTCTGCACGACAACACCGTGCCGCAGACCGCGAGTGCGACCAGCCGCCGCCTGACCGCACGCGTGAAGCGCCCCGAGTTGGACGTGTTTCTGGACTGGGCGCAAGGGCAAGGTTTGGACAGCCCCGATGCCGCTTTGGCAGGGTTGCTGGGCAAAGGTCACGTCACAACACTCGCCATCGAACGCGCCGGGCGCTCACAAAGCTACGCCATTGCGCGCCGCCTGTCGCAGGTTGCCGCAACCGAAGATGCCCCTGACCTGATCCTGCGCGACCTGCGAGGCAGTTTCGTGCAAGACGTGAAACTGGGGGCCGAAGGGGTGCCGGTGCTGACGCTGCTTTGCAAAGGCAAGGGGCTGGCGCTGGTTCTGGAATGCGCAGCAAACCAGATGACAGCGCCCGATGCGATCAACCTTCTGAACACTGTCGCAGGACGGCTGGAGCAACCGCTGCGCCATCTGCTGTAACATGGGGACCGACATGGACCATACCGACCTCTATATCAACGGCGCATGGGTGAAGACCGAGATGCGCTTCGACGTCATCAACCCGGCCACAGAAACTGTGCTGGCCTCTGTCGCCAGCGCAGACATCGAACATGCCGATGCCGCTTTGGATGCCGCAGAGGCCGCGATGGCCGATTGGGCCAAGCGCACCCCGCGCGAACGCTCGGAAGTGTTGCGCAAAGCGTGGGAATTGATGACCGCGCGGCTGGACCATTTCGCGCATCTGATCACGCTGGAAAACGGCAAGGCCGGCGCGGATGCGCGCGGCGAGGCCACTTATGCCGCCGAGTTCTTCCGCTGGTTTGCCGAGGAAGCGGTGCGCGCCGATGGGATGATCACCCACGCCCCCGCCTCTGGCGCGCGGATAATGGTGCAGCATAAGCCCGCTGGCTTGGCGGTCCTGATCACACCGTGGAACTACCCCGCGGCGATGGGCACCCGCAAGATTGCGCCCGCTTTGGCGGCGGGCTGCGCTGTCATTATCAAGCCCGCCTCGGAAACGCCGCTGACCATGCTGGCGCTGATGCCGCTGCTGGAAGAGGCGGGCGTTCCGAAAGGGCTGGTCAATGTGCTGCCCTCGAAACGCACCGGCGCGCTGGTCGACCACATGCTGCATGATCCGCGCGTGCGGGTGGTCAGCTTTACCGGGTCCACCGGCGTGGGCCGCACCTTGCTGAAAGGCGCAGCCGACCAAGTGCTGAAACCGGCGATGGAACTTGGCGGCAACGCGCCTGTTGTGGTGTTCGAGGACGCAGATATGGACGTGGCCATTGAAGGCACGATGCTGGCCAAGATGCGCAATCTGGGCGAGGCCTGCACGGCGGCAAACCGCATTTACGTGCATGCCGACATTGCGGACGCTTTCACCGCCCGCCTGACCGCCGCGATGTCGGCGCTAAAGGTCGGTGATGGCACCGATCCGAGCGTGGATGTCGGCCCGCTGGTAAACGCTTCCACCCGTGACAAGGTTGCCGAATTCGTGGCGGACGCTGTCGCCAAGGGCGCGACGGTCGAATGCGGGGGCAAGGTGCCGGAGGGTATCGGCTATTTCTACCCGCCCACAGTGCTGTCGAACGTGCCAGAGAATGCCGATTGCGTGCAGGATGAAATCTTCGGCCCCGTCGCCGCGATCCAGACTTTCACCGACCAAGAGGACGTTATCCGCCGCGCCAACAACACCGAATACGGGCTTGTGGCCTATGTGTTTTCCGGCGATTTCAAACGCGCGCTGCAAGTTTGCGAGCGACTGGATTACGGCATGGTGGGCCTTAATCGCGGGCTGGTCAGCGACCCCGCCGCTCCCTTTGGCGGCACCAAGCAATCGGGGCTGGGCCGCGAAGGCGGGCATGAAGGCATGCTCGAATTCATGGAAACGCAATACATATCGGCCAGTTGGTAAGGGGATATCATGGACCTGAAAGCAAGCCCCAGCACCAAGAGTTACGCCGCCAACAAGGGTGTCAATCTGGAAGCACTGGCGCGCAGCACGGGGCGCACAACACTTGGGCGCGAGGATGTTGACGCCCATCTGAGCGGGACGGTCCCGGTGGCAACCGCGCCGGACCAGACGCGCTACTGGGACGTGGACCATTCCGCACACGGCCCGGTAACAGAAGAACCCCTATCGCGCATGGCACGCGTCGCTGCCGCGAACCTGAGCGCGGCAGGTGCGCTTATTCCGCAAGTCACGCATCATGACCGCGCCGATATCTCGGCTGTGGACGCTCTGCGCAAAAGCTGGCGCGACGAAGCACAGGCACGCGGGCTGAAACTGACCGCGCTATCATTTCATGTTATGGCCCTGTCGCGCTGTCTGCGGGAATTTCCGCGCTTCAATGCCTCTCTGACACCGAATGGTGAGACATTGGTGTTGAAGGATTATGTGCATATCGGCATCGCCGTGGACACACCCAATGGTCTGTTGGTGCCGGTCATCCGAAATGCCGATAAAAAAGGCCTGTGGCAGCTATCGTCCGAGATCGCAGACCTCGCGGCACGGGCGCAGGCCCGCAAAATTGGCCCGGAAGAGATGGGTGGGGCTTCGATGAGCATCAGCAATCTGGGCGGCATTGGCGGTATCGGCTTCACACCCATCGTGAACCCGCCCGAACTGGCGATCCTTGGCATCACGCGGACAGAAACCGTCACAATATGGACAGGCAGCACGCCCCACGCGGTCCCGATGGTGCCGTTGGATCTTTCCTACGATCATCGGGTTATCAACGGTGCCGATGCTGCGCGCTTCGTCACCCGCTACGCACAGCTTATTGCGTGTCCGCAAATGATGATTTTGTAGAAGCACGGCTATCCGTGCAAGAGAAATGGGTCCCGGTCTGGCTGCTGCATCCGATGCACATCTATGTTGACGGGCATCGCGCAGATGGATGTGATGGGTGTGTTGCTTTGCCACAACGACATTTCTTTGCCAACGCTTTTGTAATCTTGCAATCGCATGGTTGCGTGTGACCAAAAAAGGCTGTTCTTGCGAAATTCCTCTTCGCGCGTTCGATTTCAAGCTATGAGTCGCATAACCGGGCAAGACGTTGCATGTATGAGCTGCCGAACTTGGACAACCAAAGCAATCTATCTGGACACGATCGCGCGGACCGTGTGATTGTCACGCGACGCGCTCTGGTTTGCTCCTTTGCCGGCGCAGTCGCATCAGTCACAACACTGGTGCGACCGGCCATTGGCCAATCCATGCGGGACAAGAGGTTTGCGATGCAGCCAGAGACCGGATGGCGGTTTTTCACGGATACTGTAATGGGTGGGGTCTCGTCAGGGCAATTGGCGTTCGCGCAGGAAAACGGGCAGACCTATGCGCGGATGACTGGACGGGTCAGCACCGCCAACCGCGGCGGCTTTATCCAGATGCGGCTCGACCTCGACAATTCACCGCCCACGGACAGCGAAGGCGTGCGGCTGATCGTGCGCGGAAATGACCAGCGGTATTTCGTGCATCTGCGCACGACAGGAACCGTATTGCCGTGGCAATACTATCAGGTCGGGTTTGATGTGACCCACCGCTGGGCCGAAGCCCGGCTGCCATTCTCAGCCTTCCGCCCGGCAAGCCGTCTGCTGCGCGCGTCGTTGCGCCCGGGTAGCGTGACATCGGTTGCTGTCGTCGCCTATGGCCGCGACCATGACGCGGAGATTGATGTGCGCGAGGTGGGGTTCTTCTGACGGCATCGGAGTTCGTCGGATCTTTCCTCGGAAGGCTTGATCCAGCGCATTGCGCACCAAGCCTGCGACACCTAGCCTGCCGGTTCATGCCCGCCTTAAAGGATACCGAATGACCCTGTTCCTGATCTTTCTGCTGACCTGCGGTGTTGCGGGAGCAGCGGGCATGTTTTTCAGGCCGGGGCAATGGTATCGCGACCTCGACAAGCCTGACTGGACACCGCCCAACTGGCTGTTTCCCGTGGTCTGGGCCGTCCTTTATGTGCTCATCGCTCTGGCGGCCGCGCGGGTTGCAAACCTGCCCGGCACCCAAGTCGCACTCGCGCTCTGGGGCTTGCAGATCACGATCAACACGCTCTGGTCCGGGGTGTTCTTTGGCCTGCACCGCATGCTGGCCGGAGCCGTGATCATCGCGATGCTCTGGTGCGCAGTTCTGGCGACAGCAATTGCCTTCTGGTCCCATGACAAGATCGCAGCGCTGATGATGGTGCCATACCTTATCTGGGGCACCTACGCTCTGGCCTTGAACAGTTCGGTCTGGCTGCGAAACCGCAACCGGGGCGTGGCTGCGGAATAACCCTTCTTTGGCCGGAATGGCAATCATCAGACCAGTCTGACAGCCACGACAACTTGAATGCCGCCCCTCGGCCGCTGCACTTTTTGCGCAGTTCACAGCGTAAGTGGACAAGATCGCGGCGCGGCGCGCGCAGTGTCAGACGCACAAGGCAAAGTCGGAAGCTTTGCCAGCGACGATCGCAGATTTGATGCGCGCGCCGCGCGTTCAGGCTGCGGCTAGGATGGCGGTCAGATCGTCCAAGCTTAGCTCTACCGGGTTGGCTTTATAGGACGAGGATAGCCGCGCCTCGCGCGCAAGCTCTGCATGTTCAAAGGTATCCACACCCAGAGCTGCAAGCCCAGCCAAACCGTGGCCCTGCGCCCATGCGTGAAAGTCGCTCAGCCCGCCGAATTCCGCCGTGATCTGCGCATCGACCCAATCAATGCAGTTTGCTGCCTCGCTTTCCCGCGCGGCGGCAGCGTGGTTCGCGCGCATGACCGGCACCAGTAGCGCGCCGCAGATTGCACCATGCGCCGCCCCCGTGCGCCCGCCGATCACGCCCGCAAAGCCATGCACCGCCCCCAGCCCTGCATTGGCCAGCGCAAGCCCGCCGAAAAGGCTGGTCAGCGCCATGTCATCCCAAGCAGCAGACTCGCCATGTTCCATCAGGCGGTGCAAGGCCCGCAGCCCGCGCGGGATGGCATCGCGGCACAGCGCATCGGTCATAGGGTTGGCGCGGGTGCAGATGAAGGGTTCAACCACTTGCGTGATTGCATCCAGACCAGAGGCCAGCGTCACGCCGCGCGGGCAGCTTTCGAGCAGATCGGGATCGACCAATGCGAGCACCGGATACATGCGCGGATCGCGCAGACTGACCTTACGGCCTGATTCGGGCACACCGATGACCGCGTTGCGCGTGACCTCTGCGCCCGTGCCTGCGGTGGTCGGAATGGCGACCAGCGGCAAAGGTGCGGCATCGAGCGGCTGACCTTCGCCCACCACTTCCAGATAGCGCATCGCACCATGAGGAGCGGGCACAAGCGCTGCCAGCGCCTTGCCGTGGTCGATGATCGCCCCGCCGCCGATGGCGATGATAAGATCTGGGCCAAAGGCGCGTGCTTGCGTGAGCGTGGCCTCCAATTGCGGCAAGTCCGGCTCTCCGCGCGCGGTCAGTTCCAACACCTCGCCCGCCAGCGCGCGGGCCAGATCATCCGCCTGCGCGACAGAAGCCGAGCGCAACAAGAGCACGCGGCGCGCGTTTGCCGCGAACGGAACCACATCTGCCAGCACCCCGCGCCCAAAGCGGATTTGCCCGGCTGTGGCGAAACCAAAGGGCGGGACGCTCATACACTGAGCACGGCACTGACCGCGCGTTTCCAGCGCGCATAGCGGGCGCTGCGCTGATCTGCGTCCATCGTGGCGGTGAATTGCCGCTCGATCGCCCAGCCTTTGGCAAACTCGTCCATCCCCGGCCAGACGCCGGCGCGTTGGCCCGCAAGCCACGCCGCGCCCAGCGCCGTGGTTTCCAATACCTGCGGGCGGTCCACGGGTGCGCCGAGGATGTCGGACAGAAACTGCATGGCATAATCATTCGCAGCCATGCCGCCATCGACGCGCAAGGATGGCTGCGTGCCCTCAGAGGTCCAGTCAGCCTGCATCGCTTCCAGCAAATCGCGGGTCTGGTAGCCCACGGATTCGAGCGCCGCGCGGGCAAATTCGGCAGGGCCAGAATTGCGGGTCATTCCAAAGATGGCGCCGCGCGCCTCTGGATTCCAATAGGGTGCACCAAGGCCCACGAAAGCAGGCACAAGGATCAGGTCTTGGCTGAGGTCGGCTTTCTCGGCCAAACCTTGGGTTTCGGGCGCGGCGCGGATGATCTGGATACCGTCGCGCAGCCATTGCACCACCGCGCCCGCGATGAAGATCGACCCTTCCAGCGCATAGGTGGGTGTGCCGTCCAATTGGTAAGCGATGGTCGTCAGCAGTTTGTTCGAGGATGCGACCGGCTTATCCCCAGTATTGAGCACAGCAAAACACCCCGTCCCATAGGTGGATTTCATCATGCCCGGACTGAAACACGCCTGCCCGATGGTCGCAGCCTGCTGGTCGCCCGCCACGCCCAAGATCGGGATTTCGCGGCCAAACAAATCGGCGCGGGTTACGCCGAAATCAGCGGCGCAATCACGCACCTCTGGCAAGAGCGCCATGGGGATGTCGAACAGGTCGCAAATCGTTTGGCTCCACCGGCCCTTGTGGATGTCATAGAGCATGGTGCGCGCGGCATTGGTGGCGTCGGTCGCATGCAGCTTGCCGCCCGTCAGGTTCCAGATCAGCCAGCTATCAACCGTGCCGAACGCCAATTCGCCGCGCTTGGCACGGTCGCGCGCACCATCCACCGTGTCGAGGATATACTTGACCTTGGTGGCCGAGAAATACGGGTCGGCCAGCAGCCCCGTGCGCGCGGTGATCATCGGCTCATGCCCATCTGCACGAAGACGCGCACAGAATTCGGCGGTGCGGCGGTCTTGCCAGACAATCGCTTTATGGATGGGCTTGCCGGTCGCGCGGTCCCAGATCAGCGTGGTTTCGCGCTGGTTGGTAATGCCGATCGCGGCAATGTCGCTGGCCGACAGCCCCGCCTTCTCAATCGCGGCGCGGGCAGTTGCGGCGGTGGTGGCCCATAAATCGGACGGGTCATGTTCGACCCAGCCAGATTGCGGATAGTGCTGCGGGAATTCTTCCTGCGCGATGGCCGTGATCCGCATCTGCGGGTCAAACACGATCCCCCGGCTGGACGTGGTGCCCTGATCGAGTGCAAGAATATGGCCCATCTGCAACCCCTCCCTGATGGTGTTTCATCTCGTTCTGCCCCGAAATCGGGGGATGGCGCAATCTATGCAGGGGGTGATTATTCTGCCGCGCGCAGGTCGTGGCCGGTTTGCTGCGCCATCCAGTCGTTCAGGGCACATGCCTCTGTCTCGGACATGCGAAGCCCCAGTTTCGAGCGCCGCCATAATACATCTTCGGCACTGCGGGCGTATTCGCGGGCCATCAGCCACGTGACCTCGGCCTCTGTCAGCGTTGCGCCGAAATCGCGCCCCAGATCAGCCTTAGAGGTGGCCGCACCAAGGATCAGCCGCGCCTCTGTGCCATAAGCGCGCACAAGCCGCTGCGCCCAGAATTCAGTCAGGAAAGCAAAGTCGCGCCGCAACTCAGCTACCAGCGCCGGGCCGCCATCATGCGCGAAATCCCCCCCCGGAAGCGCGACCCCGGCGGTCCATTTACCCTTGGCCAAGGGCAGAACCGTGCCGATATGGTCAAGCGCCGATTCCGCCAGCCGCCTGTAGGTCGTGATCTTGCCGCCAAAGATATTCAGCACCGGCGCCCCTGCGCTGCGGTCAATCTTGAGCGTGTAGTCCCGCGTCGCCGCAGTTGCCGAACTGGCCCCGTCATCATACAGCGGACGCACGCCGGAATAGCTCCAGACAACATCTGCGGCGGTGACGGGTTTGGCGAAATACTGGCTGGCAAAATTGCACAGGTAGTCGCGTTCCTCATCGGTGCAGACCGGCGCTCTCGACGGGTCATCATGCTCGGCATCTGTGGTGCCGATCAGGGTGAAATCCTGCTCGTAGGGAATGGCGAAGATGATCCGCCCATCGGTCCCCTGAAAGAAATAACATTTATCATGGTCGTAAAGCTTGCGCGTCACGATATGGCTGCCCCGCACAAGCCGCACATTTTCACGACTGTTCAGCCGCAGCTTGCCGTGGATCACATCGCCCACCCATGGCCCGGCGGCGTTGACCAGCATTTTGGCGCGGATCGTTTTCGTTTCGTGTTCGGTTTTGACCGTGACACTCCAGATACCGTTTTCCGCATGGGCTGACACAACTTCCGACCGGGTGTGGATTCGTGCGCCGCGTGCTTCGGCATCGCGGGCATTCAGCACCACCAAGCGCGAATCTTCAACCCAACAATCGGAATATTCATAGGCTTTGACAAAGCTATCCTTTAGCGGAGAACCCTCGGCCGTTCCGGTCAGGGAAATGGTTGATGCGCCCGGTAAAATCTTTCGACCACCCATATTATCATACAAGAACAGACCCAACCTGATCAGCCATGCAGGGCGCCGTCCTTTCATCCACGGCATGATTGCAGAGAGTAGCCGAGACGTTGGCGTATCACTCTCGAAGCGCATATCTTTATGATAAGGCAAGACAAACCGCATCGGCCAAGAAAGATGAGGCATGGCGCGCAGCAGAGTTTCACGCTCCAACAATGCCTCCCTGACAAGTCTGAACTCGAAATACTCAAGATATCGAAGACCGCCATGAAACAGCTTGGTGGACGCCGACGATGTCGCACCAGCCAAGTCGCCTTTTTCGCAAAGGACAACCGACAATCCACGACCCGCAGCATCTCGGGCGATTCCGCAACCATTGATCCCGCCGCCAACGATCAATAGGTCGGCAGGTTTCTGGAGTTCGGGTTGAGTTTTGCTGGACAGCGACATGCGCCCTCCCAAGCGTAAGACTTTGTTGCCAGCAGGCTAGGTCGTCATGTGCCATTCGCGCAAGGTTTTTTTCGCTATTTGTAATAAAATGTTCGATTTATCTTTTTCGAAAAAAAATTTGACGATTTTTCTGCGTAATGTTCTGTGATTTTTTTCGTAATACCGAAAACTTTGCTTAAAACGAAAATGTATGTGCAATCAAGGTTTGGCATGCAACCATCCACCGAATACGAATCAAGGCAACCCATTGGAACAGAGCGATGGCTCAAACAGAGCGACTGCAAGACATACAGATCATCGCACGGCGCGATGGGCGTGTGAGTGTCGAGGGGTTGGCAAAACACTTTGATGTGACGCTTCAGACAATTCGCCGGGATCTGACCGAATTGGCAGAGCAAGGCAAATTGCAACGTGTACATGGTGGCGCAATCCTTCCGTCGACGGTTGCGAATATCGGCTACACAGACCGGCGGGACCTGAATGAAAAGGGCAAGGCCGCCATCGCGGAAGCGGTCGCGCGCGATATCCCGCATGGCTGCTCTTTGTTTCTCAACATCGGCACAACGACAGAGGCCGTCGCCAGAACTCTGTTGGGGCATAGAGACATAATGGTGCTAACGAACAACCTGAACGTTGCCAATATTTTGGTAGAGAATCGGCATTGCGAGATTATCGTTGTAGGCGGGCTTCTGCGCCGCACTGACGGTGGGCTTGTTGGCAGCATTACCACTCAGGCTATTCAACAGTTCAAATTCGATCTGGCCGTCATCAGTTGCTCAGCCCTCGATGAGGACGGCGACATGCTGGATTTCGACATACAGGAAGTAGGTGTCAGTCAGGCGATTTTGAAACAAGCGCGGCACAGCTTTCTGGTCGCGGACCACTATAAATTCAAACGCCGCGCACCAGCCCGAATTGGGTCTCTTGCGCAGATGCACAGTTTTTACACGGACGCTCCGCTGCCAGAGGCGCTGGCGAATGCTTGCAAAGGATGGGGCACCTCTGTGATCCTTGCGAGCACAGAGAGGTCCCGTTGACGTCAGCCTCTTGCCGCATCCCTATCCCTAAATCCGCCCTGTGCTTTCGGATTTCAGCCCTGTTTTAGCCAAGTTCCAGAGATGCGACCGCCTGCAAGGTCGCGCCGCTTTGCAGGGCTGAACCCCGAAACATGCGCGCGGTGCTGAAGTCGTTTGTGAAACCATTTTGTCGAAGCAGAGCCGCGAAAGACGCCGCGGCGTCGGGAATATCTATCACGACCCGGTCCTGTTGAAGACCCCCCGCAGCAGCACACGCCAATCTGTAGGCATCCTCTGCGTTGGTGGCGACAACAGGGCCGATCTTACACCCTTGGCGACAGATGCGTGCTGTCGCAAAGCCGCAGACCGCACCGCCTTTGCGCAGTAGAACGGTTTTACGTGTCGGTTGATTTTCCAGCCATGCCCGCAGGAACCGAGGCCGCGACATTCCGTTTGCCGCGATATCCAACTTTTCCAACTCTGGATAATCGGAGCTTGATGCTATTGGATAATCCAACGGTTCTGGCGCCACTTGCCCGCTTAGCCGAAGCGTCCGACCAGAAAAAACAAAACCGGATCGAGCATAATTGGCTTCTTGCGCGGGCACCCCATCTAGCCCGATGTTGCGCTGCCCCGCATGGTTCAGGGCATGGCGCCACAGCGCGAAACCTATCCCTTGCCCACGAAATTCGGGGTGGCACAAGTAAAGGCCCAGAAACGCGAAGCTGTCACAATGATTGACAACAGAAATCGCGGCGACAGTTTGCCCTCCGATAGTCGCCACGAAAAACCCGTCCGGGTCAGCGGCGTGGAACGCCGCAGCATCTTCCAGACCCGGGTTCCACCCTTCCTGAGCGGCCCAGTCGAGCACCTGCGCCAATTCGGGCAATTGGGCGGTTCGGAATATGACGCCACTCATCGATTCAGAGCGTCGCGCAGGGATGTCGGCGGTTCGGAGACATTTCGCAGATCCAGCGACGTCACAAGGTCAAGCAGGTGACTTTTCATCAATTGTTCCGCTGCACCGCCATCCTTGCGCGCAAATGCATCCAGCAGCGCATGATGGGCCTGGGTTTCGCAAAGCGCCGCGCGCCGTCGCCAATAGAGCGCGATGATGAGCGAAGACCGCGAGATCAGCTGCGAAATAAAAATCTCGATTGTGCTTTGATCGGCAATGCGCGCAATCTCGACATGGAACTGGCCCGACAAGAACAGCGCGCGCCCGCTTTCGCCCGCATCGAGTGCTGCATGTTCATCTCGGATATTCGCCTGCAATAGCGCAAGGTTTTTATCGGTCATTCGCAGTGCAGCGGAATGCGCGGTGCGGGGTTCCAGCAGCGCGCGGGCCTCGAACACTTCGCGGGCCTCGCGGATAGAGGGTTGCGCGACGTAGGCACCCCGATTGCGCTTCAATTCGACAAGATGGCGATGCGATAGCGCCAGAAGTGCCGCTCGGACAATGGTGCGGCTTATGCCATAGGCCTCGCTCAGCTCATCTTCGCCCAGTTTGGTGCCCGGCGGCAAACGGTGTTCATGTATGGCGCGTTCAAGGTCGACAACCACCATGTCACTCGTCCAACTCTTGGTTTCGATCGTTTCCATGACCTGCCCGTCCTTCATGCGCTCCCAGCATAGTGTAGCCTGATTCGGTTGAACAGAAACAAGCACGAGACCCAGATCACAGGTATCAACAATATTGTATACAAAATTGTGTTGTTTTTTGTGCACAACGTGGGCTCCCACGCTGAAATTACCGGCGAACCCTGTTTTTCCCGGGGCTGTGAGACAAAAAAACTGCGTTTCCCGCTCTGGCCTGCCCAAGCTCTGTCCATCACGCAGCACGGGGACTTCAATGCGGACCGGATACGATCTTGAACTGGTTCACCTGACGAAACGCTATGGCGAGACGGTGGCGGTGCGCGACCTGAACCATGTCTTCGTCAAGGGCAGCTATGTGTGCCTTCTTGGCCCGTCCGGGTGCGGCAAGTCTTCGACATTGCGGATGATCGCAGGGCACGAGGATGTCAGCGACGGGTCCATCGTGCTGGATGGTCAGGACGTGTCGAAATTACCACCCGCACAGCGCGGCACAGCCATGATGTTTCAGAACTATGCGCTGTTTCCGCATCTGTCCGTGCGCGACAATGTGGCCTTTTCCTTGCGCATGAAGGGGATGGATAAGGCAACACGTCATGCCCGTGCGGGCGAATTGCTTGAACTTGTGGACATGACGCATCTGGCCGAGCGGCTTCCTGCGCAATTGTCGGGCGGTCAACAGCAGCGCGTGGCCTTGGCCCGTGCGCTGGTGACGCAGCCCAAGGTGCTGTTGCTGGACGAGCCGCTCTCGGCGCTTGATCCGTTCTTGCGGATACGCATGCGGACCGAGTTGAAGAAACTGCAACGTGAACTGGGCATTACCTTCATCCACGTCACCCATGGGCAGGACGAAGCACTGGCGCTTGCCGACGAAATCGTCGTGATGAACAACGCTGTCATTGAACAGGCTGGTCCGGCCCGCGCGGTCTGGGCTAGTCCACGCACTGAATTCGTCGCCCGGTTCATTGGCGGTCACAACGTGATCGCGCTGCGCGATGGCAGGGCGACCGTGCGGGCGGATGCCGTTAGGCTCGCCGACGATGGTCTGACAGCAACGGTTATAGCCGTGGAATACCAAGGCGCGTCGGTCGCTGTCACGTCCAAGCTGGAAAGCGGTGACGAAGTGTTGGCGCTGCTTCCGGAAGACCAGTTCTTCAAGGCGCCCAAATCGCCCGGCGATGCTGTCAGGCTCGCATGGGATGACAGGCGGCTTCACCGCCTAGAGGCCTAAGAGGACCACACCGTCAAGACCCCCGTTTTTAAACCCAAGAGGATCAAACTCATGTCAAAACCCGCGAAACCCAAGGTCGGCTATTCCCGGCGTTCCCTGCTGAAAGCGAGTGGCGCGGCGCTGGCCGCCTCTGCGCTGCCGGCCCCCATGCTTTGGGCGCAAGACACCAAAGATATCGTGTTGCGCCAATTCGGCACGGGCGTATCGAACCTGAACGACGTGGCCAACAAGGTGAAAGAGGACCTTGGCTTCACACTCGAAATGACCGCGCTCGACTCCGATAGCGTGACGCAGCGTGCCGCGACCCAGCCTGACAGCTTCGATATTGCCGATATCGAATACTGGATTTGCAAGAAGGTCTGGCCGACCGGCAACTTGCAAGCCATGGATACGTCTAAGATCACCAATTACGACAAAATCGTAGGTATCTTCCGCGATGGCAAACTGACGCCAGACTCCGTGATCGCACAAGGCACCGCACCCCACAGCGTGGGCTTTGTCGAGGGCCCAGGTGGCACGTCTTTCGCCACGGGCGAGACTGGCTGGATGACGCTGATCCCCACCATCTACAATGCCGACACGCTGGGTATCCGTCCCGACCTGATCGGTCGTCCCATCGAAAGCTGGACCGAACTTCTGAACCCGGAATTCCGTGGCAAGGCGTCGATCCTCGATATCTCATCCATCGGGATCATGGACATGGCCATGGTCTGCGAGGCCATGGGCGAGATCCAGTATGGCGACAAGGGCAACATGACCCGTGAAGAAATCGACAAGACCATGGCGATCTTCACCGAAGCCAAGCGCGCGGGGCAGTTCCGTGCCTTCTGGAAAACATTCGACGAGTCTGTGAACCTGATGGCCTCTGGCGAGGTTGTCATCCAGTCCATGTGGTCGCCTGCCATCACGGCGGTCAAATCGCGTGGCATCCCTTGCGTCTACCAGCCGCTGAAAGAAGGGTATCGCAGCTGGGGCGGCGGTATTGGCCTGTCGTCCAGCCTGTCGGGAATGGAGCTGGATGCGGCTTATGACTACATCAACTGGTATCTGTCAGGCTGGGTCGGCGGCTACCTCATGCGTCAGGGCTATTATTCTGCCGTGCCGGAAACCTCGAAAAACTTTATGTCAGAAAACGAATGGGGCTACTGGTTCGAAGGCAAGCCTGCGACAGGCAACATCACATCTCCCACCGGCGACACGCTGGCGCAAGCCGGTGATGTCCGCGATGGCGGCTCGTTCCAAGAGCGCATGGGTTCGGTCGCCTGTTGGAACGCAGTGATGGACGAGAACCAATACATGGTCCGCAAGTGGAACGAGTTCATCGCGGCCTGATCCGGTCCGCGGCGTCGTTTTGCGTCGTCCAAGCCGGGGGGCAGTCTGCCCCCTGGATACTGCTGTGTCCCCAGACCATCAAAGCGAAAGGCACATGCCCATGGCTTCCCGACTGATACGAAACAGGCATGTTCTGGGCTGGGTGCAGGCTCTGCCCCTGACCGCCGTTCTGTTGGGTTTCCTGATCGCTCCGATTGCCATGATCGTTGTGGTCAGTTTCTGGGGCGCAACCGAATTCTCAATCTACCCAGCATTCCAGTTCGACAATTACGAATTTCTCTTTGGCTCTCCGGTGACATATCGGGTCTTTGGCGCGACCTTGAAATACGCTCTTATCACATGGGCGCTGACGCTCACCATTGGTTTCACGGTGGCTTATTTCTTGGCCTTTCACGTCCGTAGCCTGACCATGCAAATCGCGTTGTTCCTGATCTGCACGATTCCCTTCTGGACCTCCAACATCATCCGGATGATTTCGTGGATTCCGTTTTTGGGCCGCAACGGTATCGCCAACCAGACACTGATTTCTTGGGGCATGATCGACGAACCATTGGAATGGCTTCTCTATTCCGATTTTTCGGTCATACTTGCATTCGTGCACTTATATACCCTGTTCATGGTGGTGCCGATCTTCAACACCATGATGCGGATCGACAAATCCCTGCTTGAAGCCGCGCGCGACAATGGCGCAACCGGATTTCAGACGCTTTTGCACGTCATCATTCCGCTGACCAAGCCCGGAATCATGATCGGAACGATCTTCGTCGTCACGCTGGTGATGGGCGATTTCATCACCGTGCGCTTCATGAGCGGGTCGCAGCGCGCCAATGTCGGACGGCTGATTTCGAATGATATTGCCTTGCTGCAATACCCGTCGGCGGCGGCAACAGCTGTCGTGCTGCTGTGCACCGTGCTGATCGTGATCGCCGTCATGTTGCGCTTCGTCAACATTCGCAAGGAGCTTTGACATGGAGCGCCGCCCCCGTAGCTTCTATATCCTCGCCATGTTCTTCGCACTTTTCGTGCTGTTCCTGTATGGGCCGATCCTGACAATTGGCATCCTCAGCTTTCAGGGGCCGCAGGGCGGGCTGACCTTCCCGATGAACGGTTTCTCCCTGCATTGGTTCCAAGACTTATTTCAGCAACAGGCCGTGGGCGATATCTGGGGCGCGTTCCGGCGCAGCTTTGCCCTTGGGCTGATGGTGATGGTGACAACCGTCATCGTGTCCGTCATGGCCGGGCTTGCCTTTCGCAAGCGGTTCTTCGGGTCGGGCTTCGTATTCTATGCCGCAATCACGTCATTGGTCATTCCTTCAATCCTGATTTCGCTCGGCGTTGGGCTGATCTTCAACCAGTTCGGCCTGCGTATCCACTGGGCGACTTCGGGTTTCGGGTCGCAACTGACATGGACCTTACCCTTCGGTCTGCTGATCATGTTTGCCGTGTTCAACCGCTTTGACAAAAGCTACGAAGAAGCCGCCCGAGACCAAGGCGCGACCGCATGGCAGACCTTGCGTTTCGTCGTGCTGCCGATCATCGCGCCATCGCTGATCGGGGTCGCGCTGTTCGGCTTCACCCTCAGTTACGACGAATTTGCCCGCACGCTGCTGACTGCGGGCAGCTACAACACGTTGCCACTAGAGATTTTCGGGATGACCACCAACGTGACAACGCCTGTCATCTATGCGCTCGGAACGCTGACAACGTTGTTTTCCTTCTGCATCATCGGGGTGTTTCTGCTGGCCGTCTGGATCATGGGCAAACGCCGCGCGCAAAAGGGATCGGACGCGGGAAAAGCCCTATGAAGATCGCCTATATCAACCCGAATTCGACTGTGGCCATGACGGATGGGATCGTCACGACAGCGCAGGCCGCTCTTCCCTCGGCCGAGATTTTCGGACTTACCAACAGCGCAGGTCCGGCGGCCATTCAGGGCAGGGCCGATGGCGAGGCCGCGGTGTCAGGTCTGCTAGAGCTGGTGCCCATTGCGCGCCAACGAGGCGCAGAGGTCATCGTCATTGCCTGCTTCGACGATACCGGCCTGACACAGGCGCGCGCCATAGCCGATTGCCCTGTCATCGGCATCGGGCAAGCAAGCTACATCATGGCGCATCTGCTGGGGTTGCGCTTCTCGGTCATCACGTCCATGCCGATCTCTGTTGCGGTGATCGAGGAGAATATTCGTCAGTCGGGATTTGCAGCGCTCTGTGCGTCGGTTCGGGCAACCGAGCTTCCTGTTCTGGTCATCGACACAGGTCGCCCCGCCGTTCTTGACAGAATTGGCGATGAAATTGCCCGCGCTGTTGCCGAGGACGGCGCGTCTTGCGCAGTTCTAGGATGTGCCGGAATGGCCCATCTGAAACAGGCTTTGGAACTGCATGCAGGCGTCCCACTGATCGATGGGGTCGCCGCATCCGCTAAGCTGGCCACGGCCTTGACCCCGCGCTGACATTGTCGAAATCCAACAAGCCACCAAAGGCGGGCGCGGTGACATCCTCCAGCGCGCTGACGCGGGCGCGGTTCAAGCTGGCTGGGTGGCGTAATCGTCGTCGCCATGTGACTTGTCATTTAAGTCTAACTTTGTCAGCTCCGTTTTTTCCGATCAATCTGGAATAATTTGGGCCATGCCGCGTTGTCCCAGTGGAAGGACCTGACCTTGCCTGATCTGATGGAGATGAACATGAAGGTTTTCAAACTGATACTGCCCGCCACGCTGCTTGCCCTCTTGCCCTTTGGGGCGCAGGCAACGGGACCGGCAAAGTTCAAGCTGGGCGGTATGACACAAGTCGCACCGCAAGACGCAGAGGTGAAGGCATTCTTTTTTCGGAAAAGCGATCGCCGGACTGCGTCGCAGCGTGATGACGATGATCGTTGGGGCTCTAACAGCAACAGCAACAGCTCATCGAATTCGTCTTCCAATTCAAACAGCAACAGTTCGTCGAATTCGTCTTCCAACTCGAGCAGCAACTCATCCAGCAATTCCTCGTCTAACTCGTCGAGCAACTCATCGTCGAATTCGTCAAGCAATTCTTCGTCCAATTCCAGCAGCAACAGCTCGGATGACGATGACGACGATTGATTTCAAACCACAGCCCTAATCAATCGGCCCCTTCGGGGGCCGTTTTTTTGTGTCGCGCAGGTGCGGCAACAAAAACGCCCCGAGGGCAGGACCATCGGGGCATTCGGGTTTGACCAGCTTGGCCTATCGGCCAGCGCGCGCGAACAGCCGATACCAGCCCGGCGAAGCCTGTGTATTACGCAGGATTTTCTTGCGCGTCTCTGCCTCCTCAGGCCGTTCCGCGCCAATATCGGCGGCCAAAGCGGTCGTGTCACGCTTGAAGGGAATGACCTGCACCAAGGGCGAGCCCTTTTCGATCGTATACATCCCGTCCTCGCCAGTGGCGAAGAACGGAAAATGGATCGGGCTGCGATAGGTGTCGGTATCGACCACCCCCGCGACCACTTCGAAAACCGGGTTGGGGCGGTTCAGCGGGTTGACGAACAGGCAGCTCCAGCCCGGCGGGGTGGTGATGGTCCAGAAATTAATGAACTTGCAGGGCGGGCGCTGGCCCATCGGGTTGCCCTTGACCTGATGCATGGCATGGTTGGAGACCAGAGTGCGATCAAAATCCCAGCCCGTCTCGACACGGGTTCCGCCCTCGGCAATGACCATGCGGACGGTCGCCGCCAGCGGGATGATCCATCCGGTTGTCATGGCGTCCAGAAACGGCAGGCACCGCTTGACGGTCAGCCCCGTATTGGTCGGGCTTTCGACCGTTGCATCGACGGCGGGCAATTTGCGAAACCAATCCGGCAGGTAGGCTTTCGCCGCATAAGGTGCCGCGATCACGCCTTCATCGGCGGGCGCGCAGGAAAACCGGATCGTGGCGGGTTGAGGCTTGTGGAACATGGCGGAACCTTTCTCAGAATACGTTCTGAAAAGGTAACGCCCCGGCGCGGGGTTTATTCCCGGCCAGAGGGCAATTGCCCAAGTGCCTGTGCTTCTGCCTCTGGCGACATGGGCGCACCTGCCCCGACCGCGCCCAAGAACACATCCAGCGTTTCCAGCGCAGAGGCCGGGGTATAGCTTGCGCCGTCGCGCGCGGCGGTGGCAAGCACAAGGCGCGTTTGCCATTGCTTGGCATCGTGGCACAGCACCGCCAGCAGGTCAGCGCCGGATGGGTCGGCAATCTCGACCTCGCGGCAGAGTTGCTGGTCTTGGGTGACAAAGCTTGCCACGACCGTGACCGAAGCGGTGCCCAGATCGCGGGCCTCGCCGCTGGCCATGCTGGCCAAGGCTTCATCTAGACCCGGAACGCCCAGCAGATCGGCTTGCGCCGTGGCCCCGGGGCCACGTTGGCTTAGGCCCGATGCCCAGAACCCGGCACCAAGACCAACCGCCAGCGCAATGCTGGCCGCCAGCGCCATAGGTTGCCAGCGCGGCGCAGGCGCGGCAGGCGGACGGGCGAAAGGCACCACGTTATCGGTCCGTGACGCCGCAAGCGTGGCCTGAACCTGCGCCAACAGCGCATCAGGCACAGGCTCTGGCGGGGCTTGGGGGGCGAGCGCCTCTCGCGTGGTCAGGAACAGGTCCAGCCGCTTGGCCAAAGCCGGATCACCCGGCAGCGCGGCCAAAAGCGCCTCTGCGGTCGAATCGTCCAATTCTCCATCGGCAAAGGCCATCAGGATTTCGTCGGAAAAGGCGGGTTCGGTCATGCGGCTGCTCCTGTTATCAAAGTGGTAACGCAGGACATGTCAGTTTATTCCCATCTTTTCGGCCAAGGCGATGCGGGCGCGGGCCAGTCGGCTCATCACGGTGCCTTTGGGGATGTCCAGAACCTCTGCCGCCTCGGCATAGGACAGTTCCTCGAAGCAGACCAACCGCAACACATCTTGCTGGTCTTGCGGCAAAGTGGCCAGCGCGATTTCGGTTTCCTTCAGCGCCATATGCGCGGCCATGGCGCGGTCACCATCATGAATGGCCGCGTCCGGGCTGTCGTGTATGTCAACCTCTGTGCCGCGCGTGGCGTTGCGGCGGGTCTGGTCTATCCAGGCGTTGCGCAGGATACGAAACAGCCACGCCTGCATGCTTGTGGCCAAATCGAACCTGTCCCGCGCAATGACCGCACGTTCAACCGTGGTCTGAACGAGATCATCGGCAATGTCGGGCTTGCGACACAATGATAACGCGTAGCGGCGCACCTTGGGCAAAGCCGCAAGCAAAGCGGTGTCGAATTCTGAACTGCCCAAGACCGACCCTTTAATAAATCTAAATAGCGCGGAATTTTTTCGTGGTTTTTACGTTTTCAGTGAAAGATACAAAAGAAAAGGAAAGGTCAATGCGTCTCAAACACATATTCACGATGGCATTCTTGCTGGTATTTGCCGCATCTGGTGCTTTCGAATTGACCATCGACCCAACCGGGAACAACTTCGCCGCTTTTGCGGATGATGACGATGATGACGGCGGTGATGACGACGATGACGACAGCGGCGCAGGCGGGTCGGATCGTGGCGGAAGCAGGTCATCGGATGACAGTTATTCCGGCAGCATTCAGCGCGGCGGTGGGGCGTCGGAAGGCCCCACCCTCTTGCGACGCCTGTTTCAGACGGAACCGCCCGCGTCCCCCCCGCGCCGCAATGCGCCCGTGCCCTTGCCAGAGTTTGCGGCCAATGAGATCGTGACCTTCGGGTTGACCGAAGCCGACCTCACGGCCTTGCTGGCGCAAGGCTATGCGGTTCTGGAAACGGCGGACCTGCCCGCTTTCCAGACCACATCGCGGCGCTTGTCGGTGCCGCGCGGTCTAAGCCTGCCGCAGGCGCGTGATATCGTGCGCGCCTTGCCAAGTGGTCAGGATGCCGATTTCAACCATTTCTACCGCAGCGGGCAAGGCTTTGCGCCCGATTGCCGCGGGGTCGATTGTCCGGCGCGCAACAGCCTAAGCTGGCCTGAATTTCCCGAAAGGAGGGGCACTTGCGGCTCGGCCACACCGATCGGGATGATCGACACCGGGATCAACCCGGAACATGACACGTTCCGCGATGCCCGTTTGACCGTCGAACGGCTGGGAAAGGAAGACCGCCGCGCCTCGCGCGCGCAGCATGGCACGGCGGTTGCCGCGCTTTTGGTCGGCGCGCCCGGCACACGGTCGCCCGGCCTTGTGCCGGGTGCAAAGCTGCTCGCCGTGGATGCCTTCTACCGCAGCGGGGCTGATGAGCGTGCCGATGTTTTCACCTTGCTTGGCGGGTTGGATCTGTTGGCGGATGCCAATGTGCAGGTCATTAACCTTAGCTTGGCCGGTCCGCCCAATACCGTGCTGGAACGCGCCGTTACCCGGCTGGTGAATGAGCGCGACATCGTGCTGGTCGCGGCGGCTGGCAATAGCGGGCCGCGCGCCGAAGCCGAATATCCTGCTGCCTATGACCCGGTCATTGCCGTAACCGCCGTGGACCGGGATGGCGCTATCTACCGCCGCGCCATTCAGGGCGCGCATATTGATGTCGCGGCGCCGGGGGTCGATGTCTGGACGGCCGCCTCGATTTCCGGCGCGCGCACGAAAACTGGCACCTCTTTCGCGGTGCCGTTCGTGACAGCCGCCATCGCCATGTTGCGCGAGGCTCGGCCAGACCTGCGGGTAGCGGAAATTGCCGACACCCTGCGCGCCATGGCCAACGATCTGGGAGAGAGCGGGCAGGACCCGGTCTTCGGCGCGGGGCTGCTGAATATTGACGGGCTTTGCCGCGCGCCAATCTGATTGCAGCATCACCCTCTTGCACATGAAAATCCGGTCCACTTGGCCGGATTTTTTACCTTTTGCGGAGCCATTCCGGGAATAATCAACGCATCCAAACGTTTCCCCCTTGTGCAACATGCGTGGGCCAAAGCCCCCGCACAAACAAGAGGCTTCCCCATGACCAAACAGATGATGTTCGCAATCTTGGCCGCCGGCACGATGCTTGCCGGATGTATGACCACGACCAATGGTTTGGCGAGCCGCGACTTTCAGAAAATGACCGGCACCGAAATACGCCAGATTTTGCCCGGCAATTCGTTGGACGGAAAGGACAACGATGGCCGCTATGTCATTCACTATACCAGTGCCTCGACCATGACGATCCGGTATCGCGGGCGCGTGGAAACGGGTGTGTGGCGGGTGACGGGCGATCAGTATTGCCGCCGCTGGCAGACTTTCGGTAACGGCAAGGAACGCTGTGTGACCATGTATCGCAAGGGCAACCAGATCAATTGGGTGCGCGATGGCAAGATCACGGATCGTTCGGTGTTGCTGGCGGGCAATCCTGCCGGGCTGTAATGCGCAAGCGCATGCACTTGCCCTAGGCGCGGACCCAGGCCGGGTGCGCGCCTTTTTCTTTCCCGGATTGCGGAAAATTTCGGCAACGAAGGAATATTGCCCGCGCTGCCGCGTTCTTCCCTCAGACACCAAGAACAGGAGAGGACGATGTCCCTGACCCACCCGAACGTGACTGTAACGGCGCATCAGATCGCCTCTGTCTCTGGCATTTTGCCGGTGACATTGATCGTGCCCAACCACCGCGCCGACCTGCCCCCGCTGGTGGCGCTGCACGGTATTTCGCGCAATGCCGATGAACTGGCCGCGCTGCTGGCGCCAACCGCCGGGACCCATGGGCGGATCGTGGTCGTGCCACATTTCGCCGCTGATCGCTGGCCACATTTCCAGCGCCCGTGCCGCGCTGCGCGGCCCGATCTGGCACTGCTGGCCATGCTGGCGCATCTGGCCCTGATTGATCCTGTCTTTGCCGGACGGGTCGAGATGTTCGGCCATTCGGGCGGCGCGCAATTGGCGCACCGCTTCGCCATGCTCTATCCACAGCGCGTGGCCCGCCTAAACCTTGCGGCGGCGGGATGGTATTGCCTGCCCGATGCCAGCATGGCGCATCCCTATGGGCTGGGGGTCGTCGACACGCATTCCGACAGCCTGACATGGGCGCGGCGGCACAGGCAGGCGCTAAGCGCCTATCTGTCGCTGCCGGTTCATGTCTGTGTCGGCACCGAAGACAGCGACCGCGACGACGCCTTGCGCAAAGCCCCTGATCTGGACCAGATCCAAGGCCGCACACGCGTGGCACGGGCGCAAACCTATGTGGGTCGGTTCCGCGCGGCGGCGCAGGCTCATGGCATTGCGCCCGACATCTCGCTGCGGATGTTGCCGGGCGTTGCGCATAACGTGACCCAAGCCCTGACCCAGACCGATCTAGCCGCCCGCCTTCTGGCAGGCACCCCGACACGCGCGCTTGCCAAGGCAAGCTGACCTTTTTCCAATCAGAAAGCCCAGACAATGACACATCCTTCCCTTGCTGCCCTTGATGACGCGAAATGGACCTTTGCAACCCGCCGCGTGGACCGCGCTTGCCTTGCCGGGCTGGATACCGATTTCGCAAAGGCCCAACCCGGCGACCTGATCCTGGCGCAGGTTGAAAGCCTTGGGCAACACCGGCGCGTGCAGCTTGCCAGCGGGCGCCCGTCGAACATCTATCCCGGCGATCTGGTCGTCATGGCCTGCGGTGCGCGCTATGCCCCCGACCAGTTCGAAGGATTGGCAGAGATCGACCCAAATGGTGCCGATCTGCTGGCCGGTGGCGGCTGCATTGGCCGCATGGTCGCGCGCAATGAACGCATCAAGCCTGCAACACGGCTTTTGCCGCTGGGGCGCTGTTTGGACCATGCTGGTCAGGCCGTGAACCTTGCGCAATTCGCGCTGCCGCGTGTGCAATACCCGGCGGATATTCCCGTCATCTTCGTGCTGGGCACGGCGATGAATTCCGGCAAGACGCTGGCCACGGCGCAACTGGCGCTGGGGCTGCGGCGGGCGGGTTACACTGTGGCCGCGCTGAAAGGCACCGGCACGGGCGCGTTCGGGGATGTCAACGAATATGCCGATACCGGCGCGCATTGGGTCGCCGATTTCACCGATGCGGGCATGGTCACAACCTACCGAGAGCCGCTGAACCGCGTCAAAGCCGGGCTGGACCTGCTGTTGGCCCATGCCGCGCACCAAGGCTGCCAAATCGCGGTGGTGGAAATTGCCGATGGCCTGTTCCAGCGCGAAACCGGGGCGCTGATCGCCGATCCTTGGCTGAGAAATCGCATGGCCGGGTTGGTCTTTGCCTGCGGCGATGCCGTGGCGGCGGCAGGTGGCGTGGCCGAACTTGCGCAGCACGGCCTGCGCCCGGATGCGTTGACGGGACTCCTGAGCTGCTCGCCCATGGCGGTGGCAGAGGCCCAGGCCGCAACCGGCATCCCGGTCCTGCGCAAGGACGATCTGGCGGACCCTGCCGAGGCCAATGTCTTTGCGCTGCGTGCCTTTGGCGCGGACCGGATGGTGGCGTAATGGCTTTGCCCCGGTTGCTGGAAAACGGGCGGGGGTTGGGGCTGGCCTGCGTAGCGGCCCTGACCGTCGCGCAGGGTCTGGCCGCCGGGGCCGCGGCCTTTGCCACGCGCGGATTGTTTCAGGCCATGCATATTGGCAGCACACCGTCCTTTGCGCTGCTGTCGGTGCTGGTCGGGGCTGGTGCCGTTATCGCCGCCTGCCGCGTTTTTTCCAGGCAGATCGGCGAGCGGATCGGGCAGGATTACGCCCGCCAGATCCGCGCAGCTTTGTTCGAGCATGCCGCACTGATGCCCGCCCCCGTAGTCGCCGCGCGACGCCCCGGCTACATGTCGCTGCGCTTCGTGGGCGACATGACCGCGTTTCGCAACTGGCTTTCGCTGGGATTGCCACGGCTGATTGCAACGGCTGTGCTGATGCCGGTGATGTTCGCAGTGTTGTGGGTGCTGGACCCGGTCTTTGCGTTGGCTGTCGGTCCAATAGCGACCCTTGGTCTTGTGCTCATTGCTCTGGGCGGTCTGCGGCTTATCCCGCTGCAACGGCGCCTGAGAGCGCGGCGTGCCAAGATCGCGGCGGAAATGACAGAGAAGATGCCACTTGCGCCCTCTCTTGACCGTCTTGGGCGGCGGGAAAGGGAATTGGCTTCCTTGGATCGCCGATGCGCCTCTATGATCGACGCTGCCTTGACACATCGCTGGAGCGTTGAAATCCTCAAGGCACTGCCAGATATCGCGGCTGGTCTAGCGGCGGCATCTATTATCCTGTTTGGCTTCCGGGCTGGTCTGGGCACTGGCGATATTGCAGCAGCGCTTGCCGCCATGGGGTTGATGCTTGCTCCGCTGCGCGACCTTGGCGGGGTTTGGAACCACCGCGCCGCCCATACCGTTGCTATGGTCAAGGCAACAAACGCCTGCGCCCATGCCAAGCGGGATCTTTACCGCAATAGGAAGTCCCTGCCCAAGGGCCCGGTCGATCTGGCTTTCGAAGACCTTTCGCTGCCCTCTGGAGATGTTCTCACGACCCGGATCATCGGCGGGACAGTCAGCGAGCTTTCGCTATCCCAAGTGGATAAGGACCGTTTGGTTGAACTCTTATTGGGTTTGGACGCACCAAAGACCGGGCAAATTCGGTTTTCAGAGATCGACATCACCGAGCTAAGTCGTGGGACTCTTCGGCGCAACGTTTTCTTTGTCGATGCCCGTCCTGTTATCTTGCATGGCTCGTTGCGTCGGGCCCTCCTCTTGGGGTGCGATGACAGACTGGACGATGACCATCTCACCCTAACCGCGTTGAAGGTTGGGCTGGGCGACACGCTGAAACGTCTGGGTGGGCTTGGCGGCACGGTTCTGGAAGGTGGTCGAAACCTGACACGCGACGAACGGCTGGCAGTTGCTTTTGCAAGGTTACGACTGGTTAAGCCGCGCATAATCATTGTGGAGCACGAAAATTTTAAAGAAATCGGTTGTCAACAAAAGACGTGGGGCACGCGGCGCGATGCGACAATCCTATGTCTCGCGCCCAAAACACACGCAAGCCGCACCCCGGTTTGACCCGACCGGCTGACTAACTTGTTCTATCCATGTCATATCTTAATCACCCAAGGGCGACGCAACTTGGCGATGATGACACGTGAACGGGACAACCCATTTTCAGTGTTTGCAAAATGGACCGGCAAAAAAGACTTTGCCGAGAAGCCGGTGCAAGAGAAAGCAGCGGCCTAAAACCGTGGCAGGCTGATGTGGCCTGCCACGGGTTCCCGGACCGGAGGTCAAGCCCTAGCACAGCGAGAGGTGAGCGAAAACTGGCAGCGACCCGGCGGTTAAGGACCAGCGGCTGGACCTTCTGAACCGCAATCCGCGCAAATATGCACCATCTCGA
>JAFGVZ010000121.1 GCA_016937725.1 Paracoccaceae bacterium | reverse complement strand
GGTTTTCAAAGCAGTGACGGCTTCACCCTCGGCTGCGCGCTCGAAAATCTCGATCATGCCGGGGGTTACGTCCAGCCCGCGCGCCTCTAGCACCATCGGCACGACGGCCAGCCGACCAAGGATATCATCCACCGTGTCTTCGGCGGCGCGCCACATGCCGGCATGGGCGGGCAGCGCGCCGTAATGGCTGCCAAGGCGTTCCAAGCAATCGCAGACAAGGTTGAAATGCTTGGATTCCTCATCCGCCGCTTTCACCCAATCATCATAAAAGCCCAGCGGCATGTCGTGTTCGGGAAAACGCGCGACCATGTCCCAATGCAGATCGACCGCGTTCAATTCGATATGGGCAATCGCGTGCAACAGCGCGATCCGGCCTTGCGGGGTGCCGGGTTTGCGGCGCGGCACGTCGCGCGGGGCCAAAAGTTCGGGGCGGTCCGGGCGAGCAGGGCGCAAGGGGGGCTGCGCGCGGCCGATGGGCAGCGCATGACCCGCTTTGCGCGCGGCAAACCATGCCCGCGCATGGGCATGGCTGAGCGCCGTTTTCGCGCGCCCGTCGGCGGTGGTCAGAACGTCCACCGCCATGTCGCGCAGGGTCTGGGTCATGCGCCGCGCAGGGCCTCCAGCACTTCGGCGGCGTGGCCCTTGGCCTTCACCTTGCGCCAGATATGCGAGATGCGGCCTTCGGCATCGACCACAAAGGTCGCGCGCTCGATCCCCATGCTGGTTTTGCCATACATGCTTTTCTCGACCCAGACGCCATAACGCTCGCAGGTATCGCTTTCGGCATCCGACACCAGCATTACGCCCAGATCGTGCTTGGCCACGAATTTGTCATGCTTGGCGACGCTATCCTTTGAAATGCCGATGACCTTGGCGCCTGCGGCTTCGAACTCTGCGGCCAGCGCGGTGAATTCAAGGGCTTCGGTGGTGCAACCCGGCGTGTCGTCGCGCGGGTAGAAATACAGCACCGCCTTGGCGGGTTTCAAAGCGGAGAGGGTGACCATTTCGCCGCCATCGCGGGGCAGGGTGAAATCGGGGGCAAGATCGCCGGTGGAGAGCATGAGGCCAGTCCTTTCACGGTTGCGTTGCCCCTGTTGTAGCGGGGCGTCGGCCAAGATAAAGCCCCGTCAGAGCAAACCAAGGGGCGCGCGATGAAACTCTCGGATTTCGATTTCGACCTGCCAGAGGCGTTGATCGCCACGCGGCCTGCGCGCCCGCGCTCCTCTGCCAAGCTGCTGGTGGCGCAGGGGGACAGCATTGCCGACCGCCATGTGCGCGACCTGCCCGAAGTGTTGCGCGCGGGCGATTTGCTGGTGCTGAACACGACCAAGGTCATCCCGGCGCGCCTGTCGGGCCATCGGCACCGCGACTCTGCGCAAGGCCCCGTGGTGGCGAAGGTCGAGATTACGTTGACCGAACCGCAGCCCGACGGGTCATGGCGGGCCTTGGCTAAACCCTTGCGCAAGCTGGCAGAAGGGGAAGAGGTGGTCTTTGCAGCGGGACTTGTGGGCAAGGTGGTCGAGCGGGCCACGGAAGATGTGCGGCTGGCTTTCAACCTGACCGGTCCCGCGTTCGATGCGGCGTTGGAACAAGCGGGCCAGATGCCGCTGCCCCCATACATTGAGGCGCGGCGCAAGGCCGACGAACAGGATCGCACCGATTACCAGACCGTTTTCGCGCGCGATGCGGGCGCTGTCGCGGCCCCCACGGCATCTCTGCATTTCGACGAGGAATTGTTGGCACAGTTGCGTGCAAAGGGTGTGGAATTCGCCGAAGTGACACTGCATGTGGGCGCGGGCACCTTTTTGCCGGTCAAGACCGATGATGTGACTGACCACAAGATGCATGCCGAATGGGGGCAGGTGGGCGAGCATGCCGCCGCCCAGATCACCCGCGCGCGGGCCGAGGGGCGGCGCGTCATCCCCGTGGGCACCACTGCGCTACGCGTGGTTGAAACCGCCGCCACGGGCCCCGGCCAGATCGCGCCCTGGACCGGCATGACCGATATTTTCATCACGCCCGGTTTCCACTTCCAGATCGCCAGCGGGTTGATGACGAATTTCCACCTGCCGAAATCGACCCTTATGATGCTTGTTTCGGCGCTTATGGGCCGCGACCGGATCATGGCGATTTATGCCCATGCCATCGCGCAGGGCTATCGCTTCTTCTCTTACGGAGATTCCTCGCTGCTATTGCCGGATGATCTGTCACAGAACCCGTGATAGGCTTGGGTAAATATATGGGCCGCGCGCCCGCAAGTGAAACGAAAGCACCCTCATGATCAAGGTATTCGCAGGCTCTTGGGCACTGCTTCTGGGCATCATGCTGCTGATGGTCGGCAACGGGGTGCAAGGCACGCTGCTGGGTATTCGCGGCGACATCGAAGGCTTTACCACCGGGCAGATGTCGATTGTCATGTCGGGCTATTTCGCGGGCTTCCTGATCGGGTCGCGCGTCGCGCCAGAGATGATCCGCCGGGTCGGGCATGTGCGGGTTTTCGCGGCGCTCGGGTCGATGATTTCGGCGGTGCTGGTGCTTTATGCCGCGATCCCGGAATGGATTGTCTGGGCGCTGCTGCGCGTGCTGATCGGGTTTTGCTTTTGCGGGGTCTACGTGACCGCCGAAAGCTGGCTGAACAATGCAACCAGCAACGAAACGCGCGGACAGACCCTGTCGCTGTATATGATTGTGCAGATGGTCGGGATCATCAGCGCGCAGGCATTGATCAACTTTGCCGATCCGGC
>JAFGVZ010000120.1 GCA_016937725.1 Paracoccaceae bacterium | reverse complement strand
GTGGAAAATTCGCGCTCTGCCGCAGTCTTCGGCCAGCTTTCCGGCAATCTGAATGACGCCGTGCCGACCGATGCGCCCAACTGGCTGGTCGCCCGCTACGAGCAACTGACCGCCGGTTGCCAATAAGCCCATGGCATGACTCCCGCCGCCCGGCTGCAAGCCGCGATAGAGATCCTCGATACCATTCTGACAGGCAAACCCGCTGAGCAGGTGCTGACCAACTGGGCACGCGCCAACCGCTTTGCCGGGTCGACGGACCGCGCTGCGATCCGCGACCATGTGTTCGACTGTCTTCGCTGCAAACTTTCCTTCGCGCATTTGGGCGGGCGCTCGGATGGACGCGGGCTGGTTCTGGGCCTGCTGCGCGATGGCGGGACCGACCCTGCCATCCTGTTCAACGGGCAGGGCTATGCGCCGGCCCCTTTGGATGATTCTGACGCCGCGAACCTCGCCCCAATGCCGCGCGCCGTTGCGCTTGATTGTCCCGATTGGGTTTTGCCGCATCTTGATAGCGCTTTGGGCGCTCGCGCTGATGCCGTGCTCGGCGCCATGCGTCAGCGCGCACCGGTGTATTTGCGAGTAAATATCGCCCGGATAAGTGTTCCCGAGGCCGCGCAAAGCCTTGCGCAAGACGGGATCGAGACGCAGCCAGTCGCCTTGGCGAAAACCGCGCTTTTGGTAACCGAAAACGCCCGCCGCGTGCGGCAATCCCAAGCGTTTCAAACCGGGCTGGTCGAGTTGCAGGATGCAGCCTCTCAGGCGGTGATCGCGGCTTTGCCAGACCTGACGGGACGGCATGTTCTGGACTATTGCGCGGGCGGCGGTGGCAAGGCGCTGGCCTTGGCCGCGCGCGGGGCCAATGTGACCGCGCATGATGCAGACCCAGCCCGTATGCGTGACTTGCCAGATCGCGCAGCCCGCGCGCAGGCAAATATTGCGCTGCAAAATAAACCGAATGGGCTATACGACATTGTTCTGACAGATGTGCCTTGTTCTGGAAGCGGCGCATGGCGGCGCGCGCCAGAGGGGAAATGGGCGCTGACAAAGGCGCGATTGGTGCAGCTTCAAGCTTTGCAAGTGCAAATTCTGACCGATGCATGGGGCCATGTCTGCCCCGGTGGCCAACTTGCCTATGCAACCTGCTCTTTGATTTCGGCTGAAAACGACCTGCAAGTTTCTGCTTTCGTTGAAAAAACAGCTTCGGCATCATTGCTTTGGCAGCGCCATTTCACGCCGCTGGACGGCGGCGACGGCTTCTTCGCGGCACTCATTCAAAAGGCGAGTTGATACATCTTTGGGTTGCGTGTGTGTTCTGCGCGGTTAAAGTGAAATTAACCTTTTGCCGGAATACTCCGTTTAGCAGCAATCGAGGATCGCGTGGCCGTTTCCCGTCCAGAAGACATGATCGCCCCGATAGCGGTCACACCTAAAGGTGCGCGCCCCAAGCTGATCGCTTGGGTTTCAGTTTTGGGGTTGGCCCTTGTTGTGGCCGGTCAAGCCCTGCCAGACACAAATGTGGTGCGGGTATTTCTGTTGGTTGCCGGTGCCTCTATCTTGCTCACCGGGGCGGCTTTGGCGCTGTCGGCGCTTCTCGCGCAGCGCAGATTGTCGCGCGATATTGCCGTTTTCGAAGCGCTGCACGCCGCAACGGATGACGCTATCCTGTTGGTCGAGCCTGCGACACAAAGCATTCTCTGGATGACCGACCCGGCCGATAGCATTGAAGGTGCGGCGCTTGGCGGCCCGATCGCTGGGGTATTGGCGGGTTTTGCGGCTGATCCGTCTGCCTTGGTGATGCGGTTGCACGAAATCGCCGATGCCAAAGGCTTGGCGCGCCATGTCGTCCCGCTCTCTCGGCGTGATTGGCAAGCAACAGTCCGACCCGCCGGGCATGGCCGGTTTCTTTGGCAGATTGATCCGGCTAAAACAGCTGACCCGCGCGATGACCTTCCCTTCCAGATCGTGCAGACCAACCAATCCGGCGCAATCACCTATTGCTCTGCCAACCTTCTAGAGGAAGACGGGCCAAAACCGCGGCGCCTGTCGGATTTGTTTGAACAGGCTTTGCCGCCACCGGGCATGCTAGCCCAACTTACCACGCGTCTAGGTGCATCACGGTATCATGCGCTGCGCTTGCCGGCTGACGGAACGGGCGAAACCATCGTTTTACTACAGCAACCCAACATTCTCGTCCCGGACAGGAATGACTTCGAGGCTTTGCAGCATCTTCCGGTCGCCATCGCGCTCATTGCGCCTGATGCGCGGCTGGTTTGGTTTAATGACGAAACGCAACGTTTGCTGCGTTTGCGGGCGGGCACAGAACCCAGCTTTTGCGACCTGTTTGAAGGGCTAGGGCGTCCGGTGGCGGAATGGCTGGCCGACCTTCGGGCTGGACGGCTTGGCGTTGCGACCGAAGTTTTGCGCGCTGTCAACCCGGCTGGTGACCGCTTTTTGCAGGTGACGTTGCGCCCATATGGCACCGACAACGACCTGCTGGCCATCATGCATGATGCGACAGAGTTCAAGGCGCTGGAAGCCAAATTCACGCAAAGTCAGAAAATGCAGGCCATTGGCCAACTTGCAGGCGGCGTCGCGCATGATTTCAACAACCTGCTGACCGCCATCTCCGGGCATTGCGACCTGATCTTGCTACGACATGACCGCAGCGACATCGACTATCCGGACCTGATGCAAATCCAGCAGAACACCAACCGCGCCGCAGCCTTGGTGCGGCAATTGTTGGCTTTTTCGCGCAAGCAAACCTTGCAGTTTGAAACGCTTGACCTGCACGATCTGCTGGCAGACGCGATCCATCTTCTGAATCGCTTGGTTGGTGAGCGTGTGACCTTAACGCTGCGCTACGGTCCTGATATGCCATTGATTCGCTCGGACAAACGGCAATTCGAGCAGGTTTTGATGAACCTTGTGGTCAACGCACGAGACGCCATGCCGATGGGCGGCGAAGTCGTGATCGAAACCGAGCATTGCAGCCTGCCAAATGGCCTGTCCCGTGATCGCGCGACAGTTCCACCAGGAAATTACGCGGTCATTCGGGTGCGCGATGAGGGGGTTGGCATGGCCCCTGCTGTATTGTCGAAAGTGTTTGACCCGTTTTTCAGCACGAAGCGGCAGGGCGAGGGGACGGGTTTGGGCCTGTCAACCGTTTACGGAATTATCAAGCAATCTGGCGGCTTTATCTTTGTGGATAGCGAAGAAGGGCAGGGGACAACCTTCTCGATTTACTTTGCTGCGCAGGCGGCGTCGGACACGCCCGCCAAGCCTGTGATTGCGCCCAAAACCAACGTGTCCACGGTTGCGCGCAGCACAATCTTGCTGGTCGAGGATGAAGCCCCGGTGCGCTCCTTCGCAGCGCGTGCGCTTCAGCTTCAGGGCCACCGCGTGTTGGAAGCCGATTGCGGCGAAGCGGCGCTGAAAATCCTCAGTGACCCGACTGTCCGACCGGATGTGTTCGTGACCGACGTGATCATGCCGGGGTTGGATGGCCCGGCCTGGGTCGCGGAAATTCGTGATCGCTTCCCCGATACGCCGATCGTTTTCATGTCTGGCTATGCCGAGGATAGCCGCGTCGCCGCACAATCGAGCTTTGGCAAAGCGGTTTTTATCGGCAAGCCATTCTCGTTGTCGGAATTTACCCAACTTGTGAACGAGCAAGTGCGCAAGCTGAGCGAAGCGGCCTGAACGGCGGCGCGGAAATGAATTGCATTACCGTCGCAGACGGGTAAACCCTGTCCAAGCATCACGGAAAGGGCCACTCATGACCAGCAATCCACATCGGCTATCAGACGCGGAAATTCAGGCCTTTATCGACAATAAAACCAAACCGCTTGGAGCGCTGGGCCAGATAGAGACGCTCGCGGCGCAACTTGCGCGCTTTCGCAACACTCTTACCCCCCGGATAGAGACATGCGACTTGGTGATCTTTGCTGCCGATCATGGCATAGCCCGCGAAGGGGTGTCTGCTTTTCCCCCGGAAGTGACGCAGCAGATGGTGCTGAATTTCCTGGCCGGCGGTGCTGCGGCAAATGTCTTTGCCCGCAGCCAAAACGTTTCCGTGCATGTGGTTGATGCTGGTGTCGGCGGCGAAGCGCTGATGATGCCCGGCCTCATCTCTCGGCGTGTTGGTGCAGGCACGCAAAGCAGTCTGCATGGTCCGGCAATGACCGAAGCGCAACTGCAATACGCTTTGGCAGCGGGGGCCGAGATTGTCGCTCAAACGCCCGCCGATGCGCTTGCTTTCGGAGAGATGGGCATCGGCAACACGGCCAGCGCAAGTCTGGTCGCGCATAAGCTTTCTGGGCTCGCGCTGGACGATCTGGTCGGGCGTGGCACCGGTGTGGATGACGCAGGACTTGCCCGCAAGAAAGCCATTCTGGCCCAAGCCGCCGCGCGCACCGCGCCCCTGCTTTTCGCAGATCAGGCTTTGATGGAATATGCAGGGTTTGAAATGGCCATGATGGCGGGTGCCATGCAAGCGGCCGCCGAGGATGGTCGGATTGTGCTGGTCGACGGTTTCATCGCCACAGCTTCTGCCGCCGCGGCCCTTGCGCGTGCGCCGCATATTCGCCCCGCGCTGGTGTTCTGCCACCGCAGCCAGGAGGCGGGGCATCGCGCCTTGCTGGAATGGCTGGGTGCCGACCCATTGCTGGAGTTGGACATGCGCCTAGGAGAGGGGACCGGGGCCTTGTTGGCATGGCCGTTGGTGAAGGCTGCAAGCGCCATGCTGTGCGACATGGCCAGTTTCGACAGCGCGGGCGTGTCGCAGGGTTAAGCGATGCGCGACTTGTTTGCCTCTGCCGTGTTGGCGGCGCAATTCCTGACGCGCCTGCCGTTGCCCGCGCATGGCTACACGCCTGCGCGCTGGGCACGCGTGCCGCAGCACTTCGCCTTGGTCGGGCTGGTGGTTGGGGGCGTGCTTGCCGCGCTTTACTGGGGCTTGAATATGATTTGGCCGCAAGCGCTGGCCGCTGTCATCATGCTGGCCTGTGCGCTGGCAATCACCGGCGCGCTGCATGAGGATGGTTTGGCCGATAGTCTGGACGGCTTGGGCGGCGGGCGTGATCGCGCCCGCGCGCTAGAGATCATGCGTGACAGTCAAATCGGCAGCTACGGCGCGCTGGGTCTGGGCGTTGCGCTGGCGCTTCAGGCTGTTGCGCTGGCGACCACCCCTGTCGCGGTGGGCGCGGGTGGCTTACTGGTCGGCCACACGCTTAGCCGTGCGATGATGGCCCATGCGCTTGGCCAAGGTCGCTATCTGCGCGACAAGGGCGCGGGTGTTGGCCTTGATCTGCCCTTGGGGACCGCGGGATGGGCATTGACGTTGGCAAGTTGTGGCGCCGCCGTCTTGCTGGCCGCGCTGGTCATTGGCGCAGGTGGCGTGCTGAGTTCACTTGCTGTCGGTTTGGTCACGGCACTTGCATGGCGACGCTGGACGCTGCGCCGATTGGGTGGCGATACCGGCGATACGCTGGGCGCGCTGCAAGTCGTCTGCCTGACGGGGTGCTTGCTGGGGGCGGCGGCATGGGCATGATCTTGCTGCGCCATACGCGCCCAGATGCGCCAGAGGGTCTGTGCTATGGGCGGCTGGACCTTCCCCCGGCGGCTTGTTTCGCGGCGCATGCTGCTGCTTTGGCCAATGACTTGCCACCGATCACACGCATCGTCACCTCGCCCTTGCAACGTTGCAAACTGCTTGCGCAGGCAATCGCCGCCGCGCGCAATCTGCCTGTGGTAACCGATCTGCGCTTGCGCGAGATGGATTTTGGCGCTTGGGAAGGCCGTTTGTGGTCCGACCTGCCGCGCGCTGAATTAGATGCCTGGGCCGCGGACCTGCTTCACGCCCGGCCCCATGGGGGCGAATCCGTGGCGCAGTTGCGCGACCGGGCTTTGACCGCTTTGCGGGCGCATGCGGGGCAAAAGGTGCTGGTCGTCACGCATCACGGGGTCATAAAATGCGCGCGGCAGCTCACAGAGGGGGACAGCGCATGGCAATCGACCCTGAACTTTGGAGGTTGGTTGCGCTCTGAACCAAACATCTTCCATGCCGCATGATCTGACCCTTGTCCTGGGCGGTGCGCGGTCGGGCAAAAGCCGCTTTGCAGAGGCAGAGGTCACAGCGTGCCTAGGCCCGTGGCACTACATTGCCACCGCACAGGCCTTTGACGATGAGATGCGCGCGCGCATTGGTCAGCACAGGGTCGACCGTGTCCAGGGTTGGATTACGCATGAAGTGCCATTCCGTGTGGCCGATTGCCTGAGCGCGCTGCCGAGTGACGCGCCGGTTTTGGTTGATTGCCTGACCTTATGGCTGACCAATCATTTGCTGGCCGAGCATGATCTGCACGCCGAATACGCTGCGTTGGAAGCAGCGCTTTCCAACCGTCACGGCCCGATCTGGCTGGTGGCAAACGAGGTGGGCCTTGGCATTGTGCCAGATAATGCGCTGGCGCGGCAGTTCCGCGACGAGGCAGGCCGGTTGAACCAGCGTATTGCCGCTATGGCAACACGCGTTCGCTTTATTGCGGCGGGTCTGCCGTTGGCGCTGAAAGGATAGGGCGTTTGCCACAACGCTTGCACGGGCGCGCAGTGCGTGCAATTTGTTACACATGGTAAATACCGCGCCCGACTCGCGCCCGCTGGTGGGCATGTTCTGGATGTTCCTGACGGGCTTGTGCTTTGTCGCGGTCACGGCGTTGGTCAAATACCTGGGCGATGACCTTCCTGCCGCGCAGCAAGCCTTTTTGCGGTATTTGCTGGGGTTGGTCTTCCTGATCCCGATGTGGCCTGCTTTGCGCAGCATTCGCCCGTCGCGCGGGGCGCTTGGCTTTTTCGCTGCGCGTGGCGTAATCCATGGGTTGGGCGTTGCGCTGTGGTTTTATGCCATGACCAAGATACCCTTGGCAGAGGTCACGGCCATGAATTACCTGACGCCCATCTATGTCACACTGGGTGCGGCGCTGTTTCTGGGTGAGAAATTGGCCATGCGACGGGTTCTGGCAGTGTTCGTGGCATTTTTCGGCGCGCTGATTATATTACGTCCCGGCCTGCGCGAAGTGTCGAGCGGTCATCTGGCGATGTTGGGCACGGCACTCTTTTTCGGGGCCTCTTACCTCATGGCCAAGCGGATGAGTGGGCAGGTATCCGCCAGCGTTGTCGTTGCCATGCTGTCGGTCGCGGTGACCGTGGTTCTGGCCCCCTTGGCCTATGCCGTTTGGGTTCCGCCCACGGGCGCGCAGCTTTTGGGGTTGCTATGTGTGGCGGCCTTTGCCACGGCGGGGCATTACACCATGACCCGCGCTTTCGCAGCGGCCCCTGTCACCGTCACACAGCCGGTGACATTTCTTCAACTCGTTTGGGCGGTGCTGGTCGGGGCCATTGTCTTTGCCGAACCGGTGGACCTGTTCGTGGTGCTGGGCGGCATGGTCATCATGGCGTCGGTCCTGTTCATTACATGGCGCGAGGCCGTGTTGCGCAAACAGGCAAAGCGTGCGGTGCCAGCCACCTGACCGGCACCTCCAAGGCTTATAGCTCGGCCATAACATCGTCCGAGACCTCGAAATTCGCGGTCACGTTCTGGACGTCATCATCGTCTTCCAGCGCGTCGATCAGTTTCATCAGCGACCGCGCACCCTCCAGATCCAGTTCTGTCGTGGTTTGCGGTTTCCAGACCAGTTTGGTGCTGTCCGCTTCGCCCAAAGCCTCTTCCAGCGCGGTCGACACTGCGTTCAGGTCGGTATCGGCGCACCAGATGACATGTTCTTCATCGGTGCTTTCCACATCCTCTGCGCCTGCGTCGATTGCGGCCAGCATGACGCTGTCGGCATCGCCCACGCTGGCGGGGTAGACGATCCGGCCCATCCGGTCGAACATGAAAGCCACCGATCCGGTTTCGCCCAGATTGCCGCCATTCTTGGAAAAGGTCGACCGCACGTTAGAGGCTGTTCGGTTACGATTATCCGTCATCGCCTCGACAATTACGGCCACGCCGCCGGGGCCATAGCCCTCGTAGCGGATTTCGTCGTAGCTTTCGGCATCACCACCCTGCGATTTCTTGATCGCGCGTTCGATATTGTCCTTGGGCATAGAGACGGATTTGGCCTCTTTTACCGCAAGGCGCAGACGCGGATTCTTGTCAGGGTCCGGGTCGCCCATTTTGGCGGCAACGGTGATTTCCTTGGATAGTTTGGAAAACAGCTTTGCGCGCACCGCGTCCTGACGGCCCTTGCGGTGCTGGATATTGGCCCATTTGGAATGGCCTGCCATTGCGATCTCCGAGAGTTTGACTGCGTTGCGCGTGTTTAGTCCAGTCAGATGGCCTAAGACAAGCCCACCCGACCACGCAAAACGCCCGCACGGATGGGTGCGGGCGTTTGTTTGGTCAGGCGGGTGGCCTTAAGCGGCGCGAGACACCAAAACGTCGTTGACCTGCTTCTGTGCGATCACTTCGTCACCACCGGCAACGGCGGCAACTTCGCGGGTCAGGCGTTCCAGCGCGGCCTCATACAGCTGACGCTCGGAATAGGATTGCTCGCGCTGATCGTCGCTGCGGTGCAGGTCGCGCACCACTTCGGCAATCGCCAGCAGGTCGCCGGAATTGATCTTCTGCTCATATTCCTGCGCACGGCGCGACCACATGGCCCGCTTCACACGGGCCTTGCCCTTCAACGTGGCAAGCGCCTTGTCGACGATCTCGGGCGACGAGAGCGAGCGCATGCCCACGGTAACCGCCTTATTGGTCGGCACACGAAGAGTCATCTTCTCTTTCTCGAACGAGATAACGAAAAGCTCGAGCTTCAGCCCCGCGATTTCCTGTTCTTCGATCGACACGATCTGGCCAACCCCATGGGCTGGATAGACCACGTATTCATTCGCGCGAAACTCGGATTTTTTCGTTTTTGTCATACTGGTTTTCCCCACTAGGCCCCGGACGCATGGCGCACAAGTTTGCAACAGGAACAGCAAGTCCCTGAAGCATCTAGGCGTTGGCGACAAAAAAACGGCGATTGGCAAGACCGCCGATGCAGAGCGTGTTCATATTATCCGATTCTATATCACAAAAACGCCGCAAAACCAAGCAGCTTGGCAATAGATCCGTTACACGCCTGTATGATTAGGGCCGTATTAGCCGCCTTCGCCGGGGGCTTCGGAGAAATATTTCTCTCGCTTGTCAGTTTCCCCGTCGCGCGCTTCGGCATCTGGCAACGGGTCTTTCTTGGTAATAATGACCGGCCATTTTTCTGAATATTTCCGGTTGAACTCTACCCACTCGTCCATGTCCGGCTCGGTGTCGGGGCGGATGGCATCAGCAGGGCATTCGGGTTCGCATACACCGCAGTCAATGCACTCATCCGGATGGATAACCAGCATATTCTCGCCCTCATAGAAGCAATCCACCGGGCATACTTCAACACAATCGGTGTATTTGCAGGCGATGCAATTGTCGATCACCACATAGGTCATGGGGACGATACCTTCTATTTGTCATGCGGGCGAACCTGTCGCGTGAAGTTGACATAAACCCGTGACCCGGATCAATCAAGCCGATCTGGTGCAGGTGCGGCAAAACGGCGGCGGTCGCGTTTATCCGGGCGCGGGCCAGAGGCTTTGGGCGCCGATAAATCTGGTGGCGGCGGGGGTGGCGACAGGTCATCGTAAAGCGCTTGGGCTTCGGGCGCAGGGCCGCGCCGGGTGCCCAAGGCCAGCACCTTGACCACGCGAACGCGCGGGCCGATGGCGAAAGTCAGCACGTCGCCCAGTCCGACCTGTGCCGCCGGTTTGGCGATGCGCGTGCCATTCAGGCGTAGACCCGCCTTGACCAGCTCCGCCGCAACCGTGCGCGTTTTGGCGAAGCGGGCATGCCACAGCCATTTGTCCACGCGCATGGTGCTATAGTCCTGGCGCTCAGTCATACGACATTAAATGAGTAAAGTTTTCGACGGGGATGCCATATCCCGTCATCATGCCATACAGCGGCCCGTCGACTGTCAGCCCTCGTTCACCTTTGAAAGCAAGAGCTGCAAAGCTCGCGTCTGCCAATCCATGTTTTGCGTAAATTTCACTATTCAGAAGCAGGCGACTTGGCTCGTAGATCTCATCGAGTCTGGCAATGTAGTGTGCCAAACGCGCCGAAGCGCCACGAGCTAGCTCTTGTTGGCCGGAACCTAACAAGTTGGATGCCTCTGTCAAAATATTGGGTGTGGATACGTGAACCTTATGCCGCTCCACGATTTCGACCAAGGTTATGAAGTGTTTTACTGAAAACTGTTGTAGACGTCTTCCGCCCACTTTTTTGATATCTGCGGAGCCAACAATAAGCAAAACCAAAAGGTTAGTATCAAGGACTAGCCGTGCCAAACGTTGTCCATCGAAATGAAACTACCGTCATCTGCTTTAACCTTGACGAGTCTGAACTCACGGATGGGTTCGCGCTCACTGCGCAAGAAATCAATTTGCGCTCCAGTCTTTTTTTCGCGGCCAATGTCAAAGCCGATGGTTACGTCCCATGTCTTTTCATGTTCATCAAATCGAACACCCTCAAGTAGTCGGTGATTGAGGTGCGCGCGCCCCTCCATCAAATCATCAAAATACTCGTAAGCTTTCTGAACCGCCTCTTTTGGCGTAATCTTGGTGACGTGTTCTGACATTGAAACCGCTCCCGACCAACTTTTTCAGATTTAATCCTTGGCTTTGAACCCTGCAAGGGCAGCGGCGAATGGGTTGTCGGGGTCAATGCGTTGGGGTTTTGGCTCTGGCCGTGGCGGGCGGTTGTCGCGCTCTGGCTTGCGGCCATCGCCTTTGCCACCCTTGCGGCCGTCGCCTTTGGGCTTGCCACCTTTCGCAGCCTTGCGCGGGCCACGGGCTTCGCCCTCGGGCTTGCGCGCGGGGCGGTTTGTGTCGCGGCGCGGCCGCGGGGCCCATGTGAAGGTATAGAACACTTCCAGCGTATCCGCATCGGCGGGTTGGGTGTTTTCGACCTCGGCTGGGGGGGCGTCGGCTGGCGCAGTTTCGGCGGGCTCAACCGCGACGGGCGCAACTTCGGCAGGTGCATCTTCCGCACCGCTTGAATCTGCTGCCGTCGTTTGTTCGGTTCCTGCATCAACCGGCGCCTCTACGACAGGTTTCGCCTTCTCTCGCGTGCCCTTTTCGGCGGCATAGCCCAGGCCTTGCATAAGGTCTGCGAATTGCTCCAGCGTGGTGCCGGTGATCGACAGCATATCTGGCGTCGCCTCGAAGCCCCCTCGGCTATCGCAGGCGCGTAGCAGGTCGGCCAAGCGTTCCAGCATGTCGATGCGGATCGCCCGTGCGCCTGCCGGGTGATAACCTGCCATCGTGTAATGCGCTGTTGGCACTTCCGTCAGGTGCGGAATAGTCACAAGGCCGGGGGGCGGGCTTTCGGGGAATTCGTCCAGCCCTTCATGCAGAGAGCGCAAGACCAGACGCAACCGCGTGGGCGCGGGTTTCAGCAGCAGTGGCAGGAAAATGGTGAATTGACCAAAGCGCACGCCGTGCTTGCGCAACATGCCGCGCGCATCTTGATCCAGCGCCTTGATGTCATTTGCGATCTGGGCGCGCGGGATAACGCCCATCGCCTCGACCATCTGGAAGGCAATGCCGCGCGCCAAACCCGACAATGTTTCGTCGCGTGACATGTTCAGCAAAGGCTCAAACAACGCCGCGATCTTGCGGTCGATGAAATGCTGCAAGCGGCGGCGCACTTTATCGGCTACATCGGGGCCAGCTTCGTCATCGACGAAGGCGTCAACCTGCGGGCGCAGCGCATCTTCCGACCGCACCAGCTTGCCAACGGCGGAATTGCCCCACATCAGGCCGCCCTGTTCGGTGAAATCGAATTCCGTATCGGGGGCGTTATAGAATGTGTCGGCGCGCAGATGGAACAGCGGCACAAGCGCCGCAATAGAGGCTTGGCGCAGCGTCTTCGCCTCGTCCGGGCTCGCGGTTTTGTCCTGCTTGAAGCGGAACCCTTCAAGGCGGCCAATCAGCTCGCCCTCTACCGTCACTTCGCCCTTGTCGTTCACATCGGCCACAAGGCTCTCCTTCTGCTTCAACCGGCGCAGCAGCACGGATGTGCGCCGGTCAACAAATCTTTGCGTCAGACGCGTGTGCAACGCGTCCGACAGGCGGTCTTCTACAGCGCGCGTGGCCTCGCGCCAATGCTTTTCATCATCAACCCAAGCCTTGCGTTGCGCGATATAGGTCCATGTGCGGATATAGGCCAGCCGTTTCGACAGCGCGTCAATGTCACCCTCGGTGCGGTCTATGCGCTGGATGCTGCGCGCCAGCCAATCCGGGTCAATCCGACCGGGGCCGTGCAAAAACTCGAAAACGCGGCCCAGAAGCGACGCATGTTCGGTCGGAGAGATGCCGCGAAAATCGGGAATGCGGCACACATCCCATAAAAGCCGCAGATCGCGCGGGTCGCGCAAGCGGTCCTGCACTTCGGGCAGAACCAGCAGGTTTTTCAGTGCGACCACATCATCGGCGTCGCGCGCGCGCGTCAGCCAGTCGTTATTCGTATGCAATTCCAGCGAATCAAGCAGCCGTTTAGGCGAGCCGAATTCCAGCTTGGTGTTGCGCCATTGCAATTTGCGCACGGGCAGGAATTGGTGGTTCTCGATCGCTTCGATCACCTCGTCGTCCAGCGGGGACGCTTCGCCTGTTACACCGAAGAACCCGTCATTCTGATAGCGCCCCGCGCGGCCCGCGATCTGGGCCAGTTCGTCGGGGTTCAGCACCCGCATGCGCCGCCCGTCGAATTTGCGGGTGGCAGAAAAGGCGACGTGCTTAATGTCCAGGTTCAGGCCCATCCCGATGGCATCTGTCGCCACCAAGTAATCTACATCGCCATTTTGATAGAGTTCCACCTGCGCATTGCGTGTGCGAGGGCTGAGCGCGCCCATAACGACGGCGCAGCCTCCCTTTTGGCGGCGGATCAGTTCGGCAATGGCATAGACATTTTCAACACTGAAGCCCACGATGGCGCTGCGCGCGGGCATCCGGCTTAGCTTTTTCGAACCTGTATAGCTGAGTTTCGACATCCGCTCGCGGCGGTTGAACTGCACTCCGGGCACCAGTGCCGCGATTGCGCTGCGCATCGTGTCTGACCCCATGAACAGGGTTTCATGCAAGCCGCGCGCGTGAAGCAGGCGTTCGGTAAAGACATGACCGCGATCCGGGTCGGCGCATAGCTGGATTTCGTCGATGGCGACGAAATCGGCCCCAATCTCTAGCGGCATCGCCTCGACCGTGCAGACCCAATATTGCGTGCGGTCGGGGATGATACGTTCTTCGCCCGTCACCAGCGCCACGCAATCGGGGCCGCGTAGGGCTTTTATGCGGTCATAGACCTCTCGCGCCAGCAGGCGCAGCGGCAGGCCGATAACGCCAGTGCGATGCGCTAGCATGCGCTCTATCGCGTAATGGGTCTTGCCGGTGTTCGTCGGTCCCAGAACCGCCACCACCCGCGCATTCGCGCGCATGTTCATGGGCCTTGCCCCTTCGCGATGTCAGAGCCTGACGCCCTGCACAGCCTTATCCAATCGTTCCACGGCGGCTTTTACGTCGTCGCGGTGCGGATGTATAGCTTGCACGCGCTGCATGACTTCCAGCGCGCGGTCAGGATGGCCGAAATCTTCCAGAATGCGCCCCAGTCCCATCATGGCCAGAAAATGCTGGGGGTTCAGCGCCAGCGCATATTCGAGATCTGCCAGCGCAAGACCCAGACGCCCGGCCATGAACCACGCTGTCGCGCGGGCGTGCCAGCCTTCGGCAAATTCGGGCGCGTGGTCGATCACGGCAGAGAAGTGGTCAATCGCCGCATCAGTCTGGCCCTCGCGCATCGCATCACGGCCACGTTGCAGCATCAAATCCACACTGGCAGAGCCAGAGCGCGACCAAATACGTGTGATCTGCCGTTCGATCCGTTGCCAACGTTCTTGCGTCGGGTCTGCCAAGCGCTCCAACAAAACTTGCGGGTCGTCCGTTGGCCCGTCCTGTGCATGGATCGGCGCCGCGCCCAAAAGCGCTGCCGCCACGACAAGATTGAGTATGGATATCCGAACCGTCATAGTGAAAGTGTAACGCAACCGCGCTGCGAATCCAGCGCGCAACGATCACAAATTCGGAGTATTCACATGAGCGACATTCTGGACCACGCCATCAAGGCCCTGAGCGAAAAGCTGGGCGGCGGTTACGACGGCACCGCGAAATTTCAGATCGAGGGCGAAGGGTCCATCATGGTCGATTCCGATGGCGTGCGCGAAGGCGATGACGAGGCCGATGTGACCATGATTGCCAGTGTCGACACGTTCCGGGGTATTCTGGACGGAAGCGTCAACCCGACCATGGCCTTCATGTCGGGCAACCTGAAGATCGAGGGCAGCATGGGGGCTGCGATGAAGTTGGGCAGCGCGCTGAGTTGAGCGCTCCTTTTCACGCCGATATTGCGGGCGCGCCTCCGCCCGCCAGCGTGGAATGGCTGACAGCCAGTGACGGTGTGCGGCTGCGCGCCGCGCGCTGGGGCAGGGGTGACGCCCCTTTGGTCGCGGTCTTTCCCGGTCGGACCGAGATGGTCGAGAAATACGGGAGCACCGTGACCGAACTGGTCGGACGCGGTTTTGACGTGGCGGTCATAGATTGGCGCGGTCAGGGCCTGTCAGATCGGTTGCCAGATGCGCCCTTGCGCGGCGACGTGCCGGATTTCGCGGATTACCAGAAGGATGTGCGCGCCTTCTGGGCGTGGCTTGCCGCGCAAGGCGTGGCGCCACGTTTCGTGCTGGCTCATTCGATGGGCGGGTGCATTGCCTTGCGTGCGCTGATCAACGGTCTGGGCATCCGCGCCGTGTCGTTCAGCGCGCCGATGTGGGGGCTGACCCTGCCACGTGCAACGGTTGCGGCCGTGGCCCCCTTGGCTGCGTTCCTGCGCGCCTTGAAGCAAGACACGATGGAAGTGCCGGGCGCGGGCGAGGAATTCGAGCTTTGGAACTTCCCTTTCGAGCGCAATGAACTGACCCGCGACGCCGTGGCCTATGCCCATGCGCAGGCCCAGCTTCGCGCGCATCCCGAGTTGCGGCTTGGCGCGCCCTCTATCCGCTGGCTGGCCGCAGCCTTGCGTGAAATGCAGGCACTTCAGCAGCTTGATGCACCCAACCTGCCAGCGCTGTGCGGATTTGGCACGGCGGACCAGATTGTCAGCCAAACCGCCATTCGGCAGCGCATGGCCTCATGGCCGGGCGGGCAATTGGTGGAATATGACGGCGCGTTGCACGAGGTGCTGATCGAGCGCGCCGGGGTGCGCGACGATTTCTTTGCGAAAACCGCCGCGCTCTTTGCTGCAAGCGCGTAAAACGCAGTCGCGGGTTCGGCGCAGATAAAATACATTCGATTATTGCAATGTATTTTACTTACCCTATATTTGCTGAAACCAGACTGGAGATGTCAGCATGAAACCCGAAGTCACGTCTTTCTTCGATGAAGCCACCAACACCATTACCTATGTCGTGCGCGATCCGGCTGGGTCGTCTTGCGCGATCATCGATTCGGTGCTGGATTTCGACTATGCCTCTGGCCGCACCGATACGTCCTCGGCGGATGCTGTCATCGCCTTTGTGCAAGACAAGGGCTACCGCGTGGAATGGTTGCTGGAAACGCATGTCCATGCCGACCACCTGTCTGCCGCGCCCTATCTGCAAGAAAAGCTGGGCGGCAAGATCGGGATTGGCCATAACATTACGATCGTACAAGATACCTTCGGCAAGGTCTTTAACGAAGGCACCGAATTCCAGCGCGATGGCAGCCAGTTCGACCAATTGTTTAGCGATGGTGACAGCATTCATATCGGGCAGCTGCGCGTCGATGTGCTGCACACGCCCGGCCACACCCCCGCCTGCCTGACCTATGTGATTGGCGACGCGGCTTTCGTGGGCGATACGCTGTTCATGCCCGATTTTGGCACCGCGCGTTGTGATTTTCCCGGCGGGTCTGCCGAAACGATGTGGGAAAGCGTGCAGAAGATTTTGGCGCTGCCAGAAGAGACACGCATCTTCGTGGGCCATGATTACAAGGCTGAAGGCCGTGACCACTACGCATGGGAAACCACGGTTGGCGCGCAGAAAGCGGCGAATGTCCATGTTGGTAGCGGCAAATCGCGCGAGGATTTCATCGCCATGCGCACCACGCGCGATGCAAAGCTGGGCATGCCCAAGCTGATCGTGCCGTCCTTGCAGGTGAATATGCGCGCGGGCCAAATGCCCGAGCCGGAAGACAACGGCACCGTCTATCTGAAAGTGCCGGTCAACAAACTCTGATCTGACAAGATCACCAACTGGCGTGCGGGCCATGTCTGCACGCCCCTGAAGTCGCGAACAGGAAACCGAAATGATTGAAATGGATTGGGTATGGGGCCTCGTTGGGGGCCTTATGATTGGCTTGGCGGGGGCCGTTTTCCTTTTGGGAAATGGCAAGATCATGGGCGCCAGCGGCATTATCGGCGGGCTTGTCGATCGCAGCGGGCTGTCGAACTGGCAGGAACGCGCGGCATTTCTGGCGGCACTGGTGGTTGTGCCCGCGCTGATGCTGCCGCTGTATAATGTCGAGGTGGAAACACATATCTCCGACAACCTTGTCTTGGTGGTTGCCGCGGGCCTGCTGGTGGGCATTGGCACGCGTCTGGCGAATGGGTGCACCTCTGGCCACGGGGTGTGTGGCATTTCGCGCTTCTCGTTGCGGGGTATCGTGGCGACCGTTTTCTATTTGCTGGCTGGTGGCATCGCGATGGTGCTGTTTCGTCATGTTCTGGGGGTGATCTGATGTTGCGTTCGATTCTTGCCGCTGTCTCTGGCGGGCTTTTCGGGGCCGGGTTGCTTGTCTCTGGCATGACCGACACGACCAAGGTTCAAGGCTGGCTGGATGTGTTCGGCGATTGGGACCCGACCTTGGCCTTCGTTCTGGGTGGGGCGATCCTGCCCATGGCACTGGCGTGGTATATCACCACCCGCCGCGCGCAATCTTTGGTGGGCACGGCGTTCCCAGCTCCGCCAGAACCAAAACTGGGGCATAACCTTGTGATCGGCTCGGTTCTGTTCGGCGCGGGTTGGGGTTTGGTGGGCCTTTGCCCCGGCCCGGCGATTGCGTCGCTCAGCTGGGGCGGCACGGGCGGGATCGTCTTTATCCTTGCCATGGTTGGGGGTATGTTGGTTGCCAACCCCATTCGCGCCCGGATCGACCAAGTCGCCGCCGCCTGACCCAAAGGAGAGACCTATGGACATCCGTCCGTTGACCGACGGCTATGCCGTGTCGCCGCAGATTGCAGCGGAAGAGGCGACCGAGATTGCCGCCGCCGGTTTCAAGACCGTGATCTGCAATCGCCCCGATGGCGAGGTGCCGCCAGAGTTTCAGGCCGACGCTATTCGCGCGGCAGTCGAAGCGGCGGGGATGACCTTTGTAGTCAACCCCGTAGTGGGCGGCGCGATCACGCCGGAAAATGTCAGCACGCAGGGTGCCGCGATTGCGGGGCAGCCGGGGCCAATCTTGGCCTATTGCGCCTCTGGTAACCGATCGTCCATCGTCTGGGCCATGTCGCAAGCCGCCGCGCGCCCGGTCGATGAGTTGATCGCGGTGCCTGCGCGATATGGCTACAATCTAGAGCCGTTTCGCCCCATGTTGGAGCATTTAAGCAACCAGTAACGCGCCGTTTGGCAAGGCCATCACGGGCCGTGCGGGAAACCGCGCGGCCCGTCAGTTTTCTTGGGTATCTGACGGAACCGCTGGTGCGGTGTCGGGCGCATCGGGGGGCTTTATTTGCTGCTCTGCGGTGCGTTTTGACAGCCGCAGCGTGGGCACGGCAAATGCATCGTTGCGCAGGTTTGGTTCTGGATCTGTGATCAGCCGCACCGCACGAAACCCGCGCGCTTGCCCCAACCGCCCGCTTGCAATCTGCGCCCCGCCCTTTGCCGCCAGGCCAAGGGTTTCGAGAGCACTGTCAGGCACGCGCAGCACATCGCCTTTGGTCAGCGCCAGCGCCTCGTTCAATGTCAGTTTGAAATGGCACAGAACCGCATTCAGGCGGACCGGGCTGTTTTCGACCGCATGCGCTAGGCGGTTTTCCCAATCTGCCGTTTCGGGCAGGTCCATTGCGGTGGCGGGTGCGGGGCGCGGCACAACCAGCGTCCATGTGCCGCTGACGCGGCCCTGCGCCAAAGCAACCTGCAAGCTGAAGATCTCATATTCGACATCGTCCAGCACCACGCCGATGGGGCGCCTATCGTCCAGAAACGAGCCGTAGAGGTAGCCGCTGACACTGTCAGCCTCTGGCAGTTCGGCGCAGCGCTGCGACATCTGGTGCAGGAACGAATCGATCATCGGGGCGACCAGCGCTGCGTCAGTCCGCGTGGGCAACCGCACGGGCGCCGCAGAAGGCGCGCTGGGCAAAACCTGCCCGGTTGTTTGCGCTTCAATCAAGGCCGCGAGCGTGACAGGGCAAAGCCAGACCATGCCCATCGCATCGCCCGGCCCTTCCAATAGCGCAAGAAACATGCCCGGTTCAGTCAAGTCTACCAGTTCCGCCAGTGAGATGCGCCTGCGGTTGACCTGTGTCACCGTCCCGTCCAGCCCTGGATAGGCTGCGCACATCCGGCCAAAAGCTTGCGACAGGGCGGCCTGAAAACTGGCCCCCTGTCGCGCCGCTTTGACGCGATTGCGCCGCGCCATTCGAAGTAGCGGGTCGGTTGCGTCCTCGCCCTGTTGCACCTTTGTCAGTTCCATATTGCCAGATTCCACCCGTTCCGGGCCATCTTGGCAAAGATGGGTTAGCAAAGGGTGAACGCCTTAACTTTGGCAGGCAGGCAGGGACCTTGTGTAGGCCGCGATATCGCGGCGCTTGGACGCATCGCGCAGCGGCGGCCAATCTGCGGCCACGCCGCCCCAATCGCCGGGGTTGCCGGCAACAACACCATCGCGCTCGACCGCTTGGGCTGCAATACGCACAGCGCAGCGCAAATTCGTTGCCCCGTCATACAGCCCCTTTGGGTGCGACAGGTCGCAGCCATAAAATTCCGCCGAGGTCGGCCAGATCTGCAACAAGCCGCGATACCGCCCGCCCGCGCCCGCCGCGTCGGGCCGCCATGTGCTCTCATAGAAAGCCAGCCCGGAAAACAGACCGATCCAGAACGCCTTGCGCCCGCTTTCATCGGCCTCGGCATAGCCGGGGCAGAAGGCATCGATATCTGCGGGCACGGTCTCGATCATTGCGCGACCATCATTGCCTAGGGCTGTGTATTGCGCAGCGGTCCAGCGTGCGGCCTCGGGCCTATGGTCCCAGCGCGCGGCAATCTCTGGCACGGCTTGTGACGTTGCGGCCGGGGTGCAGCCAGCGGCAATGGCAAGTGCCACAAGGGCGGAAAGGGCAGGAAAACGCATTCTGATGTCCGAAGGTAACGAAGCCAATTCTGTGGCCCCGCGCGCCCTATGCGCCTTGTGCGGCGGATTTGGCAAGCTGGCCGGTTTCCGGGCGGCGGGGTTCCGCCGACATGGAAAGGTGTGAAAACCCATTTCCCCTTGGCGGGCATTTGCACTAGAACGCAGCAAAGACTGACCTTGCGAGAGTGTGGCCCATGCTAGACCTGACCTACGATTCCCCCAAACCCAAGATCATTTCGGGCGCGACCGGCGATTGGGAACTGGTGATCGGGATGGAAATTCATGCTCAGGTCGCAAGTCAGGCAAAGCTGTTTTCCGGGGCGTCCACCCGGTTCGGGGCCGAACCAAATTCGAACGTGGCCTTTGTCGATGCCGCCATGCCGGGCATGTTGCCGGTGGTCAATGAATATTGCATCGAACAGGCCGTGCGCACCGGGTTGGGGCTGAAAGCGCAGATCAACCTTGTCAGCGCCTTCGATCGCAAAAACTATTTCTACCCCGACTTGCCGCAGGGATACCAGATCAGCCAGCTTTATCACCCGCTGGTGGGCGAAGGCGAAGTGCTGGTCGATATGGGCGCGGGTGTGGCCCGTTTGGTGCGGATCGAGCGTATTCATGTCGAGCAGGATGCGGGCAAATCCATCCATGATATGGACCCGAACATGTCGTTTGTGGACTTGAACCGCACCGGCGTGGCGCTGATGGAGATTGTGAGCCGCCCCGATATTCGCGGGCCTGAAGAAGCCGCCGCCTATGTCGGCAAGTTGCGCCAGATCTTGCGGTATCTGGGCACCTGCGACGGCAACATGCAGAACGGCAACCTGCGGGCGGACGTTAACGTGTCGGTGTGTCGCCCCGGCCAGTATGAAAAATACCAAGCCACGCAGGATTTTTCGCATCTGGG
>JAFGVZ010000014.1 GCA_016937725.1 Paracoccaceae bacterium | reverse complement strand
GCTTCTGCGGCAGCGGCTTTCATTTCGCGCTCTTCAAAGGTCTCTATGGCCTTTGTCACGTCTTTTTGGAGTTTTTTCAGCTCGGACAGCGAAAGCGTCTCTAGGTCAATCATGGTGTCATCCATTTGTTAGGTTTTGCTCTGCTGTGATCTATTCTTTCATATTGTGCAAGCAAAAGTAAATTCATTGGAACTCACGCCACTTGTGCAAAATGTAGTGGCTGGTCATTAAATCCAGATGCGCGCCGCCGCCGTTTTTGCAGATCGTGATGGCTTCTGCGGAAGGCCGCGAAAAGCGGTCATTGGCTAAGCCATAAAAATCGGCCCTAATATCCGAACGCGCGATCACACCCTGCGCCAGCGGTATTTTCAGCTCTCCGATATGGTCAAGCGTGGTGTCAAAGCTGTCCACGAAAAGCGCCGCGCGTTTTAGGGCGGTATCATCTGCCTCGCGCATATCGGGCCGAAAGGCGCCAATCAGGTCAATATGCTGGCCCGGTCGCAGCCACGCGCCCTGCAACACCGGCGAAGTGCTCATCGTGGCACAACAGATAATGTCCGCTTGTGCCACAGCACTTTGCAGGTCCAAGCTTGCAACGCACCGTGGCAAGCTGCGCGCCATGTCTTGCGCGGCTTTCGGGCTGCGGTTCCAGATCGTGAACTCGGCCTGCGGAAACAGCGCGGAATAGGCCGCCTGCATGCTGCGCGAAACCGCGCCCGCGCCTATCAGGGTAATCTTGCGACTGTTTGGCCGGGCAAGCTTACTGGCGGCGAACAAACTATCGCCTGCGGTTTTCCATTTGGTCAGCAGATGAAAGTCCACAAAGGCGGACAATTCGCCGCTGGTGTCGGAAAAGATCGCTGCGGCGCCGTTTACGTTCGGTATATTGAGGCTCACATTTCCCGGAAAAATTGTGGCGGTTTTGACCAGCGATCCCAACCTGTCAATCCAAGCGGCCCGCGACAGCAGTGTATCTGTGCCCCGGTATAAGAAACTGTCGGTTATGCTGGCTTTTGGCAGGTTATGTCCGGCTTCGAGCGCAGAAATCAGTTCCAGCCAGTCAAGCCGTGCTTCTATTTCCGGGCCAATAAAAACGGGATTCATAAGGCACCTAATGCACGTTTTGCGTGTTGAATACCGATTTTTTTCAAAGCCGGATTGCAGGTTATGTCAGGGGGTGACAATCTTTATCGTGCCAAGGCTTGTGCATGAAACGCGACGTGTTCGCCCGCAAAGCTGGATACGAAGAAATAACTGTGATCGTAGCCCGCCTGCATCCGGAAACTGCCTGCTTGCCGTTTTGCGGCCATGGCTTGCGCCAAGGTTTCGGGGCGCAACAGGTGCAAGAACTGGTCCGATGCGCCTTGGTCGATCAGCAATTCGCCGTCAAACCCATCAGCCTGCATCAGGAGTGTTGCATCATGGTCCGCCCAAGCGCCCTCGTCCGGGCCAAGATAGGCTGTGAACTGCTTGCGGCCCCAGTCGCTGCCGGTGGGGTTGGCAATGGGCGCAAAAGCAGAGGCAGACGCAAAGCGACCCTTCACCCGCATGGCCAAGGTCAGCGCGCCATGCCCGCCCATGGAATGCCCGGTTATGGCTTGGCGGTCTTCTTCCAGCGCGAAATTGTTGAACAGCACGCGCGGCAATTCGTCAGAAATGTAATCCCACATGCGAAAATGCGGCGCCCATGGGTCTTGCGTGGCATTCACATAGAAGCCCGCACCTTGGCCAAGGTCATAGGCGGCATCGTCAGCCACGCTTTCGCCGCGCGGGCTGGTGTCGGGAAACACCACGGCCAAGCCATGCGCGGCCGCGTGGGCCTGTAGCCCCGCCTTGGTCATGGCGTTTTCATGCGTGCAGGTCAGCCCTGACAGATACCACAGCAGCGGCACCGGGTGCAGCGCGGCCTCGGCAGGTAGGAACAGGCCAAAGGTCATGTCACAGCCGGTGGCGTGCGACGGATGGCGATAGACGCCTTGGACACCGCCGAAGCAGCGGTTTTCGGATATGGTTTCCATGGTGCTCCCCTTTTTGTGGCACCCTGTCAGAAGGTGCTGACCCATGCAACGACCAGTGGGATAGTTGCCATGCTGATCAGGGTCGAAACAAGGATCGTGGCCGAAACGCGCGCTGGCCCCGCATTATAGTGTTGCGCCAAAATGAACACGTTGCCGGCGACCGGGAGTGCCGCGCCTGCAATCAGCACGGCGCTGGCAACCGGGTCCAGCCGGAACACCACCAGCGCGAACAGGGCCACCACCGCCGGGTGCAGCCCCAACTTCACGAAGGTCAGCCAACTGACAATGCCCAAACGTTCTACCCGTTTGTCGGCCAATGAGGCACCGATGGCGAACAAGGCCCCCGGTGTTGCCGCAGCTCCCAACAGCGTCAGCGTGTCATTCACGGGCGCGGGCAGGGCAATGCCGGTGCTGGCCCATGTCAGACCAAGCACCATCGCTGCCACCATGGGGTTGCGCGCCACCGCGCCCAACAGCTTCAGCGGCAGCGCGCGGTCAATCTGGCCTTGACGCGCCAGCGTGATCATCATGGTGAACAGCGACGAGAAGACGACCAGATCCACCGACAGGATAATGAGCATGTAAGGCACCGATTGCGGCCCCAGCAGCAGCGCCAGCATCGGCAGACCCATAAAGCCCGTATTTCCAATAATTCCGCATTGCGCTTCGATCGTGGCCTCTGACAAGCTGGCGCGGCGCAGAAACGCAATGAATATGACCGCAAGGTAAACCGTCAGGCAGGCCAGCAGATAGGCCGCAATCACACGCGGTTGCCAAATTTCTTCTATGCCCAGATTGGCCGAGAAGCCGAACAAAAGTGCAGAAAGCGCGAAGTAAAAGACAAACTTCGTCAGGTAGCCGGTCGCCTCTGGCGGGAAAAAGCCAAACCGCGCCGCCCCAAGGCCAAGGCCGATGAGGGCAAAGAACGGCAGGGTTTCCAGAAAGATCGTCAGCATATCGTGAACCTGTTAACATGGCCCATAGGCGCCTGCTAGCGGAACTGCTTTCCTTGGGCCGCGCAAGCGCCTATCTGTGGACCATGGCAAACGAAAACATCACTGTGGCAGAGATTGCCATTCCGCAAGGTCGCAAGGTGGGCCAAGTGCTTGATGGCGCGCGCGCCGTGTTCGTGGCCCAAGGCTATGAACGCGCCAGCATGGACGAGATTGCGCGCGCAGCAGCCGTGTCCAAGGCCACCGTCTATAGCTATTTCGCTGATAAGCGCGAGCTTTTCACCGCTATGTATCGCGCCGAAATGCTGAAACTGGCCGGGTCGGCGGTGGAATTGACCGATGCCCATCTGCCGCCAGAACGTGCGTTGCATGATGCGGGGCGGCGGATGCTGGATTACCTGACCTCGGATTTCGCTCTGGCTATGTATCGGATCTGCGTATCAGAGACCCCGCGCTTTCCAGAGATTGGTCGCGCGTTTTACGAAGGCGGGCCGGAAATGGGCCGCGCCTGTTTCGGGGCCTATCTGCGCGATGCAACAGCCCGCGGCGTGTTGCGGGTGGATGACATTGACCTTGCCGCCGATCAGTTCTTTCAACTTTGCCAGACGACCATTTGCGACCGTATGATCTGCGGCGTGCAATACACGTTCACCGATGCAGAAATTGAGCGAGTGCTGGACGGGGCAGTCGCCACGTTCATGGCGCGCTACGGGGTGTAACCCTCAAAGGTTATGTTGTCTGCGACCTGTCGCGCTTCTGCCTCTTGCGCGGGGCTGCGGATAGTCCAGCATAGGACCGGCAGGCCTTGCGCTTTCAGCTTGGCAACCGCGTCCATGCCCAGCGCCCGCCAATCATGCGAGATGAAACTGGCCCCCGTTTCCGAAACCGCCGCCAAGCTCGCCAGCTCGGCGCGGCGCGCGGGCGGCACGTCGGGCCAGTCTTCGGGTGCAAAGGCACATGTGACCAGCCCGCGCGGAATATTCGGGGCAAGCCGCGTCATGGCGGCCATGCTGTGCGGGTTAAAGGACATGACCGCGACCGGGCCTTTGTAATCGGCCAGCGCTTTGGCAGTGTCGGCTTCCAGCCGTCCATCTGCCGGGCCAAGATTGCCGCTTTGGTCCTTGATTTCGACCAGCAGGGGCACGCGGCCCTCAACAAGCGCCAAAACCTCGCGCAGGGTCGGGATGCGTTCAGATGTGCCGCGCAAGCGCAGACGGGTTAATTCTGCGCGTGTCCGGGCGGCGACCAAGCCCTTGGCGCGGGTCAGCCGGTCCAGATGGTCATCATGGAACACCATCGCCACGCCATCGGCGCTGGCTTGCAGGTCAATCTCTATCCCGTAGCCCGCTGATAAAGCCGCCGCGATGGCCGCGCGGGAATTCTCCGG
>JAFGVZ010000119.1 GCA_016937725.1 Paracoccaceae bacterium | reverse complement strand
GGCTTCCTGCGCGGCAAGCTCTGCCGCGATGGGGGCGAAATTCGCGGCCAGATCGGCATCATCCGTTTGCGCGGCCAAGGCCTCTGCCCAATAGCGCGCGAACCAGTAGTGGCTGTCGCGGTTGTCGGGCTGGCCCGCCTTGCGACCGGGCGAGCGGTCATTGTCCAGCACCCCTTGCGTGGCCACTTCCACGGCATTGCCCAAAACCCGTGCTTTCGCGTTGCCCTTGGCATCCGCCAAAAACTTGAACGATTCCCCCAATGCGCAGAATTCACCCAAGCTGTCCCAGCGCAGGTGGTTTTCGGCCTGCAATTGCTGCACATGCTTGGGGGCGGACCCACCTGCGCCGGTTTCAAACAGCCCGCCGCCTTGCATCAGCTTCACGATGGACAGCATCTTGGCGCTGGTCGCCAGCTCCAGAATCGGGAACAAGTCGGTCAGGTAGTCGCGTAGAACATTGCCGGTAATGGCGATGGTGTTTTCGCCCTTGGTGATGGTTTCCAAACTGGCGCGGGTCGCCTCGCGCGGGGCCATGATCTCGAATTTGTCGGCCACACCTTTGGCCTCAAGAATCGGTTTCACCATCTTGATCAGTTCGGCATCGTGTGCGCGGGTCGCATCCAGCCAGAAGATCGCGCGATAGCCGGTCTCTGCCTGCCGTGCGATGGCAAGGTTCACCCAATCCTCGATGGGCGCTTTGCGCGCGCTGGCCGAGCGCCAGATATCGCCCTTCTCGACCTCATGCTCATGCAGCACCGTGCCGTCATCCAGCACCATGCGCACCACGCCATTGGCGGGAATCTCGAACGTGGTCGGGTGGCTGCCGTATTCCTCGGCCTTCTGCGCCATCAGGCCGATATTCTGCACGGTCCCGGCGGTTGCGGGGTTCAGCGCGCCGTTTTCCTTGAAGAAGCGGATCGCTTCGTCATAGACCGTCGCATAAGAGCTGTCGGGAATGACGCAATTGGCGTCATGCTCCGCCCCGTCCGGCCCCCAGCCTTTGCCGCCTGCGCGGATGAGTGCGGGCATGGACGCGTCGATAATCACGTCCGACGGCACATGCAGGTTGGTGATACCGCGGTCGCTATCGACCATATACATGGGCGGGCGTTGGGCTGTGCAGGTATCTATCGCTTCCATGATGTCGGCGCGGTCTTTCACGCGGGCCAGAAGGTCGCCAAGGCCCGAATTGGGGTTCACGCCCAAAGCGGCCATATCGTCGCCGAACTGCTCGAAAACCGGGGCGAGCCATGCCTTGACCGCATGGCCAAAGATGATCGGGTCACTGACCTTCATCATCGTGGCTTTCATATGCAGCGAGAACAGCGTGCCCTCTGCCTTGGTTGCCCCGATCTCATCGGCCAAGAACGCGCCTAGGGCCTTGGCCGACATGAAGGTCGCATCGACCACGGTGCCTGCGGGGTAGCTGACGGCGTCTTTCAGCACGGTTTGCGTGCCGTCCAGCGCCACATGGTCGATTGTCGCAATACCGGGCTGCGCCAGCGTGACAGAGCGTTCGTTGGCGAAGAAATCGCCCGCGCTCATGGTCGCAACGCGGGTTTTGCTGTCCTTGGACCACTTGCCCATGCGGTGCGGATTGGCTTGGGCGAATTTCTTCACGGCGGCTGCGGCGCGGCGGTCGGAATTGCCCTCGCGCAGCACCGGGTTCACGGCAGAGCCCTTGATCGTGTCGTAGCGCGCGCGGATTTCCTTTTCCGCGTCGGTCGACGGCGTTTCAGGGTAGTCGGGCAGGGCGTAGCCTTGGCTTTGCAATTCTTTCACCGCTGCCACCAATTGCGGGACCGAGGCCGAGATATTCGGCAACTTGATGACATTCGCCTCTGGCGTTTTGACCAACTCGCCCAGTTCGGCCAGATCATCGGAAATGCGCTGATCTTCGGTCAGAAAATCGGGGAAGGTCGCCAGAATTCGGCCCGCCAGCGAAATATCCTTCGTGCCGACGCTGACACCAGCGGCGCTGGCAAAGCTCTGGATGATCGGCAGCAACGACGCCGAGGCAAGCTCTGGCGCCTCATCCACCTTGGTGTAAATGATGTCGGGTGTGGTCTTGTCGGTCATGTCTGGCCCCTCTTGGAAATTTGAGGGCACCATAGGCCGTTTCGCGCCCAAGGTAAACAGTGCACAATGGTATACCGCGTGTATTTTGCTGCGCTGCGCGGTAATTTTTCGGCAGCGCAGCAAAAAGGCTCCGGATCAGGTCCGGAGCCCGTTGATCTTTCCGAGCGCTGTCACGCCCCGGACTTGATCCAGGGCCTCTTGGTCAGCCTGTGTTACAGGCTTGTGTCCAATGCTGCGATGATCGCATCGCCCATGCCAGAGGTCGTGACCGCCATTCCGCCTTCCGGCCCCATCAGGTCCGCCGTGCGCACGCCGTCAGCCAGAACCTTTTCGACCGCGCTTTCCACGCGCGCGGCTTCCTCGCCCATGTCGAAACTGTAGCGCAGCGCCATCGCAAAGCTGAGGATGCAGGCAATCGGGTTCGCCTTGCCTTGGCCCGCAATATCGGGGGCAGAACCGTGGACGGGTTCATACAGCGCCTTTGGCCGACCATTCGCCATCGGCGCGCCAAGGCTGGCCGAGGGCAGCATACCAAGGCTGCCGGTCAGCATGGCGGCAAGGTCGGACAGCAGGTCACCAAACAGGTTGTCGGTCACGATAACGTCGAATTGTTTGGGCCAACGGGTGAGCTGCATCGCGCCGGCATCGGCATACATGTGGCTCAGCTCGACATCGGGATATTCCGCATCATGGATTTCCTGCACCACGTCGCGCCACAGAATTCCCGATTCCATGACATTGGCCTTCTCCATGGAGCAGACCTTGTTGCCGCGCTTGCGCGCCATCTCGAACGCCGAGCGCGCCACGCGGGCAATTTCCGACTCGGTATACCGCTGGGTGTTGATGCCCACGCGCTCATTGCCTTCTTTATGAATGCCGCGCGGCTCGCCGAAATAGACCCCGCTGGTCAGCTCGCGGATGATCATGATGTCCAGACCGGCCACGACCTCTTTCTTGAGGCTGCTGAAATCGGACAGCGCGTCAAAGCACTGCGCGGGGCGCAGGTTGGCATACAGGTCCATTTCCTTGCGCAGGCGCAGCAAGCCGCGCTCGGGCTTTACACTGAAATCCAGCACGTCGTATTTCGGGCCGCCCACGGCCCCCAGCAACACCGCGTCCACCTCTTGCGCCTTGGCCATCGTGTCGTCATGCAAGGGCGTGCCATGCGCGTCATAGGCCGCGCCGCCGACCAGATCCTCGGACACGTCAAAGGCAAGCCCGCGCTTCGCGCCCATCCAGTCGATGATCTTGCGGACTTCGGCCATAACCTCTGGGCCAATGCCGTCGCCGGGCAGGATAAGCAGGGAAGGGGTGGTCATGGGCGTGTCCTCTGGTCTGAAGTGTTGCGCATTCGCTAGCCCTTGACCGCCGGGCCGTCAAGTTGGCGCATGGGCGATTGTGACCGGGTGATGCCGTGCTAGACAGGGCGGGCAGGCAGAAACGGTGCAGGCCATGGAACCCAGCTTCGACGCGGTGGTGATCGGACGGAACGAAGGCGCGCGGCTGTTACGCGCATTAAGCGCGGCCCAAGCGGTCGCGCGTCGCGTGGTCTATGTCGATAGTGGATCTAAAGACGGGTCGGCGCAGGCCGCGCGCGATCTGGGCGTGACGGTGATTGAGTTGGACCCTGCGCGCCCTTTCACCGCAGCGCGCGGGCGCAATACCGGGCTAACCGCGCTGGCTGATGCGAATTTCATCCAGTTCATTGACGGCGACTGCATTCTGGAGCCGGACTGGCCCGAACACGCACTAACCCATTTGCGCGCCTATCCGCAAGCCGGACTGGTCTTTGGCCGCCAATACGAGGCCGCGCCGGACGCCTCTATCTACAATTGGATGACCGATTGGGAATGGAACAAGCCGCTTGGCCCGGCCACCTTTTGCGCCGGGTGCCTGATGGTGCGCGCCGATGCGTTGCGTGAGATTGGCGGGTATAACGAGGCGCTGATCGCGGGCGAAGACGACGACATGTGCCACCGGATGCAGGCGGCGGGCTGGCAGACATGGTGCATCGACGCGGCCATGACCGAACACGACGCGCGGCTTCTGACCATGGCACCTTGGTGGCGGCGCAGTTTGCGCGCGGGGCATAGCTATGCCGAATTGGGGGTGCTGCATGGCGCGGCCATCGGCCAACGCCGTCGCGCGTTACTCTTGGGCCTTGGCCTGCCCTTGGTGGCGCTGCTGGGGTTGGTGCTCTGGTGGCCTATCGCGGTTTTGGTCGCGTCGCTTTATCTTGCGTCGCTTTTGCGGCAATGGCGACGGTTTTGTCTGGAAGGCTTGGGCGCAGGGCGTGCGGCACAGGCTGCGGGGCTGTTGATGCTCAGCAAATTCGCCGAAGCGGCGGGCATGGCCAGCTTTTGGACCGCGCGCTTGCGGGGGCGCAAGCGGCGACTGATCGAATATAAATAGGCGCACCTAGTCGCGCACCACATAGACCGATTGCTTGGCATGACGCACCACCCGCGCGGCATTCGGCCCAAGCAGATAGTCACTGGCTTCGGGCCGATGGGCGGCCATCACGATCACGTCGACCTGTAGCTTATCGGCAGCGCGCAGGATTTCGTCATAAACATTGCCATGCAACACATGGGGGTGCACGTCGATACTGCCGGGGACATTTTGTTTGACCCAAGCGCGCAGCGCTTCGCCGAATTGATGGAGCGCCGTTTGCTCGAAGCCTGCCTTGAAGAAGGTGCCGACCATAGACATGCCGAAGTCGGGCAAAACGCTGACCACATGCAATTCACCACCGCCCAGAAGCATCTTCTGCGCTTCTGCCATGGGTTTGATCCATGAGGCCGGCGATGACAGGTCGATGGGCAGCAGGATTTTGATCGCCATGGGAATTGTCCTCTTGTGTGCGGTTCGCCTGCAAGTGGACACCTTCATCTAAATGATTTCAAGACATTTGTCAGGTGCGCCCATTCCCGGTCGTGCTGAAAACCACTTCCTCCTTGCGCTCTCGGTCGTTCTGGGAACATGACCCTTTGCCTTGCTCCAACGATCACTCAGATGGTCCCGACAAGGTTGCAGGTCGTGTGGGTCACCGGCCAGACATGATTATCCAGCGCGCGTTTTCAGGTTTGACACGCCCCAAGGTTCAGAAACCGAAGGCGCCCCGAAGAAATAGCCTTGCAAGCAATCCACCCCCATTTCGACCAGCATACGCGCATCCTCGGCAGTTTCGACCGACTCGGCCACGGTGAACATGTCGAAATGTTGGGCGATGGATACCAGCGCCTGTGTCAGCACTTGGTTGTCGGGGTTCCGGCTGATGCCACGGATGAATTCGCCATCAATCTTGATAATGTCGAAGTAAAAATCTTTCAGGTAACGAAAGGCCGTGTAGCCCGAGCCGAAATCGTCCAGCGCGAAGCAAATTCCGCGTTCTTGCATGTCGGCCATGAATTCTACCACCAGATCGGGCATTTCGATGGCCGAGGATTCCGTGATTTCCAGAATCAAGCGCTCGCCAAGGCTAGGATCATGGCGCAGGCCCCGCTCCAGCACCGCAAGCCATTCCGGATAGCCGATAGAGCGCGCCGACATGTTGATGGACAGCCGGATGCCGGGTTCGGCAGCCAGCGTGCCCAACCCCATTTCCAGCGCAAGGCAATCTATGCGCCTTCCCAATTCGCGGGGTTCGATGGCATGAATGAAATCAGCGGCCGGAATAATGCGCCCGGTCGGGTCCATGATGCGGATCAGCCCTTCGTAGAACGCGGCGCGTTTGGGCATGCGGGCTTGCACCACGGGTTGGAAGGCCAGCATGGCGCGCCGGTCTTTCAGTGCGTCGCGCACCAGCAAAATGGCGTCGCGGGTTTTTTCCTCTGCGGCCATGCCAAGTGGCGATGTCGAGTGTGGCGTATCATCGAATTGCATGTGCGTCCCCGATCCTTTGGTCAGGTTGTCGCGCATCGGTCTTAAGCCGCGGTTAAAGCCCAAGTGTTCGCTAAAAGTTTTTCTATTTTCTTGTCATGGTCGGGTCGGCTGCATTGATTGCCAAGCGCGCCCCGCTTGGCTATAGGCGGGGCGTTGGTTGCAAAAGGAAAAGGGTCGCGCGCATGTCTGCAAAATCTGCCAATGCCATGTGGGGCGGTCGCTTTTCTGCTGGCCCCGATGCCATCATGGAAGCGATCAACGCCTCTATCGGTTTCGACAAACGCCTTGCGCCGCAAGACATAGCCGGGTCGCGCGCCCATGCCGCGATGTTGGCGGCAACCGGCATCCTGACCGAAGAAGATGCCGCAGCGATAGATCAGGGGCTGACGCAGGTTCTGGCAGAGATCGAGGCAGGCGACTTCACCTTCTCGACCGCGCTGGAAGACATTCACATGAATGTCGAAGCGCGCCTGCGTGAGCTGATCGGCCCCTCTGCCGGACGATTGCACACCGCCCGGTCGCGCAATGACCAAGTCGCGGTCGATTTTCGCATATGGGTGCGCGACCAATGCGACGTCGCCATCACCGGGCTAGAGGCGTTGATGCGCGCCTTTCTGGCGCAGGCCGAGGCGGGCGCAGACTGGGTGATGCCCGGCTTCACCCATCTGCAAACCGCGCAACCTGTGACATGGGGCCACCACATGATGGCCTATGTGGAAATGTTCGCGCGTGACCGGTCGCGCTTTGCAGATGCGCGCGCGCGCATGAACGAATGTCCCTTGGGGGCGGCGGCTTTGGCGGGCACGTCCTTCCCGATTGACCGGCACATGACCGCACAAACGCTGGGGTTCGACCGGCCCACCGCCAACTCGCTCGACAGTGTGTCCGACCGCGATTTCGCGCTGGAATATTTGTCCGCCGCCAGCATCTGCGCCATGCACCTGTCGCGCTTTGCCGAAGAATTGGTAATCTGGTCTTCGGCCCAGTTCCGCTTCGTGCGCATGTCGGACCGGTTTTCGACCGGGTCCAGCATCATGCCGCAAAAGCGCAACCCGGATGCGGCAGAATTGCTGCGTGCCAAGCTGGGGCGGATCATGGGGGCAACCGTGGCGCTTCTGACCATCATGAAGGGCCTGCCGCTGAGCTATTCGAAGGACATGCAGGAAGATAAGGAACAGGTCTTCGACGCCGCCGACACGCTGGCGCTGGGACTGGCCGCGATGGAAGGCATGGTCAGCGACCTGACCGCCAATCGCGCGGCACTGGAAGCCGCCGCCGCATCGGGCTTTTCGACCGCCACCGATCTGGCCGATTGGCTGGTACGTGAATTGAACCTGCCCTTCCGCGACGCGCATCATGTGACCGGCAGCCTTGTGAAGCTCGCAGAGGATAAGGGTTGTGACCTGCCGGACCTGACCTTGGCCGAAATGCAGAAAGTGCATGGCGAAATTACCGAGGCGGTCTATGCTGTTTTGGGCGTGCACAATTCGGTGGCCAGCCGCACCAGCTATGGCGGCACAGCCCCTGAAAATGTGCGTGCGCAGATCGCCCGCTGGAAAGAGGTTTTGGGATGAAATACGCCGCCTTGGCTTTCGCGCTGATCCTTGCGGCCTGTGGGGCGGATGGCTTGCCGACCGCGCCTGACCGCTCCGCCCCCGGCCTCAATGTGTCGGGCGAAGTGATCATCGGGGTGCAAACAGAGCTATGACAGTGTTGCGCATGATCTTCCTTGCCCTTGCCATCTGGGGCGCTATCCACCCGATGTATTACTTCGTGACGTGGTTTCAGGAAAACGGCTGGTCGATCATGGCCATGGTCGATGCATGGCATGTCAATGCCGCCACGTCTGGCCTTGTATGGGACCTGACTATCGCCGCTGTGGCGCTGACAGTCTTTGTCATTGCCGAAAGCATCGCCACGAAACGTTATATCGGCCTGATCGCTATTCCCGCGACCTTCTGTATCGGGGTGTCTTGCGGGTTGCCGCTCTATCTATTTCTGCGGTCGAAACCCGTCTAGGGCCACTCCTTCATCTTGCACCAAATACTCCCGCCGGAGGCGTCCGTCCTGAGCCAGACGCGCCCGCGCCAGCCCGAAAGCCCGACCAATGGACCATTTCCTCTATCGTGACGGTGTGCTTCATGCCGAAGACGTGGCCCTGACCGACATCGCCGAAGCCGTTGGCACGCCATTTTATGTCTATTCCACCGCCACGCTGACCCGCCATTTCCACCTGTTCGAACAGGCGCTTGCGGGAACCGACCATCTGGTCTGCTTCGCGGTCAAGGCTTTGTCGAACGTCGCGGTTTTGCGTGTTCTGGCCCGTTTGGGCGCGGGGATGGACGTGGTCTCGGGCGGCGAATACCGGCGTGCGCGGGCGGCGGGTGTGCCGGGCGACCGCATCGTGTTTTCCGGGGTCGGTAAAACGCGTGAAGAGATGGCACTCGTGCTGTCCGAAGGCATCCGCCAGATAAACGTCGAATCGCTGGAAGAATTGCGCGTGCTTTCAGAGGTCGCGGCGAGCATGGGCGCCACCGCCCCGATTGCCCTGCGCGTGAACCCCGATGTGGACGCCAAGACGCATGAAAAAATCGCCACGGGCCGGAAAGAAGACAAATTCGGTGTGCCGATCGCCCGCGCGCGCGAAATCTATGCCGAGGCCGCCAAGCTGCCCGGTATTCAGGTCGTGGGCGTGGATGTGCATATTGGCAGCCAATTGACTGATCTGGCCCCGTTCGAGATGGCTTTCTCCAAGATCGCCGACCTGACGCGCGACTTGCGCGCCGATGGCCACACGATCACCCGGCTGGATTTGGGCGGAGGCTTGGGAATTCCCTACACCCGGTCGAACGAAACGCCGCCCCTGCCCAGCGATTATGGGGCTATGGTGCATCGCGTCTTGGGTGATCTGGATGTGGAAATCGAAATCGAACCGGGCCGCCTGATCGCGGGCAATGCGGGGATTCTGGTCGCATCTGTCATCTATACCAAGGCGGGCGAGGGGCGGGATTTCCTGATCCTCGATGCCGCGATGAACGATTTGATCCGCCCAGCGATGTATGGCGCGCATCACGATATTGTCCCGGTTCTGGAAGCGCAAACCGCCGTGGACCAGCGCCCGGTCGATATTGTCGGCCCGGTTTGCGAATCGGGTGACACCTTCGCCAAGGCCCGCCCCATGCCGCCGCTGGACGCAGGCGCGCTGGTCGCCTTCCGGTCGGCGGGGGCTTATGGCGCAGTTATGTCCTCGGAATACAACACCCGCCCCCTGATCCCCGAAGTTTTGGTCGATGGTGATCAATTCGCAGTCATCCGGGCACGTCCGACCTTTGACGAAATCCTTGCACGCGATACATCCCCCTCATGGCTGGCAGAGTGACCGGCCGGCAAGCGAGGATGCATGGCCGCAGGCGACAGCGACTCTCGAGAACTTGACCGCGCTATTCGGGGCACCTTGCTCGGGATGTGGGCCGAGCGTGTGGCGCGCGCTTTCTGGCCGTTTGCAACGGTTGCGCTGGCGCTTTGGGCAGCGCTTGCCTTTGGTGTTCAGGATATTTTACCGCCTCTCTGGACCACGGGTGTGGGGCTTGGTGGTTTGGCCGCATTGCTGGCAAGTTTGCTGTGGGGCGCGTGGCGGCTGGACGTGCCACGCCGCGCCGATGCGGCCCGTCGTCTGGACCAGACGCTTCCGGGCCGTCCGCTGAGCGCAATGGCCGATCAGGTCGCAATCGGCGCGAATGATCCCGGCACCCAAGCCCTGTGGCAAGCTCATATGGCGCGGCTGGGGCGCGTCCTTGCACAAGCCCGCACCGTTCCGGGCGATATGCGGCTGTCGCGCTTCGACCGCTACGGGCTGCGCTACATGGCCGCCACGGCGGCAGGGGTCGCGGTTTTGTTCGCCGCCCCCTCGCGTGTGACAGAATTGGGCGACATGGCACAGCTTCCGGGCCGTGCCGAAGCAATCGCGCTCGGCCCGTCATGGGAAGCCTGGGTGCAGCCGCCCGACTATACGGGCCGCCCCAGTTTGTATTTGAACGAGGTTGACCGCGCCGCGCTTCAATTGCCGCAAGGCAGCCTTGTGACTATCCGTTTCTACGGCCAACCCGGAATTATGAGTGTGGTCGAAAGCCTGTCGGGCCGCGACGCGACCGACCCGGCAGAGATGGCGCAGGATTTCACCGTGGAAACCTCTGGTCGCCTGTCGGTGCGCGGCCCCGGTGGCCGCGATTGGGAGATTACCGCCCTAACCGATGCTGCACCCAGTATTACGCTGGCGGGTGCGCCCGTGCGCGAACAGGGCGGGCTTATGCGGCAGGATTACGCCGCGCAGGACGATTATGCGGTCACCGGCGGTCAGATTACCGTGGCACTTGATTTGGCGCAGGTGGATCGCCGGTTTGGCTTGGCCATTGACCCCGAACCCCGCGACGCTTTGGAAATCGTGCTGCCCTTGCCAGCCTCCGGCGCACGCGACCAGATCGAAGACGCCTTTATCGAAGATTTTTCGCAGCATCCATGGGCCAACTTGCCCGTTGTGCTTAGCATGGCGGTCGAAGATGCGCGCGGGCAGATGGGCGAAAGCGACCCCGCCCATGTCATTCTGCCGGGGCGGCGGTTTTTCGACCCGATGGCGGCAGCAGTCATCGAATTGCGCCGCGACCTTCTGTGGTCGCGCGAAAATGGCGCGCGCAGCCTGCAATTGATGCGCGCAGTGTCGCACCGCGCATCGGATGCGTTCCGGTCAACCGAAGCTTTGGCGCGCTTCATGGAAACCCGCGACCTGTTGCAGGCCAGCCTGACCGATGGCGGTCTTGATGCCGCGACCCGCGACGATCTGGCCCAAAAGTTGTGGGATTTGGCGATCCTTCTGGAAGAGGGCGAATTGGCCGATGCCCGCGCCCGTCTGGAACGCGCGCAAGAACGGCTGGACGAGGCCATGCGCAATGGGGCGGACCCGTCCGAGATTCAAGAATTGATGGACGAAATGCGCGAAGCCATGCGCGATTACATGCAGCAATTGGCCGAGCAACCGCGCGAACCCGGAGGTGAGCAAGCCGAGGGGGAGCGCAGAGAGGTCACGCAGGACCAGATCCAGCAATTGATGGACCGCATTCAGGAATTGATGGAAGAAGGCCGCATGGAAGAAGCGGCAGAGCTGATGGCCCAGCTCAATGCGTTGCTGGAAAACCTGCAAGTGGCCGAAGGGCAGGGCGGCGACGGCCCGCCCATGCCGGGTGGCGAGGCGATGGAAGGCTTGGGCGAAGCGCTGCGCGACCAGCAAGACCTGGCCGATGACACGTTCGGCGAGTTGCAGGAAGAATTCCGCAATGGCGGGCAGGGCCAAGGTCAACCGCAGCAAGGCCAAGGTCAGGATGGAGAGCCGCGCGAGGGTCAAGAGGGTCAGGGCGAACCGCAAGATCAGCAGAGCGAGGGCACAGGCAGTGATGATCTGGCGGAACGCCAGCGCGATCTGGCTGAAGCTTTGCGCCAGCAACAATTGCAACCCTTGCCCGGCGAAGGCATGCCTGAGGGCGACGCCGCGCTAGACGCGCTGGAACGCGCGCAACGCGCCATGGAAGAGGCTGCGGAGGCGCTGGAGCAGGGCGATACCGGCGAAGCGCTCAGCCGTCAGGCCGATGCTATGGAAGCCATGCGCGACGGTCTGCGCGCGATGAACGAAGCGCAGACGCAAGACCAGCGCGAGATGGCCGAGGGTGAACAGGCGTCGGAAACCGGCAATGCCGATGGCCGCGACCCGTTGGGCCGTGCGCGCAACGAAAGCGGAGAGGTTGGCACCGAGCAGAACATGCTGGCCGAAAATGACGCCTATGAACGCGCCCGCGACCTGCTGGAAGAATTGCGCCGCC
>JAFGVZ010000118.1 GCA_016937725.1 Paracoccaceae bacterium | reverse complement strand
GGCCAGCTAAAGGCGCGCAAGGTGCAGACTTTGGAAGAAAAGCAGCCCGATGTGATCGCGGCGGGCAATATCGGCTGCATGATGCAAATCGGCGGGGCCACGCAAATCCCTGTCGTGCACACGGTCGAATTGCTGGATTGGGCCACGGGCGGGCCGCGCCCGCGCGCGCTGACGCAAAGCTGACATTGTTTCGCCACTTACAGGCCATAGCGCTCCGCTACCGCTGTCGCACCCAGACGTTCATGGAGTGACGATGCTGTTCTTGCGTGCGCTTTCGCTAATCGCCATTTTCGGTGCCGGAATAGCGGCGGCTCAAGACAAGCCGCTGACCGCGCTGGAAAGCGGTCTGACCGCGCAAGGCTGGGAAGCCGTTGGCCGCATTGACCTGGGCGAAAATGGCTTTTGCACCGGGGCGCTGATTTCGGAGCGGCTGGTTCTGACCGCTGCGCATTGCCTGTTCGACCGCGACACCGGCGCGCGCTATGACGACAGCACAATCCTGTTTCGCGCCGGTTGGCGCAATGGCCGCGCCGTGGCCGAAGGCCGCGTTCTACGCTCCGTGGTGCACCCGGAGTATCAGGTCACGCGTTTTGCAACCGAAGACACCGTGGTCAACGATCTGGCCCTGTTGGAACTGGCGCGTCCCATCAATAACCGGGGCGTCATCCCCTTCGTGGTGCGGGAAAAGCCATCGCGCGGCGATATGGTCGCGGTGGTGTCTTATGCCCGAGGGCGGCACGAAGCGCCCTCACTGCAAGACCAATGCCGAGTGTTGGACAGCCGCGCCGAAGGCGTGATCTACATGACCTGCTCGGTCGATTTCGGGGCCTCCGGATCGCCTGTCTTTTCCTTGGAAGGCGGGCGGGCCGAAATCGTCTCGGTCGTCTCTGCCAAGGGCGTATCGCAAGGCGGGGATTATATTGGCGATGTGTCGTTCGGTGTCGCGTTGGGACCGAAGCTCGACATTCTGCGCGCAGCATTGGACGAGCGCGACAATCGTTTCATTCAGGCCCCGGTCCGCAGCGACACCGCTTTCGCGCCGCGCCGTATGACCAGCGAGGGCGGCGCGCGCTTCTTGCGCCCGTAAGCCGGTGACCTGGCTCCAAACCTCTTGAAACCGGCAAATCGGCTTCCCAACTCTGGAATGTCCGGGGGCCGAATGTAGACCCGGGCGTAGCAACATGCGCCTGTCCAAACGGAAGGCGCAGCCAACATCGCTCATAGGAGGATGCTTATGCGTCGTTTTGATCCCACCCCTTTGTATCGGGCCTCTGTCGGGTTTGACCAGATGGCCGAAATGCTGGACCGCGTGCTGTCCAGCGACCTGCAATCGCCAAGCTACCCGCCCTACAACATTGAAAAGACGGGTGAAAATGGCTACCGAATTTCATTGGCCGTGGCCGGGTTTCGTGCCGATGACCTAAGCGTGGAAGTGAAGGAAAACGCGCTTCTGGTCACCGCGCGCACCTCTGATGAGGGCGAGACCCCGCGCGAATATCTGCATCGCGGCATAGCCACACGCGCGTTCGAGCGTCGCTTCCACTTGGCCGACCATGTGCGCGTGACCGGGGCAAGCCATGTCGATGGGATGCTGCATATCGACTTGCAACGCGAATTGCCCGAAGCGCTGAAACCGCGCCAGATCGAGATCACGCGCGATACTGGCCCTGCCGGCACGCTGGTTCAGGCCAGCGCCGCCTAACCTGTAAACGCGCAGATGACCAAGTGGCCCCGGCCCCGCAAGGCCGGGGTTTTTGCTTGCCACCGAACGAAGCGCCTCAGCGTGGGCAAGTATCCGGGTTGGCCAAGCATTGCTCGGCCTGTGCACGCGCGGCGGCTTGTGCATCGGGCGCCATGACCTCGGACAGCGCGGCAATCAAGCTCGCAGCCTGCAGAAAACCTTGCTGTTCCGCCAAGGTCGCCCAAGCCAATGCTGCCTGAAAACTTTCCGCGCCCCCCCGCCCGCGCGCCTGCATAAGCGCCAAATTGTAGCTGGCCGCACCGAACCCAGCCGCACCTGCCCGCCGATACCAGTCGCGCGCGGCAGTGGGGTCTTGCTCTGCCAAAGCGCGGGCATGGTTGAACTTCGCTTCTACATGGCCAGCCTTGGCGGCGCGCTCAAACCAAAAAGCTGCCTCGGGATCAACCGCCTCTGTCAACAGCGCGCCCAATGCAAATTGTGCAGGGACATGACCGCCCTCGGCTGCCTGCCGAAACCAGCGTTCGGCCTCTGGACGGGCGCCTGCGCCAAGCAAGCCCCGGTCATGCAGCACCCCAAGGCTATGGGCCGCCAGCGCATCGCCTTGGGCAGCGGCGGCGGCATACCAGCGCGCAGCGTCCTGCCATGCCCCGGCATCTGCGAAAAGCCCGGCCAAAGCCTGTTGCGCGGGCAGATACCCAGCTTCGGCTGCCGCGCTGAACCATGGCAGGGCATTGCCCCCCTCGCGCAACGCCAAAACGCCAAGATTATACTGCGCCAGAGTATCGCCGCGTTCGGCCAAGGGCTGCCAGATCGCGCGCGCCGCCTCTGCATCGCCTGCTTCCAGCGCGGTCAGCCCTTCGGTCGCACGCAATTGCGCCTGCGCCGGGCCACAGGCCAGACAAACCACACCCAAAATCCACGCAAAACGCATGTGTATCCCCATCCGGTTCGGCATCGCTATAGGGCGCGTCTTGGCCAGTGTCACGCCTTTGTGACGGGTTGCGCGCAGGGGTTGTGGCGCTTATGCCAAGACCCGAAAGGATCGCCCATGGATGCAGCAGAGATCACCGCCTTGTTCACCCGCTCAGACGGGCAATTCCTGTGCGCGCGCTGGGGGCGGCCCATCGTGCCTGTGGTGTTCGGCGTGACCGACGCGACGCTGCAAACCGTGAAGGGCGCGTTAGAGGCCGTGGTGACGCTGGCCAACCACAAGATGGCCGAAACCGACCCCGAACTGGGCGCGAACCTGATGGTGTTCTTCTTCCGTGACTGGGCGGAATTGCTGGAAGTACCCAATCTGGACCGCTTGGTCGAGGGCTTGGGGTCACTGGTCACGCGCCTGCAAGCGGCGGATGCCAACCAATACCGCGTGTTCCGGTTCGACGAGGCCAACGCAATTCGCGCGGCCTTCGTGTTTATCCGCATGGATGCGGCGCTGTCGGATATCCCTGCCGAAACCTTGGCGCTATCCCAAGCTGTGCAGGTTATTCTGTTGTGGTCCGACACGGCCTTCACCGACCGGTCCGCTTTGGCCGTGGCAGGCGACCACACCATACTGCGCCCCGAGATCGGCGCGCTAATCCGGGCGGCCTATGACCCGGTCCTGCCCGCCGTGGCCACGGACCCCACCCACGCGCTGCGACTGGCGGCGCGGATGGGGGCTGTGCAATAAGATCAGGCGCGCGGCATGATGGCGATTTCCGACACGTTTGCGCGCTCAAGCTGGGTCAGCGCGAAGACGACCGCTTCGCCAATATCTTCGGGCTTAAGCTTGTCGGGCTTGGGTTCGTCAAAGAAGGGCGTATCCACCATGCCGGGTGCGATCAGTGTGCAGCGCCCGCCCCAGTCGCGCATTTCTTGCGCCATGTTGCCCGCATAGCCCTGCACGAACCATTTGCTTGCCCCATAGATGGACCCCGGCAGATGCACCTTGCCAGCGATTGATCCAGTCAGCAGAAGGTGCCCTTTGGTTTTGCGCAATTCGGGTAGTGCGGCGCGCGCGGTATAGAGCAGCGCCATGATGTTCAGATCAATCATGCGGCGCCATTCCTCTGGGTCGCCCGCTTCGGTGCCGGGCCTATCCAGACCCATACCGGCATTTGCAAAAGCTGCATGAAGGCCGCCAAAATGCTCGACCGTCCGGACGATGGCATCTTCTTGAGCCAAGAGATGCGTGGCGTCGCCCGGAATTGTCAGGACGGCATCGCCAAGCTCTGCCTGAAGCGCCTCCAGCTTGTCGGTGCTGCGCGCGAACAGGGCCACGTTCCACCCGGCAGCTACCGCCGCACGTGCAGTCGCCGCCCCGATGCCGCTGGACGCGCCGGTGATGAACAAAGTTTTACGGTCTGACATTCATGCCTCCTTCTAATACGTTGATGCTTAACATATGCAGCACTTTCCCTATCACAACCCCTTGTCCGTTGGCGCGCTTAAGGTTACGCCGCATCACCACTTGGATCGCAGGCCCAGCATGACCCACACCCTCCAAATCCGCGTTTATTACGAAGACACCGACATGGCCGGGATCGTCTATTACGCGAATTACCTGAAGTTCATCGAGCGGGGGCGCAGCGAATGGGTGCGCGAGTTGGGAGTGGATCAGGGGCAGTTAAAGGCCGAGGGCGGTGGCGTGTTTGCCGTGCGCCGGGTGGTGGCGGAGTATCGCGCGCCTGCCATTTATGACGACCTTTTGGATGTGCAGACCCGCTATATCAGCCATTCCGGGGCGCGGCTGGTGCTACATCAGGCGGTTTTGCGGGGCGGCAAACTGCTGTTCGAGGCCGAGGTGACGCTGGTCTGCATCAGCGATGCGCGCCGACCCATCGCCCTGCCCCACAGCTTGACGCGGCATTTCGGTGAAAATCCGCCGCAGCACCCGGAATAAACCAAAGGCATAACGCCATCGTGTTGGTGCCGGGCTTGTCTTGCTGTATGGTCTGGCGCAAAGCCGCCGTCAGATGCGGCCCCCCAACCCGAGCAGGAATATGGACCCGACCACTCTGACCGCCGCGCAAGAGATTGACTTCTCGCTGCTTGCACTGTTTGCCCGCGCCACGCTGACCGTGAAGCTGGTGATGCTGTCGCTGATCATCGCCTCTTTCTGGTCATGGGCGATCATCATCCAGAAACACTTGCGCTACCGCCAAGCCCGCGCCGAGGTCGCAGCCTTTGACGCGGCCTTCTGGTCGGGCGAGCCTTTGGACCAATTGTTCGACCAGATCGGCCCCAACCCCGGCACCCCGCCAGAGCGGGTCTTCGCGGCGGGTATGGCCGAATGGCGCCGGTCGCACCGGTCTGACGGGGGGTTGATCCCCGGCGCTGTCGCCCGGATCGACCGCTCTATGGATGTGGCCATCGCGCGCGAAGGGCGCGAATTGACGCGCGGATTGACCTTTCTGGCCTCTGTCGGGTCGGCCAGCCCCTTCGTGGGTCTGTTCGGCACGGTCTGGGGCATCAAATACGCGTTCGAAGAAATCGCGCTTGCGCAATCCACCAACCTTGCGGTGGTCGCGCCGGGGATTGCAGAAGCCCTGTTGGCAACCGGCCTTGGGCTGCTGGCGGCTATTCCCGCGACGATTTTCTACAACAAGCTGAGCGATGACAGCGACGAGATCCTGTCGGGCTATGAAGCCTTTGCCGACGAGTTCAACACCATCCTGTCGCGCCAATTGGACGCTGCCTGACATGGGCGCGCAAGTGATGGGCAAATCCAAAGGGTCGGGGCGGCGCGGACGGCGCGCGCGCACGGCCCGGATGTCGGAAATCAACGTCACGCCCTTCGTGGATGTGATGCTGGTGCTCTTGATCATCTTCATGGTCGCCGCGCCCATGCTGACCGTGGGCGTGCCGGTGGAATTGCCGCGCACGTCTGCCGGGGCGCTTCCCGCCGAGCAGGAAGAACCCTTGTCTATCACCCTGACTGCCGAGGGGCAGGTGCTGCTGATGACAACCGAGGTTGCGCAGGACGACCTGATCGCCCGCCTGCGCGCGATTGCCCAAGAGCGGACCAACCGCAAGGTTTTCCTGCGCGCCGATGGGTCCATCCCATACGAGCGGGTGGTGCAGGTGATGGGCGCGCTGAATGCGGGCGGGTTCAACGATATCGGGCTGGTGACGGAACAGGGCGGCCCGACCTTTGACGGGCAAGGCAATTAGGGGCCATTTGCCGCCATGAGCGTAGCGAGCGACATTGTCGGACGGATGGATACGGGGCAGAAAGCCTCTGCCGTGCTGCATCTTGGCCTTGTGGGCTGGGTGCTGGTATTCGACCTGTTCCATGCGCCATCTAGCGATCTGGAACTCCCGGTGGCAGAGGTGTCGCTCATCAGCGCGACCGAGTTTGCCGCGCTGAGCGCGCCGCCCGCGCCCGCGCCGGAACCGGCCCCCATGCCTGTGCCAGAGCCGACACCGCCGCCCGCGCAGCCAGAGCCAGGGCCTCAGCCGGAACCTGCGCCAGAACCGGAACCTGAATCAACCGGGGCGATTTTTTCGCCCGTGCCCACGCCCGGTGCAACAGAGCGGCCCGCACCGCGCCCGGTCGACCGCGTGGCCCCTACACCGACCGAAGCACCACCCGAAGATGCGACCGTTGACCTGACCGCACAGCCCCAAACCAGCGCCGATGCGCCGGGTGATGTGGTGCTGCCTGAGCAAGAGCAGGTCGCACCGCCAGAAGCGACAACCGAAATCGTGACCGAGGCGACCGAAACCGCGACCGACAGTCTGGAGCGCGCCGCCGCAGCGCCAACCGTCAGCCCCCGCCCGCGCACAAGGCCCGAACGGCCCGCGCCTGTCGAGGTGGCCGAGACGCCAGAGCCATCGGAAGACCCTGCGCCCGCGCCCGAACCAGAGGCGGAACCCGTAACAGATGTCGCCACGGAAGTGGCCGATGCCGTGGCCGCCGCACTTGCCGACAGCTTAGCCGGGATCGGGAATGCGCCCCAACAGACCGGCCTCAGCGCGTCCGAAGCCGACCGCCTGCGGCTTGCGATCCAGCAATGCTGGAATATCGGCACGCTGTCGACCGAGGCGCAACAAATCACGGTCACGCTTGGCTTTTCGATGACACCGGGCGCGATGCCCGAACAGGGAAGCATCTACCTCGTCGATAGCACGGGCGGGACAGATGGCGCGGTCTCGCAGGCCTTCGAGGCTGCACGCCGCGCGATCATCCGTTGCGCAAGTTCCACCAATGGCTACGGTCTGCCCCCGGAAAGCTACGAAGCTTGGCGTAACGTGGAAATTACATTCAACCCCGAAGGGATGAGACTGCGATGACACGTCTTTTCACCGCTTTACTGGCAATGTTGCTGTCCTTTGGCCTAGCGGCGCAGGCCCAGCCTTTGCGCTTGCAGATCACCGAAGGGGTGATCGAACCCATGCCCTTTGCCGTGCCTGCCTTCGTGCCAGAAGATAATGGCGGTAGCCAATATGCAGAAGCGCTCTCGCGCGTTGTGGCCGCGAACCTGACCAGCACAGGCTTGTTCCGCGAAGTGCCCCCCACCGCGCATATCGCGCGAATTACCAGTTTTGACGCGGCCGTGTCCTATCCCGACTGGCGCGCGGTCAATGTTCAGGCGCTGGTCGTCGGCGCGGTGGCCGCCAACAACTCTACCCTGACGGTCAAGTTCCGCCTGTTCGACGTGGTATCGGGCCAACAGATGGGCCAAGGCCTGCAATTTGCGGGCAGCGTGCAGGACTGGCGGCGCATGGCGCATAAAGTGTCGGACGCGGTCTATAGCCAGATCACCGGCGAGGGTGGGTATTTCGACAGCCGCGTCGTTTTCGTGGCCGAATCCGGCCCGCGCGAGAACCGCACCAAGCAATTGGCGATCATGGACCAGGACGGCCAGAACATTCGCACCCTGACCGATGGGCGGTCGCTGGTGATTGCGCCGCGTGTGTCGCCCGCGGGCGACCGGGCGGTCTATACAACCTACCAAACCGGCAGCCCGCGCATTGCACTGATGGATTTGCGGTCGGGTCAAGCCCAGCTTGTGGGCGAGATACCGGGCGCGATGACCTTTTCGCCGCGCTTTGCGCCCGACGGGCGCGCGCTGGTGTTTTCGGCGGCTATCGGCAGCACGACCGATCTGTTCCGGCTGGACCTTGGCACCGGGCAGATGGTGCGGCTCACCAATTCGCCCGCCATTGACACCGCGCCCAGCTTCTCGCCCGACGGGCGGTTCCTCACGTTCGAGTCCGACCGCTCGGGCAGCAGCCAAATCTATGTTATGCCCGTGGGCGGCGGTGACGCACAGCGCATCAGCTTCGGCCAAGGGCGCTATTCTACCCCGGTCTGGTCGCCGCGGGGTGATTTGATCGCCTTCACCAAGTCCCATGCCGGGCGTTTTCATATTGGCGTCATGCGCTCGGACGGGTCGGAAGAGCGCTTGCTCACGGCTTCTTTTCTTGACGAAGGCCCGTCTTGGGCGCCAAACGGACGCGTCATCATGTTCACCCGCGAAGCGCAGGGCGGTGACCCCGCTCTTTACGCGGTCGATATCACGGGGCGCAACCTGCGCCGGGTGCCACTGGCCTCTCCGGCGTCGGACCCGGCTTGGGGCCCTCTACTTCCATAAACAACGGGACAGTCCAAAATGAACCTGACCACGAAAACCCTTCTTTTGCTGGCTGGCCTTGCGCTGGCGGCCTGTAATAACCCGCGCCCCGGCCTGTTCGCCGGCGGCGGTGTCGATGGCTTCGGCAGCGAAACCGGCATCACGACCGGCACCTTGGGCGACCCGAACGACCCACGTTCGATTGCGCATTTCCAGCAGCGCATCGGGGACCGCGTGTTCTTCACCGATGACAGCTCCGAGCTGACGCCAGAGGGCCGCAGCACGCTGCAAGGCCAAGCCGCATGGCTGCGTGCCAATCCGCAATTCGCCGTGCTGGTCGAAGGCCATGCGGATGAACGCGGCACGCGCGAATATAACGTGGCCTTGGGCGCACGCCGCGCGGATACCGTCCAGCGCTTCCTCATTGCCGAAGGGATTGCCGCCAGCCGCCTGCGCACCGTCAGCTATGGCAAGGAACGCCCGGTGGAAGCCTGTGCAGAACCGCGCTGCTGGAACCTGAACCGCCGTGCTGTGACTGTCGTCTCTGGCGGCGTGGCGGGCTAAGCCATGCAATGCTTGCGCGCCCTTTCCGTGGCCTTGTGCCTGTTGGCCCTGCCCGCCGGGGCCGACACCGTGGCAGACCTGCGCGCCGAACTTGGCGCGCTGACAGGCGCCGTGGCCGATCTGGCGCGCGAGCTATCCTCGGGAGAGGCGGCGGGCCAGCCGGGGTATGACGGCACCCTTTTGGACCGCGTGACCCGGATGGAAGCCGCGTTGGCCAACCTGACAGGCCGCACCGAAGAGTTGGAATTCCGTATTCGCCGAACAATTGACGAGGCGTCGAACCGCTTGGGCGATCTGGAATTCCGGCTGACCGAACTGGAAGGCGGCAGCACTGAAGGTCTGGCCCCGCCCACGCTTGGCGCGTCACCCGGGCCCGCGCAAACACCCGACACCGAACAGCCGCAACTTGCGGCGGGCGAACAGCAAAGCTTCGATGCCGCGCTGGCCTTGGCCGAAGACGGGCAAGCCGAGGCAGCGGCTACGGCGCTTGCGCAATTCATCGAAACCTATCCCGGCTCTCCCCTTGGGGCAGAAGCCAGTTTCAGACTGGCCGAAGCCTATTCGTCTTTGGGGCGTGAACCCGATGCCGCGCGCGCCTATCTGAACCTATACATGGCTGGACCGGACGGCCCGGACGCACCGCGTGCGCTGCTGGCCTTGGGCGAAAGCCTTGGGCGGCTGGACCAGACGGCCGAAGCCTGCGCCATGTTCGACGAATTGCGCGCCCGCTTTGCCGACAGTGCTGAAGCCGCGCAATCAGAGGACGCGCGCGCGCGCTTTGCCTGCCCTTGACAGCCTTGCCCCAGCGCTTCGACCAAGCCATGGCGGCGCTTTTGCCGGAACCGCCGCGCGCGCTGGGGGTCGCAGTTTCTGGCGGCGGCGATTCCGTGGCGCTTTTGCATTTGTGCAGCCTTTGGGTCGCGCGCCATGACTGCGCGCTGCATGTGGCAACGGTCGATCACGGGCTGCGGCCAGAGGCTGCGCAGGAATGCGCCTTGGTGGCCAAACATGCCGAGCGTGTCGGCGCACCCCATCAGGTGCTGCGCTGGTCCTGGGATGGCACTGGCAATTTGCAGGACCGCGCACGTCAAGCCCGGCAGGATTTGCTGGGCGCATGGGCGCGGGCGCATGGGATTAGCCATATCGCGCTTGGCCATACGCGCGACGATCAGGCCGAAACACTGCTGATGCGGCTCAAGCGCGGGTCTGGCGTGGATGGCATGGCCGCGATGTCCCCATCCCGCATGCAGGACGGGTTGACATGGTTGCGCCCAATGCTGGACCTGCGCCGCGACACGTTGCGCGACCATCTGCGCAGCATTGGCTGGGCCTGGGCGGAAGATGCCAGCAATCACGACACCCGGTTCGAGCGGGTGCGCATGCGCCAAGCCATGACCGCCTTGGGGCTAAATGCTGACAGGCTGGCCGAAACCGCCGCCCATATGGCCGCCGCACGCCACGTCTTGGACCATGCCGCGCATCAAGCCGCGACCGCGATCCTACGCCAAGAGAATGGGGACATGGTCCTTGAGCGCCAAGCGCTGAACGCACTCCCGCAAGATACAAGGGAAAGGCTTGTTGCCGCTGCTTTGTGTTGGGTCGGTCAGACGCATTACCGCCCCCGGCTTTCGGCGTTGCGCACTGCGCTCGCAAACCCCCGGGCCACGCTGCATGGCTGCCTTTTGGTGCAGAACGACACCGAGCTGCGCATCTGCCGTGAGTGGAAAGCCGTCGCGGACTTGCACGCGCCCGCGCCGGGGCCTTGGGATGGTCGCTGGCTGATTGACGGGCCTGCCAAACCGGGGCTAACGACCCGCCCCCTTGGCGCTGATGGACTGCTCCAGACAAACCGCGAAAGCTGGCTTTTGCCGCGCGACTCGCTTCTGGCCAGCCCGGCAATTTGGCGCGGATCTGTGCTGATTGCCGCGCCTCTGGCCGGATTGACCCCCGAATACCGGGCAAAATGCCGCGCATTACCCCTTGATTGGCCCGGATCGGGCCTCTCGCATTGATTGCGGCGTGCCAATCGCTATGTAACACTAGAACAACGGCGCAACCCTGCGCCGACCTGACCAAAGGAGAGGCCCGTGGGCAACGCACGGAATTTCGCTTTCTGGATCGTTCTGTTCCTTCTGATGATCATGTTGTTCAACATGTTCAGCAATGGCAGCAGCACATCCTCTGCGCGCAGCGTGAATTATTCAGACTTTATCAGCCGTATTGACAACAGCGAAGTCAGCCGGGTGACCATAGATGGCGAGCGTATCGTCTTTGTTGGCAGCGATGGCCAGCAATATACGACCGTGCGCCCGGATGATTCCACGCTGACCCAGCGCCTTCTGGACCGCAACATTCCGGTCGAAGCGACGCCGCAGCAGCAATCGGGCTTCATGTCCACGCTTATGTTGTGGCTGCCCTTCCTGTTGCTGATCGGGGTGTGGATTTATTTCATGAACCGCATGCAGGGCGGCGGCAAAGGTGGCGCGATGGGCTTTGGCAAGTCCAAGGCAAAACTCCTGACCGAAAAGCAGGGTCGTGTGACGTTTGACGACGTGGCGGGCATTGACGAAGCGAAAGACGATCTGGAAGAGATTGTCGAGTTCCTGCGCAACCCGCAGAAATTCAGCCGCCTTGGTGGCAAGATCCCGAAAGGTGCGCTGCTGGTCGGCCCTCCGGGCACGGGTAAAACCTTGCTGGCGCGCGCTGTGGCGGGCGAAGCGGGTGTGCCCTTCTTCACCATCTCTGGATCTGACTTTGTTGAAATGTTCGTGGGTGTCGGTGCAAGCCGTGTGCGCGACATGTTCGAGCAGGCCAAGAAGAACGCGCCATGTATCGTATTCATTGACGAGATTGACGCCGTAGGCCGCTCGCGTGGCGTTGGCTATGGCGGCGGCAATGACGAACGCGAACAGACCTTGAACCAGCTTCTGGTCGAAATGGACGGGTTCGAGGCCAATGAGGGCATCATCATCGTTGCGGCCACCAACCGCCCCGACGTGCTGGACCCCGCGCTTCTGCGCCCCGGTCGTTTCGACCGTCAGGTTCAGGTGCCGAACCCCGACATCAAGGGCCGCGAGAAAATCCTTGGTGTGCATGCCCGCAAAGTGCCGCTAGGCCCGAATGTGGACCTGCGTATCATCGCACGTGGCACGCCCGGTTTCTCTGGTGCTGACCTTGCGAACCTCGTGAACGAGGCAGCCCTTATGGCAGCCCGCTCGAACCGTCGCTTCGTGGTGATGGACGATTTTGAGAATGCCAAGGACAAAGTCATGATGGGCGCAGAGCGCCGCTCCATGGTCATGACCGAGGACGAGAAGAAGCTGACCGCCTACCACGAAGCTGGTCACGCCGTGGTCGGCCTGCATGTTCCCGAGCATGACCCGATCCATAAGGCCACCATCATCCCGCGCGGTCGTGCGCTGGGTCTGGTTCTGTCGCTGCCGGAGCGCGACCAATTGTCGGTCAGCTACCGCAAATACAAGTCCAAGATCGCTATGGCGATGGGCGGGCGCGTGGCCGAAGAACTGGTTTTCGGGCATGATGCGGTAACCTCTGGCGCGTCCAGCGACATCCAGCAGGTGACAAAGATCGCCCGTGCGATGGTTACGCAGTTCGGCTTCGACAAGGATCTGGGCTATGTCGATTATGCCAATGAGCAGCAAAGCTATCTGGGCAGCTATGGCGGCGGGTCGAACCATTCCGGCATTACCCAGAAGATGATCGACGACAAGGTGCGCGAACTGGTTGAAGAAGGCTACGAGACAGCCAAGCGCATCCTGACCGAGCACCGCGAACATCTGGAAAATCTGGCGCAAGGCTTGCTGGAATACGAAACCCTGACCGGCCCGGAAATTGGCCGTGTCATGCGGGGCGAGCCCATTGGGCGCGACGATGACGACGCTGACAACCATTCCAGCGGAACGCCTTCGGTCGCAGCGATCCCGAAAACCCGTGGCCGCAAGCGCGACGAGGGCGATGGCGGGATGGAGCCAGAACCAAGCGCCTGATCTCGGCGCGGACCACATCGAACACAAAAACCCGGCCAAACTGGCCGGGTTTTTTCATATCTATCCGTCGATAGCGGATGCGGGCGATGAACTTAGCTTAGCCCGATCACCAACCCCACACCGATCATCAGAACACCTGCAATACGGTTCACCCGCGCCATCGCCTCGCCCGAACGCAACAGCGCACGGGCGCGGTCTATGGCCAGTGCCATGAGCAGGTTGCCCAACATCGGAATGCTGGCGGACACGGCCAGAATGGCAGCAATGTCCAGCCCCGTGACCCGGCTCAGGTCAAAAAACCCCGGCAGCACGCCCATATAAAACAAGATCGCCTTGGGGTTGGCCAAAATCACGCTGATCCCGGCCACAAACCCCGCCCAGCGCCCCGGCCGCGTCAGGCGGCTGTCGGTCGAGATGCGGGCGCAGGCATGGCGGATAAGTTGCACGCCCATCACGATGAACATGCCCATGGCGACCCATTTCATCAGCCCCAACAGATCGCCATAAAGCGACAAGATCCATGTCAGACCGAAGATCGCGGCCAAGGGCCAGAGCATATCGCCCAAGGCCACGCCAACCGCCAAGGGCGCGGCAGAGCCGAAGCCCCCCGACATGGCGCGCGCGGTCAGGGCCACCCAGACCGGGCCGGGGGTCAGGAACAGGATAAGAATGGCGCCTGCGTAAAACAGCAGGTCTAGGGGGGCAATTGTCATGCAGGCACCGGAAGGGTCAGACTGCCATCTTCGGACAAGGGCCAGAACGGGTTATGCGCCACTTCCCAGACATGGCCATCCGGGTCGGCATAATAGCCCGAATAGCCGCCCCAAAAGACCGCCTCTGGGACCTTCAACACGGTCGCACCAGCGGTCACGGCCTCGGCAAAAGCGGCGTCAACCTCGGCGCGAGAGGTGAAGCATTGCGCAAGCGTCACCCCCCCTGCGCCCAGATCCGCCCCTTCCCGGCCCTGATCCTTGGCCAATTCTGCGCGCCCGAACAGCATCAACGCCTGCCCCATGAATTGGAAACAGACCATGCCTTCGGTCGCCTCTGCTTCGATCCAGCCAAGGGCCGCGTAAAAAGCCCGGGCGCGGGCAAGGTCGTCCACCCCAAGGGTCACAAGCGAAATACGTTGACGCGGTAAACTCACGAATTGTCCTTTTCGATATGCGACACTCCATTCAGGTCCGAGAGCGCGAAGACCTGCGCCCGCGCGCCAAGCTCTGCAAACAGCTCTGGCCCCGTTCCGGTCATGAAGCATTGCGCCCCCATGGCGCAAACCGCGTCATAAAGCGCCGCGCGGCGGTCGGCGTCAAGATGGGCCGCAACCTCGTCCAGAAGCAGAATGGGCGGCGTGCCGGTTTTCGCACGCAAAGCGCGGGCATTTGCCAAGATGGCAGAAATCAGGAAGGCTTTCTGCTCTCCGGTAGAGCATTGCGCGGCCTCAATCCCCTTCGCCACCCAGACCGCGCGCAAATCGGCGCGGTGTGGCCCGATCAGGCTGCGCCCTGCTGCCATGTCGCGGGCGCGGTTCTCGGCCAAAGCGGCGGCAAGATCATCGGGTGCGCTGGCCTCCAGCGTCATCTCGGCCATTGGAAAGGGACTTGTCGGATCGACATGCAAGGCCAATTCTGCCAAGGCCGCGCGCCGATTGGCGGTGATTTGGGTGCCCGCCTCGGCCATCTGCGCCTCTAACGCGGCAAACCAGCGGCCATCGCGCACACCGTCGCGCAACAAGCGATTGCGCTCGCGCATAGCCTTGTCATAGGCCAAGACCTGCGCGGCGTGATCGGGCGCAAAGCTAAGGGTTGTGCGGTCCAGAAACCGGCGCCGCCCCTCTGCCCCTTCCAGCCAAAGCCGGTCCATCGCGGGCGTCAGCCACAGCATAGGCACGAGTGCACCAAGGGCGAGTTGGGGCGCATATTTGTCGTCAATCCGAACCTGCCGCGATTGGCCGGGTTCGGCCCATGTTTCTGCCAGACGAAGGCCATCCGGGGTCAAGAACTCGGCGCGCAGCTTCCAGCCCAAAGCCTGCGGACGTCGTGCCATTTCATCGGGCGTAGCGCGGCGCAATCCCCGGCCCGGAGACAACAGCGAAATCGCCTCTAGGACATTCGTCTTGCCCGACCCGTTCGGGCCATGAAGCGCGACGGGTCGCCCATCGAAGTGCAACCGCGTGCGCTGGTGCGAGCGGAAATGCGACAGGGTTAGATGGGACAGATGGACGGGCATGTGTCAGGCCAAGCGGCCCGTTACACCCGCATCGGCATCACGACATAGACAGCCGATGTATCATTGCCTTCGCGCATCAGCGTCGGGTCACCCGAAGAGTTGAACAGGAACACCGCATTTTCACGATCCACCTGATTGGCTATCTCTAGCAAGTATTTCGCATTGAAACCAATTTCCAACCGCTCGTCAGAATAGGCGACGATCAATTCTTCCTCTGCTGCGCCGCTGTCAGGGGCGTTCACAGATAGGACCAGTTTGTCGTCCTCGAGCACCATCTTCACCGCGCGCGACCGCTCAGACGAGACGGTAGCCACACGGTCCACCGCCTTGGCGAAATCCCCAGCATCCACTTCCAGCCGCTTGGTATTCCCCGACGGAATAACGCGGGTATAGTCGGGGAACGTGCCGTCAATGACCTTGGATGTCAGCGTGATATGCGGGGTTGCGAACCGGATCTTGGTTTCCGACACCGACACCGCAATCTGCATGTCGTCATCTTCCAGAAGCTTGCGCAATTCCGCCACGGTCTTGCGCGGCACGATCACACCCGGCATTGCCTCTGCGCCTTCGGGCAAGGGCGCATCGACCCGTGCCAAGCGGTGGCCATCCGTGGCCACGCAGCGCAGCACGCGCCCGCCGTCACCTTCGGCCACATGCAGGTAAACGCCGTTCAGGTAATAGCGCGTCTCCTCAGTCGAGATGGCGAATTTCGACTTGTCGAACAAGCGCCGCAACGCCTTGGCCGGGGCCGAGAAGTTGGCCGAATATTCGCTCGACGCCATGACCGGGAAATCTTCTTTCGGAAGCGTGGCCAGCGCAAAGCTGGACCGCCCGGCCGTGACCTGCAAGCGCCCGGAGCGGCTATCATCGACCAGCTCGACCATCGCGCCATCGGGCAGCTTGCGCACGATTTCATGCAGCAGAACCGCCGAAACCGTTGTCGCGCCTGCGCGCTCCACCATCGCGGGCGCGCGGTCCAGAACCTCTACATCCAGATCGGTGGCGCGGAAGGTGATTTGCGCATCTTCCGCCTCGATCAGCACATTGGCGAGGATCGGGATCGTATTGCGCCGCTCCACCACGGATTGCGCCTGTGACACGGCTTTCAAAAGCGCCGCCCGCTCAATGCTGATCTTCATACGCTCGATCCTTCTTCACATCCCGCACACCAGACGGAACCGCCCCGCCAAGGTTAACGGAGCCTAGCCAATTCCGCAGAGGCGGCAAGGTGCTTTTTGGGCTGTTCAGGTCAGCTTTGCAACAGGCGACGCAACAAATCGACGTCTTCGGCCAGTTGGTTATCTGTTACGAGCAATTCTTCCACCTTGCGCACCCCATACAGGATGGTGGTGTGGTCACGCCCACCGAAACGGCGGCCAATTTCCGGCAAGGAACGCGAGGTCAAATCTTTAGCCAGATACATCGCAATCTGGCGGGGTCGGGCAATGTTGCGCGCGCGCTTTGGTCCCAACATGTCGGACAAGCGGATGTTGAAATGCTCTGACACTTTGCGCTGGATTTCTTCCACCGTCACGCGACGATCAGAGCTGCGCAAAAGGTCCGACAGGCAATCTTGCGCCATGTCCAGCGTAATTTCCTGCCCGATCAGGTTCGAGAACGCGAAAAGCCGCTGCAACGCACCTTCCAGCACCCGCACATTGTTGGTGATGCGGTGGGCTAGAAATTCAAATACTCCGTCACCAACCCGCACTGGCCCGAGAGTTTCGGCAAAGGTGGCGGCTTTGCGGTGCAAAATACCCAAGCGCAATTCATAATTGGTTGGATGCAGGTCCACCACAAGCCCGCTTTGCATGCGTGACGTAATGCGCTCTTCCAGATCCTTGATCTCGCCCGGGGCGCGGTCAGCCGAGATGATAACCTGCTTGTTTTGATCGACCAAGGCATTGAAAGTATGGAAGAATTCTTCCTGCGTGCTGTCCTTGCCAGAGATGAATTGCACATCATCGACCATCAGCACATCGACCGAGCGGAACAGGCTTTTGAAATCCATGATCTGGCGGTCACGCAGCGCTTGCACGAAGCGATACATGAATTGCTCTGCCGAGAGATACAGCACCTGCAATTCCGGGCGGGTCCGCTGCATCTCATGCGCGATGGCGTGCATCAGGTGGGTTTTGCCAAGCCCCACGCCCCCATACAGAAACAACGGGTTAAAGGTGACAGGGCCGCCTTCGGCGACGCGCTTGGCTGCGGCATAGGCCAGTTCGTTGGGCTTGCCGACCACGAAATTGTCGAACGTGTAGCGCGTTTCCAGCGGCGCGCTTTCCAGAATCGTGCCGGGTTCCGCCACCATGGGCGCCGCTTTGGCAGGGCGCTGTGCCGAGCCGGTTTCGACCGCGAATTCCAGTTGGCTTAGATCGGCATGGTCCAAACGCAACCGGGCCACGATCTTGTCGTGATAGTTACGCTTGACCCAATCGCCAACAAAACGCGATGGCGCGCGCAGGCGTGCCACGCCATTTTCGACACCAACAAGTTCAAGCGGTTCGATCCAGCTTTTATAGCTGCTTTCGCCCAGTTCTTGCCGCAGTTCCTTGGAAACCTTTGACCATTGCTGAGCGATCATAACCCCGACCCGTTATTCTTGTTATCCACATCGATTGCGACAAATCCATTACGCTTTCCATGATCGGAAAGCGGTGATTAGGATCTGGCCGGGTGCCGGCATTCCATGATCTCTGGGGAAGAGCGGGACAACGGCGCCTGCAAGAACGCCTGCATCCCGTCACGTCAAAAGAAAAGGCGCATCTTGCACCTTCGCCCTAACTCGTCCCCCCCAGGACTGCGTGACTCGCATTCAGACATTAGCAACCCGGTCAGACGAAGCGCAACACAACAACGCGCTTGACCCCCGAACAGCCTGAAAAGAATCATATCTCGCGTCGAAATCACCACGCCAAAAACTAAAAAAGCGCGCCCAAGGCGCGCCTTTTTATAAATATTGTCAGGAGCTTATACTTCTGCGCCCAGCGCTTTGACGCGTGCTGAAAGACGCGACATTTTGCGGGCAACCGTGTTTTTGTGCAACACACCCTTGGTCACGCCACGGGACAGTTCAGGCTGAACTGCGCGCAAGGCTTCGGTGGCTTTGGTCTGGTCGCCCGAGGCGATGGCTTCTTCCACTTTGCGCAGGTAGCTGCGGATGCGCGAGCGGCGCGCCTTGTTGATGTCGGTGCGGCGCTCTGCCTGACGGGCGCGTTTTTTGGATTGAGGAGTGTTTGCCATTTTGCGTGTCTTCTCTTCGGGTTCGTTACAATTCTGTCGCGCAACGGACCCAACTGGCCGAAACGACCATTGTCAAAACTTGCCTTAAGCGGGCCCACGCGCATGTGAGCCGCTCTATAGGCCAAGCCCGTGCGAAAGAAAAGGGGCAATTACTGGTCGCGGAATTGCGCCGTGCGCTTTTCCAGGAAGGCCTGCATTCCCTCGACGCGGTCTTCGGTGGCAAACATCATGTGGAACATCCGCCGCTCGAATAAAAGACCTTCGCGCAAGCTGCCCTCATAGGCACGGCTGACCGATTCTTTGACGGCCAATGTGGTAATCTGCGACTTTTCGGCAATCTTGCCCGCCGCCGACATGGCTTCGTCCATCAGTTTTTTCGCCGGCACGACCCGGCTGACCAAACCTGCGCGCTCGGCTTCTTCGGCATCCATGAAACGCCCGGTCAGGTGCATATCCATCGCTTTCGACATACCCACCAGCCGTGTCAGGCGTTGCGTGCCGCCCATGCCCGCGACAATACCAAGATTGATCTCGGGCTGGCCGAACTTTGCGGTGTCCGCCGCGATGATGAAATCGCACATCATAGCCAATTCGCACCCGCCGCCTAAAGCATACCCCGCCACGGCGGCAATCACCGGTTTGCGCAGCGCCGCGATGGCATCGCAGGCCGGGCCGAACAGGTCTTCCTGATACGCCTCGACAAAGCTTTTATCGGCCATTTCCTTGACATCGGCCCCGGCCGCAAAAGCTTTGTCGGACCCGGTCAGCACCATGCAGCGCACCTTGTCATTGGCATCCGCCGCCTGCATCGCTTCGGTCAGTTCCGCCAGAAGCTTGGTGTTCAGCGCGTTCATCGCATCGGGACGGTTCAGGCGGATCAGCGCCACATGGTCCTTGATGTCGACGATCAGCGTTTCATAGGCCATGTTTTGGCACCTTGTCTGTTTCGGTCAGTCCTCTGCCTTACCAGCTTGGCCCCTAGGTTCAAGAGATGTCGGGCGCGCGGCCCTAGTGCTGGCAGCTTGCGCAATAGAAGCTGGACCGCCCCGACTGCACGATACGGCGCACTTGGCCACTGCATCCGGGCTGTTGGCAGGCTAGCCCCTCGCGTCCGTAAACCTTGAAACCATGTTGAAAATAGCCCAAGGCCCCGTCGGCTTGGCGGTAGTCGCGCAAGGACGATCCGCCCGCCGCAATGGCCTCTGTCAGGGTGGCGCGAATTTCGTGCACCAACCGCTCCAACCGCGCCGCGCCTATTCTGTGGGCAGTGCGGGTGGGGTGAATGCCGCTGCGGTGCAGCGCCTCGCACACATAGATGTTGCCAAGTCCTGCGACGATTCGCTGATCCAGCAGGGCAGATTTTATCGGGGTGCGCTTACCGGCCAGTTGCTTGGCCAGATACACCGCGTCAAACCCGTTGCCCAAAGGTTCCGGCCCGATCTGCGCCAGCAGCTTGTGACTGTCCTGCGTATCGGTGGCGCACAGGTCCATCGCCCCGAAGCGGCGCGGGTCGTTGAAGGTCACGCGCGCGCCGCTTTCCATGTGAAAGATCACATGGTCATGCTTTTCCAGTGCCGGGTGGTCAAAGTGGAATTGGCCCGGCACATGCGGGGCCGCCAGCCCCGACACGGTCATCCGGCCCGACATGCCTAAGTGCACGATCAGAGTTTCACCCCGATCCAGATCGGCCAGCAGATATTTCGACCGCCTGCGCAGCGCCAGCACCCGCGCGCCGGTCAACCGTGCGGCCATATCCGGCGGAAAGGGCCAGCGCAGATCGGCGCGGCGCAATTCGGCGCGCGCGATTATCGCGCCTTCCATCGCGGGCAAAAGCCCCCGGCGCACGGTTTCGACCTCTGGCAATTCCGGCATTTGGCCCCCGACATGGCGCGAGGTCGCATTGTATCGCGCCCCCCAAACCCTATAAGGAGGGGGAAGACGCCCCCGCAAGGGCCAAGCGAATGGAACCGCGCCATGACCGACGACAAAACCACCACGCATTTCGGCTTTCAAACGGTCGATGAAGACCAGAAAGCGGACATGGTCCATGGCGTGTTTTCCTCCGTCGCATCCAAATATGACGTAATGAATGACCTGATGAGCATGGGCATTCACCGCCTGTGGAAAGATGCGATGATGGACTGGCTGGCGCCACGCCCCGGCCAGCGCCTGCTGGATGTGGCGGGTGGCACCGGCGATGTAGCCTTCCGCTTCTTGCAGCGCGCGGGTGCGGGCACACATGCGACCGTGCTGGACATGACCGAAGATATGCTGCTGGCAGGCCAAACGCGAGCGGAGGCCGAAAGCATGGCCATGTCCCTCGACTGGGTGGTGGGCGATGCGATGGCGCTGCCCTTCGAGGATAACAGTTTTGACGTCTATACGATCAGCTTCGGCATTCGGAACGTGACCCGCGTGCAAGATGCGTTGACCGAAGCCTTCCGCGTGCTGCGCCCCGGCGGGCGGTTGATGGTGCTGGAATTCAGCCAAATCCCGAATGACCTGATGCAGAAGGTCTATGATCTCTATTCCTTCAACATCATCCCGCCCATGGGGAAGCTGGTGACGGGCGACCGCGACAGCTATCAATATTTGGTCGAGTCGATCCGCAAATTCCCCGATCAGGACACGTTTGCAGACATGATCACTGCTGCCGGGTTCAGCCTCGTGAAATATCGCAACCTGTCCATGGGCATCGCGGCGCTGCATTCGGGCTGGAAGATCTGAATGCGCGGACCGCACAATATCTGGCGGCTGGTGCGCACCGGTGCCACGTTCGAACGCACCGGCGCCATGGCAGAGGTGCTGGAGGCGATGAATGCCCCTGCCCGCCTGCGCTTGGCCGCGCGGGTGCTGGGATGGCCGTTCAAGATGCTGGGGTTGAAAGGCGACGAGAGCCTGCCGCCCTTGGTGCGCGCGCTGACGGCGCTTGGCCCGGCCTATATCAAGTTCGGGCAGACGCTTGCCACCCGCCCCGACGTGGTGGGCCAAGAACTTGCCGACCAGTTGCGCTACCTGCAAGACAAGCTGGCCCCTTTCCCCCGCGAACAGGCGATTGCGCAGATCGAAGCGGAATTGGGCCTGAAGCTGGCAGAGGCCTTCTCGGACCTGTCCGAACCCGTTGCCGCGGCCTCTATAGCGCAGGTGCACCAGGCACGGCTGGCGGAAACCGGTGCCAAAGTCGCGGTGAAGGTGCTGCGCCCCGGCGTGGAACGAGCATTCCGCCGCGATGTGGATGCGTTTCACTTGGCCGCCCAGATCATCGAATTGCTGCTGCCCAAATCCCGCCGCCTGCGGCCCTTGGATGTGATCGTGCATTTTGAAACGCTGGTCGAAGGCGAGTTGGACCTGCGCAT
>JAFGVZ010000117.1 GCA_016937725.1 Paracoccaceae bacterium | reverse complement strand
GGCATGGGCGGCATGATGTAAGCCAGCCCGGCACCTGCCGAAAGCATGAAAGGCCGTCCTTCGGGGCGGCCTTTTTCCATGCAACGCAAGTTCAGCACCCGACCAAGGCGAGCGCGGGCGAGAATTTTCTTGTGTGACGCCGAGCCTGCGTTACTCTGACCCTCACATTTTAGTGAAGCGGTTTTGGGGGCAAATATGCACAAGTTTTTCCTCGTTTGCGCATCGGCGATTGGCCTTGGGATAGTGACCGAAGGGCACGCGCAATCGGTTGAGCGCGGCTTCTCTGCTATGGAGCAAGAAGATTTTGCCACCGCCTACCGTGCCTTGCGAAGTGCCGCAGAGCAGGGCGATGCACGTGCCGGTGCCTTGTTGACCGATATTTTCGGGGTTGGCCCCTATGCCCGCCTTCAGCCCACGGCCCCCTTCCAGCCCGCGACAACGCCCCGCACGGCCCCGGCGGTGCGCGGGGCAATCATGGCCCCTGTTGTCATTCGCCGCCCCCCTGTGCGACCGTTCCCGCAACCGTCTAGCCCCGTGGCGCTGACCGATGACCTGTTCGCGCCCGTGGACTTGGCCTTGGCAGAGATCGGGCGCGATCTGTTCTTTGACCCAATTCTGTCGGGCAACAAGGACGTATCTTGCGCAACCTGCCATCACCCTAATCTGGGGTCCGGGGATGGGGTCTCGTTGGGGCTCGGCACCGGGGCCAAAGGGTTGGGCGATGCGCGAACACCAACAGGCCACTTGGCCGCGGACGAGCGCATTCCACGCAACGCGCCCGCGTTATGGAACCTTGGCTCAGCCGCGGTGCGGGTGCTGTTCCATGATGGGCGGGTCGAGTTTGACCCTGCCAAGCCGGATGCGCTGCTGACGCCCCAAGGCCCGCTGGATTACATGAGCTTCGATTCGCTCGTTGCGGCGCAGGCAATGTTCCCGGTTCTGTCACATGCCGAGATGGCAGGGCGACCGGGCGAGAACGAGATCGCCAGCGCTGTCGCAGATGAACGCGTGCATGGCGATGATGGAGCTTGGGCTTTGCTTGCGGCGCGTGTTGATGCGCTGGAGGGCTACAGTCGCCGCTTTGCCGATTGGCGCGGGCAAGACACCCCGGTGCGTATGGACGAGATTGGCAATGCCATCGGCGCTTTCATCGCGCATGAATTTCGCGCCAACGACACCGCCTTTGATCGCTACCTGCGCGAAGAGCAAGCGCTGTCGCCCGAGGCGGGAGAGGGGATGCGGTTGTTCTTCGGCAAGGCGCGCTGCGCTGAATGCCATTCCGGGCCGTTGCTAAGTGACCAGAGCTTTCATGCCATGGGAGAGCCGCCCATCGGCCCCGGTAAGGAACGCGACGCTGACGGCTACACGCGCGACATTGGCCGCGCGGCGGTCACGCTCGACCGCTCGGACTCTTATGCCTTCCGCACGCCTATGCTGCGCAACGTGGTCCATAACGGGCCATGGGGCCATGCGGGCGCATTCTCTGACCTGCGCGCTTTCGTGATCCATCACATGGACCCTGTCGCGGGGCTGGAGCGTTACAGCCCGCAGGCGGTGTTGCCGCAACTGGCCAGCGCCGTGCCCGATTACGGAGCTTTGTCCAACCGGATGCAGGTGGGGGCCGTGAAAGACGCGGCCGCTCGCACGATGGAGCGCTATGCCATGCCCGCCCTTAGCGAGGGCGAAATGGACATGCTCATGACGTTCCTGGCTGCGTTGAGCGATCCGACATCGCTGCAAGGCCGCATGGGGGTGCCAGACACCCTGCCAAGCGGCTTGCAGCCGGACCGCTAAAGCGGCGGATCAATCCGCCGCCGCGTGTTGAAGTGCGCGCACCCCAATATCGCCTTCCAGCATGGCGCGGATGGCCTGCACCGCCGCATGACTGCCAGCCGCCGTGGTGTAATAGGGGATCTTGTCATAGAGCGCGACGGCACGAATTTCGCGGCTGTCCTCGATGGCCTGCGCGCCTTCGGTGGTGTTCAGCACCATAGCGATTTCGCCGCTTTTCAGCAGATCGACGATATTCGGGCGGCCTTCATAGACCTTGTTGACGACCTCGCAGGGCACGTTCTGTGCGCCAAGCCAGTCTGCGGTGCCGCGCGTGGCGACGATGGTGAACCCCATCTCGACCAGCAATTGCGCCGCCTCGATCATCATCGGGCCTTTGTCGTAATCCTTGATCGACAAGAACACCCGGCCCTCTGATGGCAGGTCCACGCCTGCGCCCAACTGTGCCTTGTAGAAGGCGCGGTCAAAGCGGCGCGCCCAGCCCATCACCTCGCCGGTGGAGCGCATTTCCGGCCCCAACAGCGTGTCGACACCGGGGAAGCGCGCGAAGGGCAGCACCGCTTCCTTGACCGAGAACCACGGCGTTTGCGGGTCCGCCAGTGTCATCGGGTCGCCCATGGGCAAAGGGTCGGATGGGGCCACATCGGCACTGATCGGCGCGCGCATGGGGAAGTTTGACAAAGGCTCGCCCGCCATCAGCCGTGCGGCAATAGACGCAATCGCGCTGTCGGTCGCCTTGGCGACAAAAGGCACGGTGCGCGATGCGCGCGGGTTCACTTCCAGAACGTAAATATCGCCATCCTTGATGGCGAATTGCACGTTCATCAGGCCCACCACGTTCAGACCGCGCGCCATGGCTTCGGTCTGGCTGCGCAGTTCAGCGATGGTCGCGGCATCCAGCGAGTAGGGCGGCAGCGAGCATGCAGAATCGCCCGAATGCACACCCGCTTCCTCGATATGCTGCATGATACCCGCGACATGCACATTCGTGCCGTCGCAGAGCGCATCCACATCGACCTCGACCGCGCCGATCAGGTAGCTGTCCAGCAGCACCGGGTTCTTGCCCGATACGTGCACCGCGTCGCGGATGTAGCGTTCCAGATGGGCATCGTCGCGCACGATTTCCATGGCGCGGCCGCCCAGCACATAGGACGGACGGATCACAAGCGGATAGCCAACCTGCTGTGCAATCGCGAACGCCTGTTCGGGGCTAGAGGCGATGCCGTTCACCGGCTGGCGCAGGCCCAGTTTGTTCAGAAGCGCCTGGAACCGCTCGCGGTCCTCGGCCAGGTCAATCGCATCGGGGCTCGTGCCAAGGATCGG
>JAFGVZ010000116.1 GCA_016937725.1 Paracoccaceae bacterium | reverse complement strand
TGGATCGGGGGCTTTGTTCTGGCATTGCTTGGGTCATTGGCGCTGTTGTGGCTGTATCAAATCTGGCAAGGCCGCCGCTGATTGCGCCAGATCAAGGCATGGGGACAGTCAAGCGCTTAACTCTTGTTGTAACACAAAGAGGAGCGCAAACATGTCCCACACCCCGCACGAATTGATCGAAGAATTCCCCAACCAGACAGAGGCTTTGCACCGTCTGAAGCAAGAGAATGCCCATTTCGCCAAGCTTTGTGACAGCTATCACGAAGTGAACCGCGCCATTCACCGGGCCGAAACCAACATAGAGCCGGTCGCCGAAACGGTGGAAACCCAGATGCGCCGTGAGCGCATGGTGCTGAAGGATGAAATCGCACAGATGCTGAGTGCGGCCTGACCTTGCAGTGGCGGCCCGGTCAGGCCGCCACGACCTTGGATATTTGCCGCCCCAAGCCTGCAACCTCTAGCACGACCGTGTCGCCGGGGCGCAGGTATTGCGGCGGTGTCATGCCCAGACCCACACCCGATGGTGTGCCCGTGGCGATCACATCGCCGGGCATAAGCTGCATGAAGCTCGACATGTAAGCCACGATTTCCGCGACAGAAAAGATCATGTCAGACGTGCTTGACCCTTGCCGCGCGGTGCCATTGACCGACAAGGACAAATCCAGCGCTTGCGGGTCCGGCACCTCGTCGCGGGTCACGAACCACGGGCCGATCTTGCCAAAGGATGGCGCGGATTTGCCCTTTATCCATTGACCGCCGCGATGTTTCTGAAAGTCCCGCTCGGACACATCATTGACCGCGACATAGCCCGCGACATGCGCCAGCGCATCCGCCTCCGAAATGTTCAACGCGGGCGCGCCGATCACCACGCCCAATTCCACCTCCCAATCCACGCTTGATGCGCCTTTGGGGATGATGATGTCATCCTCTGGCCCCGCCAGCGATGACGTGGCTTTGGAAAACACCACCGGCTCTGACGGTTTTTCCGCACCGGTTTCCGCGGCATGGGCGGCGTAGTTCAACCCGATGCAATAGAAATTCGGCACCCATGCCAAGGGCGTCCCAAGGCGCACCAACCCTTCGACCACCGGTGCGGCATCCAGATCCTGCTTTGCTATATCCGCCAGTGCTGCCAATGACACCGCGTTGCCCGCGAAATCCGCAACCATCCCCGACAGGTCGCGCACGCGGCCTTCGGCATCCAGCATTCCCGGTTTTTCCTGCCCCGCAGGCCCGAACCGCACCAGTTTCATCTGCGCCGCCTTTCCAACTTCATCTTGCCAAAAATACTCATGGCGGCCCGTGTCCGCCGCGCGCGCCATGTCACCCTTTGGAAATTGCTTCCAGACGCTCGCGCGACATTTCACCGGGCACGATTGTAATCGGCACTGGCAACGTGCCGGAGTTACGGGTCAATTGCGTAACCAGTGGGCCGGGGTTGTTGCCTTCAGAGCCTGCGCCCAGCACCAGAATCCCGATCTCTGGGTCATCCTGGATTTGCGCCAGGATCTCGGCCACGGCCTCACCCTCTCGGATGACCAGTTCGGGGTTCACGCCTTGACGGTCGCGCATCCACTTGGCGAAAACCTCGTAATGCGCCTCTATCCTCTCGCGGGTTTCGGCGCGCATCACATCGGCGACGCCCATGAACCCTTTAAACTCTTCTGGCGAGATGATCGACAGAATCTGCACTTGTCCATGCGTATGCGCGGCCCGCATTGCCGCGAACCGCATCGCGTTCAGGCATTCACGGCTATCGTCCAAGATGACAAGGAATTTGCGCATAGGCCCCCCGGGCGTTGTTGCAACCGGCCTATATTGGCCGAGCAATGCGGCAGAGTAAAGCCGCGTAGAACCACGGCAAGCGGCATTGGCCCGCCGGTCTTTTAATGGTTTACTTGGTCCCAGCGCCAGAAATGGGAGAAGACGATGCACAAGCTGACCATGGTCGTAAACGGACAGCAGATGACGGCCGAGATTGAGGCAAGAACGCTGCTGTCGGGCTTCTTGCGCGACAGGCTTGGGCTGACGGGAACCCATATCGGCTGCGATACCAGTCAATGCGGGGCCTGCATGGTGTTGGTGAACGGGCAGGCGGTCAAGGCGTGTTCTGTCCTCGCCGCCGATCTGGACGGGGTTGAAGTGACGACGATCGAAGGCATGGCCAACCCGGATGGAAGCTTGGGCCATATCCAGCAGGCATTCCAAGATTGCCACGGCCTGCAATGCGGGTTTTGCACGCCGGGTATGGTGATGAGCACGGCTGCGCTGTTGGCCGAAAACCCCAAACCGACTGAGGATGAGGTCCGGCACTCTCTGGAAGGCAATATTTGCCGTTGCACCGGGTATCAGAACATCGTGCGCGCGGTGATGGCGGCTTCTGGGCAGGACCAAGGCACGAAAGCGACTGCGCATGTATGATTTCAACTTCCTGAAGCCCACAAGCGTGGCCGATGCCGTTGCCGCGCTGATAGATGAAGATGCACAGCCATTATCGGGCGGGCAGACATTGATCCCGGCCATGAAGGCGCGGTTGAACGCGCCGGGGACGTTGGTCAGCCTGACCGGCATTCCAGAACTTGTGGGCGTCTGCTGCGCGGGTGACACCTTGGTGATCGGTGCCGCCACGACGCATGCGCAGGTCGCGCGGGATGCGGCGGGCTATTTCCCCGGTCTGGCCGCCCTTGCAGGCCAGATCGGCGACCCCGCAGTGCGCAACCGGGGCACGATCGGCGGCAGTCTGGCCAATAACGACCCGTCGGCCTGCTACCCGGCAGCGGCGCTTGGCACGGGCGCAACCATCGTGACCGACCGGCGCGAGATCGCGGCGGATGATTTCTTTCAGGGCATGTTTACCACCGCCTTGGAGAACGGCGAGATCATTACCTCGGTCCGCTTCCCCATTCCGCAAGCGTCGGCCTATGCGAAATTCGTGCAACCTGCCTCACGATTCGCGCTGACCGCCGCTTTTGTGGCGCGCTATGCCAGCGGCGTGCGGGTGGCGATTACAGGGGCATCGGAAAACGGCGTGTTCCGCTGGGCAGAGGCCGAAGCTGCGCTGTCATCGGATTTCAGCGCCGAAGCGATTTCGGGGCTGAGTGCGTCGGCGCATGAGATGATCGCAGATTTGCACGGCACAGCGGCCTATCGCGCGCATCTGGTGGGGGTGATGACCCGCCGCGCGGTGACGGCGGCTGGTTGATCCGGGCCTGTGCATAAACAAAAGGGGGCCTGTGCGCCCCCTTTTTTCCTGTAACACTTGGACAGCGCGCTGCGAACCCTTAGCTTGTGAAGCAACTCAAAAGCAAAGGACGGATCATGACCATCGAGTTGCACTATTGGCCCACGCCGAATGGCTGGAAAATCTCTATCGCGCTGGAAGAGATGGGGCTGCCCTATAACACCCATTTCGTCAATATCGGCGTGGGCGATCAGTTCAAGCCAGAATTCCTGAAAATCGCGCCGAATAACCGGATGCCCGCCATCGTCGACACGGACGGGCCGGATGGGGAACCCATCTCGATCTTCGAATCCGGCGCTATCCTGCAATATCTGGCGCGCAAGACCGGGCAGTTTTATGGAGAAACCGAGCGCGACCGCGTGGCTGTCGATCAATGGCTGATGTGGCAGATGGGCGGGCTTGGTCCGATGGCAGGGCAGGCGCATCATTTCCTGAAATACGCGCCGTCGATGGAACCGCCGAACGATTTGCCCTATGCCAAGGACCGCTACCGCAACGAAACCGGGCGGCTTTATCGCGTTCTGGACAAGCAACTGGCTGACAATCGCTATGTGGCGGGGGACTTCTACTCGATTGCGGATATGGCGATCTGGGGCTGGGCCTCGCTCTGGGAAGGGCAAGAGCAAACACTGGATGACAAGCCCAACCTGAAACGCTGGCTGGAGGAGGTCGGCGCGCGTCTTGCGGTTCAGAAGGGTCGCGCCCTGGCCGCCGACCAACGCAGCGATGTAACGACCGATAAAGAAGCGCAGAAGGTGCTGTTCGGCAAACGCGATTAATGCTGTTCTCGCCACGCCGCCCAAGCCTCTGGCGTGTCCAGATCGGTCAGGGCGCGCTGGCCTTGCAGGGGGTGCAGGCGCGGCGGGTGGTCTTTCAGGATTGCCCGCGCGCCTGCGTCGCCCTGTAACGCGGCCATGTCTGCGAAAACCCTTTGCGGCAGGATAACTGGGTGGCCGGGTTGGCCATCCTCTGTGGTTGCGCGCAGGGGTGTGTTCGGATGCGCTCCCTGCACGACGAACATGTCCGCCATATCGTCTGCTGTGATATCGGGCATATCGGGCAGAGCGATCATCAGAGCATCTGCCCTTAGCTGCGCGGCCCAAGCCCCGCCCGCGCGCAGGCTGGCGGCCATGCCCTCTGTCGCGTCGATTTCCAGAATCTTCAGGTGGAGGCCGTCCAACGCCACCTTGCGCGGGCTGTCGAGGGGCAGGGTGACAGCCACCTTCGCCCCTGTTGCCAAGGCTCGCATGGCCGAGCGGCGCAACAGCGCCACGCCGTCCACGTCTTCCAGCAGCTTGTCGCGCCCCCGCATACGGCGTGACGCACCCGCCGCCGGAAGCAGGATTGCGCGCGTCATCTCTCCGGAATCAACCCGCGCGGCGCGAAGCGCAGCATCAGCAGCAGCGCCACGCCCATGGTCAACAGGCGCATATAGCTGGCCGAGGACAACAGATGCGCCTTCAGGTCCGACCCGTCGGCCATACCCGATGTGACCACCTCCATGAACCAGCGCCCTGCCGGTTCGACCTGCACCCACAGAAACCAGATCACGAACCCACCCAGCACCGCGCCCCAGTTATTGCCGGACCCGCCCACGATGACCATCACCCAGATCAGGAAGGTGAAGCGCAAGGGTTCATAGCTGCCGGGCGTAAGCTGGCCGTCCATCGACACCATCATCGCGCCGGCCAGCCCGCAGACGGCCGATCCAAGAACGAAAATCGCCAGATGGCGTTGCTTCACATCCTTGCCCATGGCGCGGGCGGACACTTCGTTGTCGCGGATCGCGCGCATCATCCGGCCCCAAGGCGAATTCCATGCGCGTTCCGACAGCCAGATCAGCACGCCCAGCACCAGCGCGAACAGCCCCGCATATCCAAGCCCCGACACGACCGACGCGGTTTGCTGCACGCCCCAGCCCAAGCTGTCGGCCAAGGATTGCACCCATGGCGCGGCTTGCAGGTCCACGGGCCGCGCGACGGGCCGCTCAATGCCGGTCACGTTGTTCACGCCGCGCGACATCCACCCTTCGAATTTCAGCACGGCAATCACGATTTCCGAAATCCCGAGCGTCGCAATCGCCAGATAGTCGGACCGCAGGCCAAGGCTAACCTTACCCACCATCCACGCGACCCCGGCGGCAAACAAAGCCCCTACGGGCCATGCCAGAACGACCGGCAGGCCAAGGCCGCCAAGGTAGCCCTCGGAGGCCGGGTTCACCGCCTCGATCGCCTGCGTGGCGGGGCCGAACACGGCAGAGGTGATGAAATACCCGACCACCAACACGCCAAAGACGGCAAGCCCGCGCAACCGCCCCTTGGGCAGGCGCTGATAGACCAATACGGCGGCAAGGATCGTGGCCACGCCCAGCAGCAGGCCCAATAATGCGCCCAAGCCGCCCGCCGCCCATGCCTCTGGCACCGGGGGCTGGGCCACCAGGACCACAGCCAGCCCGCCGACGGCGGTAAAGCCCATCACGCCCACATTGAACAGGCCCGCATAGCCCCATTGCATGTTCACGCCCAAGGCCATGATCGCGGAAATCAGGCTCATGTTCAGGATGGTGATGGCAAGCTGCCAGCTTTGGAACAGGCCGACACAGGCCAAGGCCAAGCCCATCAGGGCGAACAGAAGCGGTCCGCGCGCGCTCATAGCACTTTCCCCTTGAAGATACCGGTGGGCCGGAACAACAGCACGATGA
>JAFGVZ010000115.1 GCA_016937725.1 Paracoccaceae bacterium | reverse complement strand
GCCAGCAGAAGCGGTTCGAACCCCGGCAGGCAGGCCATAAAAATCGTGTAATCGTTCATGGCCCCGCGATAGGGCGAAATGCCCCATTTGGCGAGCGGAAACTTAGCTTGCCAGCCGGTCCATCGCCTGTGCCAAGGTTACGTCCAGATCGCTTAGCCCGCCCGCGTCATGCGTGGTCAGAGTGACCCGCACGGTTTTGTAAACATTGAACCATTCGGGGTGGTGGTTCATTTTCTCGGCCACGATGGCCGCGCGGGTCATCCAGCCGAAGGCTTCGATGAAATTGGCGAAGGTATAAGTTTTCTCCAGCGCATCACGCCCCTCGACCAAGGTCCAACCCTTGGCCAAAAGTGGCTCTAGAGCATCGCGGTCAGTCAGTTTGTCAGCCATGGAATCCTCTTAGGTTTTGCGGAAGGGCGCGTAATTTGCCAGCGCCGACATCTCGTAATCTATCGCCGCACGCTCCTCGCGCAGGTAGCGTGCGACGGCCTGATGAAAGCCCGGTTCGGGGAAATGGTGCAACGAATGCACCTCGCTGGGCATATAGCCGCGCGCCAGTTTGTGGGTGCCTTGCGCGCCCGCTTCGACCCGCGCCAAGCCGTTTTCTACGGCGAAATCCATGGCCTGATAATAGCACAATTCGAAATGCAGGCAGGAATGGTCTTCGGTGCAGCCCCAATAGCGGCCATAAAGGCAATCGCGCCCGATGAAGTTCAGCGCGCCCGCGATCGGTGTGCCCTCACGCTCGGCCAGCACCAAAAGCACGTCGTCACGCATGGTGTCTTGAACGATGTTAAAAAAGGCCCGCGTCAGGTAGGGCGTGCCCCATTTGCGCGCGCCGGTATCTTGGTAGAATTCCCAAAACGCATCCCAATGCTCTGGGCGCAGGTCATCGCCGGTATAGGCGCGGATCTCGCCGCCGAAGCCCTGCGCCGTGGCGCGTTCCTTGCGGATGGTCTTGCGCTTGCGCGAGGATAGCGCGTTCAGAAAATCTTCGAACGTTGCATAGCCTTGATTTTCCCAATGGAACTGTTCGGTCACGCGGTGCAGAAACCCGTGTTCGGTTCCGCGCGCGGCTTCCTCTGCCGTGCAAAAGGTGACATGGGCCGAGGACAGCCGATTGTCCCGCGCCACCTGCGCCATGGCTTGCAAAATTGCAGCGGTCCCGGCAGCCTCAAAGCCCGGCCTGCACAGGAAACGCCTGCCCGTCGCAGGCGTAAACGGCACGGCATTTTGCAGCTTTGGATAGTAATTTCCGCCCGCCCGTGAATAGGCCTGCGCAAACGCATGATCGAAGATGTATTCGCCTTGGGAATGCGACTTCACATAATGCGGGGCAACCGCGATCACCGCCCCGTCTTGTTCCACGGTTATGTAGCGTGGTTCCCACCCCGTGCCGGTGCCAACCGAGCGCGATGCTTCGAGCGCGTGCAGAAAGCGATAGGTGGTGAAAGGGTCGGCGGGGCGTCCTGATGCGGCCTCGGGGCAGGCGCAGGCATCCCAATCCTGCGCCGCAATCTCGTTCAAGGACGAGACAAGCGTGACCGAAAGCGCCCCGCCATCCGCCATTACAGAGCTGCCAGCAGCGCCTCGCCACCTGAAATTTCGCAGGTGCCGGGGCTTTCTTCGGGATGGAAGACTGTGACAACGCCATCCTCGACCAACATCGCGTAGCGCTTCGAGCGGTCCATCAGGCCGACGGGCGGCGCGTCAAAATTCAGGCCAAGCGCGGCTGTGTAGGCGCCCGTGCCGTCAGCCAGCAGCGTCAACCCGGCTTCTGTCGCGCCAGTTGCTTCGCCCCATGCTTTCATCACGAAGGGGTCGTTGACGGAAACGCAGATAATTTCGTCCACACCCTTGGCCATGAACTGGTCCTTGGTGCGGATAAAGCTGGGCACATGCGCCGAATGGCAGGTAGGCGTGAACGCGCCCGGCACAGCAAAAATCACGACCTTGCGGCCTTTGGTCAGGCTGGATAGCTCAACCTGCTTCGGTCCCTCTGCCCCAAGGCGCGACAATGTTGCTTCTGGCAGCGCATCTCCGACGTTTACGGTCATCTTCCATCCCTCTGTTGGTTGTGTTTCGCTTAACCACCGATATAGGGTTCAGCACGGTTTGGGCCAGAGGGGCAGGGGCGGGATGGACAGAATTGTTGTCGTGGGCGCTGGGCAGGCGGGTGCATCGCTGGTGGCGCGCCTGCGGGCCAAGGGGTTCGACGGCGCGATCACGCTTCTGGGCGAAGAACCCGTGCCGCCCTATCAACGCCCGCCCTTGTCCAAAGCCTATCTGCTGGGTGAGATGGCGCTGGAGCGGTTGTTCCTGCGGCCCGAAAGTTTTTATGCCGATCAGGGGATTGTCCTGCGCATGGATGCGCGGGTGACGGGTCTGGACCGGGCTGCCAAGCAGGTGCATCTGGGCAATGAAACGTTGCCCTATGACGCGCTCGCCCTGACCACGGGGTCCAGCCCCCGCCGTCCGCCTGCCAGCATTGGCGGTGCTTTACCGGGGGTCCATACCGTGCGCGGTCTGGCCGATGTGGATGCGATGGCATCCGAATTCCGCGAGGGCGCGCGGGTGGTCATCGTGGGCGGCGGCTATATCGGGCTGGAGGCCGCGGCGGTAGCCGCCAAGCGTGGCTTGGATGTAACCGTTCTGGAAATGGCCCCGCGCATTCTGGCGCGCGTGGCGGCAAGCGAAACTGCCGAAGCGATCCATGCGCTGCATGAACGTCATGGCGTGCGTATCCTGACCGAAACGGCCCTAGCGCGGATTGACGGCACTGACCGCGTGACGGGTGTCACATTGGCGGATGGCACCGCACTGCCCGCCAATTTCGTGATCGTCGGTATCGGCATCGCGCCCGTGACCGATCTGGCCGAAGCGGCGGGTCTGACGCTGGACAACGGCATTGCCACAGACGCGCAGGGCCGCACCAGCGACCCGGCGATCTGGGCGGCAGGCGATTGCGCGTCTTTCCCGTGGCAGGGCGCACAGATGCGGTTGGAAAGCGTGCAAAACGCCATCGACCAGGCCGAATGCGTGGCCGACAACATGCTGGGCGCGGGCCGCGATTATGTGCCGATGCCGTGGTTCTGGTCCGATCAATACGACATGAAACTGCAAATCGCGGGGCTGAATGCGGGTTACACGCGCGTTGTGGTGCGCGAAGCGCCCGTGCGCAGCCATTGGTATTTCAAGGATGACACGCTCATCTCGGTCGATGCCTTGGGCGATCCGCGCGCCTACATGGTCGGCAAGCGGATGATCGAGCAGGGGATCAGCCCGGACCCTGCCGCGCTCGCCGATCCCGCAACGGACCTCAAGGCGCTGTTGCAGGCATGAGGATTATCGGTGGGTCTTCGCGTGGGCTGATACTGGCCGATCTGGGCGCGGGCGACGTGGCTGCGCATCTGCGCCCGACATCCGACCGGGTGCGCGAAGCCATGTTCAACCTGCTGATCAACGGCGCAGATGCAATCCCGCTGGACGGGCTGCGCGTGCTTGACCTGTTTGCAGGCACCGGCGCTTTGGGGCTGGAAGCCCTTTCGCGCGGCGCGGCCTTCGCTTGTTTCATTGACGATGGCGCCGCCGCCCGAGCGCTTCTGCGCGAAAACATTGAAAAGATGCGCGCCATGGGCCGGACCAAGGTGTTCCGCCGCGACGCCACGACCTTGGGCGCGAACCACGGCGCAGGCTTCGGGCTTGTGTTTCTGGACCCGCCTTATGGCATGGGGCTGGGACAAAAGGCGCTGGCATCTGCCGTGGCAGGCGGCTGGCTGGCCCCCGGCGCGCGTGTAGTTTGGGAAGAAAGCGCGCCGCAGCTTGCACCGCAAGGCTTTACCCTTGTGGACCAGCGCCGCTACGGCGAGACCCATGTCACCATGCTGGACTACACTCCATGATTCCGAAACTCGTGATTTTCGACTGCGACGGCGTGCTGGTAGACAGCGAGCCTTTGACGCTGCGCTTTCTGCGCGATGAGCTGGCCGAATCTGGTCTTGATCTGCCGCTTGCCGAGGTGGAGGACCGCTTTGTCGGCGGCACCTTGCCGGGCGTGGCTGATCGGGCGCGCGGCATGGGGGCTGATCTGCCAGAGGGATGGGTCGATGACTTCTACGCGCGCCTTTACACGCGCCTCGCAGCGGGAACCGACCTGATTCCCGGTGTGGTCGCGCTGCTTGACAGGTTGGACGCGGCGGGCATTGGCTATGGTGTCGGGTCAAACGGGCGCATGGCTAAAATGCGTGTCACACTTGGCCAGCACCCCGCCATGTGGGCAAGGTTGCAAGGGCGCATCTTCTCGGTCGAGGATGTGGCGCGCCCGAAACCGGCGCCCGATCTGTATTTGCATGTTGCCCGCAGTCTTGGCGCAAAGTTTGCCGATTGCGTTGTGGTCGAAGACAGCGCCACGGGCGCGCGCGCGGCCCGCGCGGCGGGGATGCGTTGTTTTGGTTATGCACCACACGGGGATGGGGCCAAACTCACCGCCGAAGGCGCGCAAGTGTTCGGGTCGATGGATGATCTGCCAGCCCTGCTGGGCCTCTAGCAAAAAAAAGGGCGCTCTAAGGCGCCCCTTCTTGTTTGGTTGATGCAAGCGATCACGCCAGATCGTAGCGATCCGCGTTCATCACCTTGACCCAGGCTGCCACGAAATCCTGAACGAATTTCTCGGCGTTGTCGTCTTGGGCATAGACCTCTGC
>JAFGVZ010000114.1 GCA_016937725.1 Paracoccaceae bacterium | reverse complement strand
TCCAGCGTCAAAGGCTCGAAATACAGCCGGTCCGACGTGTCATAATCGGTGCTGACCGTTTCCGGGTTGCAGTTGATCATGATCGTCTCATAGCCGACATCGGTCAGCGCGAAACAGGCATGACAGCAGCAATAGTCAAACTCGATCCCTTGGCCGATCCGGTTTGGACCGCCGCCCAAGATAACCACCTTCTTTCGGTCCGATGGGCGCGCTTCGCATTCGGCGTCGCCCATGACCGGGGTTTCGTAGGTCGAATACATATAGGGAGTTTGAGCCTCGAACTCTGCGGCACAAGTGTCAATCCGCTTGAACACGGCATTCACACCCAGATTGCGGCGCGCGCGGCGGACCTGATCCTCGTCACGACCTGTCAGGGCCGCCAAGCGGGCATCGGTGAAGCCCAACATTTTGACCTCGCGCAGCCCTTCGGCGGTCACGGGCAGGCCATTTTTGCGGATGACGGCTTCGGCGTCGATGATCTCGCGGATCCGGGCGAGGAACCATGGGTCGAAGGATGTAACAAGCTGGATTTCGTCGTCGGACAGACCGTGCCGCATGGCCTGGGCGATCAAGCGCAGGCGGTCGGGTGTCTGCGCGCTGATGGCCTTGATGATCGCGGCGCGGTCAGCACCCGAGAGCGTCGCGCCCCGGGCTTGATCCGGGGCCTCTGCCTCGGGGCCCCGGCTCGGAGGCCGGGGCGCGGTGCTCTCCAGACCCGGAATTGCAATCTCATCAAACCCGCTCAGGCCCGTTTCCATGCTGGCCAATGCCTTTTGCATGGATTCGTGGAAGGTCCGGCCAATCGCCATCGCCTCGCCCACCGATTTCATGGCGGTGGTCAGCTCTGGCTTGGAACCGGGGAATTTCTCGAAGGCGAAGCGGGGGATCTTGGTCACGACATAGTCGATCGTCGGCTCGAAGCTGGCGGGCGTGACCTTGGTGATGTCATTGTCCAGCTCGTCCAGCGTATAGCCCACCGCCAGCTTGGCCGCGATCTTGGCAATCGGAAAGCCCGTGGCCTTGGACGCCAGCGCCGAGGAGCGCGACACGCGCGGGTTCATCTCGATCACGACCATGCGCCCATCGGCAGGGTTGATCGCCCATTGCACGTTGGACCCACCGGTTTCCACCCCGATCTCGCGCAGCACGGCAATTGAGCCGTTGCGCATGATCTGGTATTCCTTGTCGGTCAGCGTAAGTGCCGGGGCGACGGTAATCGAATCGCCCGTATGCACGCCCATCGGGTCTACATTCTCGATGGAACAGACGATGATGGCGTTGTCGGCGCGGTCGCGCACGACTTCCATTTCATATTCTTTCCAGCCCAGAAGCGATTCATCGACAAGGATTTGCGCCACGGGTGACGCATCTAGCCCCGACCGGCAGATGCGTTCGTAATCGTCGCGGTTATAGGCCACCCCGCCGCCGGTGCCGCCCAATGTGAAAGCAGGGCGGATGATCGCGGGCAGGCCCACATATTCGATGGCATCGACGGCCGCCGCGACGCCCGCGTTGATGTCGTATTTGCCATTCTCCAGCTTCGGCGCGGCAATGATCGTGGCTTTGGGGTTTTCCAGCCCGATCCGGTCCATCGCCTCGCGGAACAATTTGCGGTCTTCGGCCATTTCGATGGCTTCGCGGTTCGCGCCAATCAGCTCGACTCCGAATTTTTCCAGCACACCCATATCGGCCAGCGCAAGCGAGGTGTTCAGGCCCGTCTGCCCACCCATCGTAGGCAACAACGCGTCCGGACGTTCTTTTTCAATGATCTTGGCCACAATCTCTGGCGTGATCGGTTCGATATAGGTGGCATCCGCCAACCCCGGATCGGTCATGATGGTCGCAGGGTTCGAGTTGACCAGAATAACCCGATACCCTTCCTCGCGCAGCGCCTTGCAGGCTTGGGCGCCGGAATAGTCGAACTCGCAGGCCTGTCCGATCACAATGGGCCCGGCCCCGATAATCATGATGGATTGGATGTCGGTTCTTTTCGGCATGGCTGGCCCCCTTGCACGCGCAGGCGCGCGCCCCGCCGAGGGCCCGCGCAAATTGAGCGGGTTATAGGCGATGGCGATGCCAGTGCAACCCTATTCACACCGGCGAAAAGGCCCATGAGGTGCTTGCTCGTTTAAATTGAATATTAACGAAGTATACACTACCAGTGCAGGTGTGCGATCAGACCAAGACAATTTTTAGGAAGTTCTTTATGGTGGATCAGGCCGACTTTGTCCGGCGCCGGTGGCGGGGATTGCGTGTGCCAAACACAGATCAATGGCCCAATGGGCCGGATGGCAACAATGAACAACGTCTGACAGAGATTCAGGCGCTTGTCGTGACTCTGATAAATCGGATGCTGTCAGCTTCGATCGAGGATGTGGATTGCGTTGTGCAGGACGGCCTTGCACAGCTGGGCACGTTCACGGGGCGTGACCGCGTGTATGTCTTTACCATAGAAGGCGACACAGGCAGTAACACCCACGAATGGTGCAGCGACGCAACTGAACCGATGATCGAGCATTTGCAAGATTTGCCGGTGGAAGCCTTTGACTGGATGCTGGCCCCGATCCGTGCGGGCATAGCGTTTCATCTGCCCAATATCGAAGACATGCCTGTCGAATCGGCGGAATACGAATTCCTGTCGCAACAAGGGATTCGCTCGCTTCTGGTTGTCCCGATGATCGACGAGGACGCGTTGGTGGGGTTTGTCGGGTTCGACAGCGTTACGAATACGGGCCAGTTCCTTCCCGGTGAAATCTACCTTCTGCGCTCGTTCGCAGATGTGGTGCGGTCGGTGGTGATGCGCCGTAGGACCATGATCGAAATGCGCCGCGCTCAGGATGAATTGGCGCGCGAACGTGCTTTTCTGAAGGGGATTGTCAGCACCAACGCGGCTGGCTTTGTCGTCCTTTCCCAAGATGGCAGGATTGTCTATGCCAATGACGAGGCCGAGCGCGTTCTGGGTGTGACCATCGCAGAGATGGAAGGACAGCAATATAACTCTCCCAACTGGCGGATTACAGACATCAACGGCAAAGCCGTCCCGGACGAGATGGAACCCTTCAGCATTGTGCGCCGCACCGGGCAACTGGTCGAGAACCATCGCATTGCCCTGCATTGTCCGGATGGCTTGCGATATGCGTCGATCAACGCCGCACCTATCGCCCGTGACGGGGTAGAGGCCGCGTCGGTCGTCTATTCTGTGACAGACGTGACAGAGATGGTCTTGGCAGAACAGGCGCGCGAAGCGGCCTTGGCTGAAGCCTATCGCGCAAATATCGCCAAATCCAATTTCCTTGCGAAAATGAGCCACGAGATTCGGACGCCGCTGAACGGGATTCTTGGTATCTCCGATATCTTGGAAGAAATGATCAAAGACCCGGCGCAGGTCAGGATGCTGGATATCCTGCGCGACAGCGGCAGCCTGCTGATGGGGATTATCAATGATCTTCTGGATATGTCCAAGATCGAAGCGGATGCTTTGGAGCTGGAACACACCGCCTTTTCCCTGACCGATCTGGCGCGCCGCACCGAAGAAGTTCACACGCTGCGCGCGTCCGAAAAGCGGCTGTCCTTTGCGGTTCAGATTGATGATCCAATGGGCCGTGACCGTCTGGGCGATGCGCAACGCCTGACGCAAATCCTGCACAACCTGATCTCGAATGCGCTGAAATTCACAGAGAGAGGCTTTGTGAATGTTGCCATTGAAGCGCCCGATGAAAACACCGTCATCCTGACCGTTGAAGACAGCGGCATTGGGATGACGGATGCCCAACACGCGCGATTGTTCGATCCTTTCGTGCAGGCCGATAGCAGCATTTCGCGGCGGTTCGGGGGCACGGGGCTGGGCATGGCGATCGTGCGCAACTTGGTCGACCTTATGGACGGCGAGATCGAAACCCAAAGCACGGCGCAGGTGGGCACCAAGATCAAGGTAACTTTGCCGATTCCGCTTGCGCCAGAATCTGCGACCGACCCGGCAGCCCCTGACCGCATGGAGCGCTCGGGCGATCGTCGTCTGCCCGCGTTGTCTATTCTTGCCGCAGATGACAACCGCACCAACCAGATGATCCTGAGCATGATGCTTGGTCAGTTGGGGGCCCGCGTGACACTGGCAAATGACGGTCTTGACGCGCTGGAAAAAACCAAGAGCGCGCGATTTGACCTGATGATCCTTGATATTTCGATGCCGGGAATGGACGGGGTCACGCTGTTGAACACCATTCGATGCGATGAAAAGCATGCCGGGCGACCGCAAACGCCGGCATTCGCATTCACGGCAAATGCGATGTCCTATCAGGTTGAAAGCTATTTGCAGGCCGGGTTCGACGCTTGCCTGACGAAGCCACTGAAGCTGGATCGTCTGCGCGAGACGCTTCTGGATTTCTTTTCCGAAAGCGAAGTCAGCTAAGCAGCTCGCCAGTCACTGACAGGATGGCCCCCTTTGCCGCCCGCGCGTCGTCCATATCATGTGTGACAAGTATGGTCGGCAAATCCTGCGCTTGCTGAAAGGTAAAGGCGCGAATTTGGTCGCGCAATCCCGTGTCCAGCTTCGAGAATGGCTCATCCAGCAGCAAGGCGCGCGGCGCGCTGAGAAGCGTGCGCATAAGCGCCACCCGCGCGCGTTGGCCCCCAGAGAGCGTGGCGGGATCGCGCGGACCCATGCCCTCTAACCCGGCGGCGCGCAACGCCTCGGCAATGCGAGCGGCGCGGTTTGGAATGTTGCGCGGTAGTCCAAAGCCCAGATTACCCGCGACTGACAGATGCGGAAACAAGATATCGTCTTGAAATAAAAGTCCCATTTGCCGCTTATGGGGCGGCAGATGTGTCACCTCGCGCCCCTCCAGCAGAACGCGGCCTGTCATGGAAAAGGCAGCCGGCAATGCACCCACAAGTGCTGCCAGCAACGTGGATTTACCGCAGCCCGACGGGCCCATGATGGTCAACACCTCTCCCGGTGCGACCGTCAAGTCCAGCGCGACCATGGCATGGTCCTTCCGCAAGATGCGTAATTTGTCCAGTTGCAAGCTCATGCCACCTTTACCCCCTGCCGGTGTCGGGCGATCCAAGCTGGAACCGCCAGTGCCATGATAAAGACCAGCATGGGCAGCGCCATTTGCATGATGGCCCAAACCCCGATCAGCCTGCGATTGCCAGAGGCAGCAAGTGCCACGGCCTCTGTTGTCAGGGTGCTGACCCTACCTGCGCCAATCAGCAGCGTGGGCAAATATTGCGCCACCGATGTTGCAAACCCCACGGCGAAGGCAATGCACAGCGCCCGCAGCAGCATGGGCAAACGCACCCTGGTCAACACGCGCCACGGCCCTGCCCCGAGCGTTGCCGCTGCAAGCCCCGCGCGGGCGTCCCAAGCGCGCCAGGGGTCCGCCAGCGACAGCGCCACATAGGGCAACACGAACACCAGATGGACGGCCAAGACCGCGCCAAGCGACCCGTCCAGCCCCGCCCATAACCCAAGGGCCGATAATCCGGGCAGAAAGGCGATCTGCGGCACCAAAAGCGGTAGGTAGATGATCCCGACAGAGTGCGACGCTCCGGCCTGAAGGTAAGCCACGGTCAGAATAAGCGCGATCAAGGCCGATAGCCCCGCCAAGGTGGCCGTGGTCGCCGTCAGCCGCCAAAGCTGCGCAGATTGGTCTGACCAGACACGCAATCCGTAGCTTTGTGGCAGCAGGTCCGGAAAGCGCCATAGCCCGGATACGGACCAAAGCCCAAGGCCAACCAAGCCCAGCCCCACGCCCGCGGCAATCAGGCCCATGGGCAATGTGCTGAGTGCGCGCAGCGGTAGGTCCAGCGCTTGCCCGCGCCCACCACTGGCTGCCCATAGCCGACCCCGTGCCGCGACCAGCCGTTCTGCCAACACCCAAGCCCCCAAGGCCCCAAGCACTAGTAACAGTTGTAAAACCGCACCCGCGCTGGCCAGAAAGCGCAGGCTTAGATCGGGTGATGTCATCCAGTCCAAGACCTGCACTGCCAGCGTTGGCGGGCGCGTCGGGCCAAGGATAAGCGCGACATCCACCACCGACATGGAATAGGCCAGCACCGCAAAGACCGGTAGGCGGATTTGGCGGTAAATACTGGGTAAAACCGTCTTGGCCCAGCCCGTCACGCGCCCATATCCAAGGCTGCGTGCCACCGCCATGCGGCGCGCGCTGTCGGCTTGGCCCAAGGCGGCAAGCGTCATCAGTAGCAGGAAGGGCACTTCCTTCATGACCAGCCCTGCGATCAGGGCCAGCCCTGCGGGGTCGTTCACGATCAGCAGGTCGGGCGGGCGCTCCCACCCGGTGGCCCAAGGCGACAGGGCGCGCGCCACCCAGCCCGAGGGCGCGATCAGGAATGCCAGCCCAAAGGCTGCCGCTGCATGGGGCAACGATAACAAGGGTGCAAGCAGGCTTGTCACCACGCGAAAGCTGCGCGTGCCTTGCCACGCGGCCACGATGAGAAGGGTTGCAGCCAGTGACAGCAAGGTCGCGCCAATACCCGTGACCAGCGACAGGCGGACCGCTGCGCCAAGTCCGGGCCATACCAGCAAGGCGCGCCACGGCTCTAGGCTGAAGCGATCGCCCCCCAACGCGGGGAAGAAACCGAATGCGGGCAGAAAGGCGCCCGCCAGCCCCGCCGCGACCGGCAGCGCCATGAGCGCGACCACCAGTCCCGGCGCGGCGCGGATCACTGGGCGGTGCCGTAGCGTTCGGTCCAGTCGGCGGCGATGCGCGTCATCCAGCTTGGGTGCGGCTCTAGCAAGCCGGTGCCCATTTCGTCGGGTGCCAGCGTGGCAATGCCCAACTCCAATGCATCAAAGCGCGCGCGGTCTACTGGTGCTAGCCTGTCCATGCCCAATACGGTCTGAAAGCCCAGAACGGCGGGGTCTTGGGCCAGTGCCTGAATTTCCGGGTCAAGGATCAGGTTCGCCAGAACAAGCGCACCCGCTTGGTTGGCTGCATTATACGGGATCGACAGGTAGGATGAATTCGCCAGTGTGCCTTCTTCAAACACCATGGTGCGCACGGTGTCGGGTAATTCGCCATCAGAAATGGCGGCAGAGGCCCGACCGGGGTTGAAGGAAAAGCCGATATCAACCTCGCCATCCGCCAGTAGCTGGCCAAGCGCGGGTTCATTGGCCGGGTAGGCACGACCGGAGCGCCACAGGTTTGGCGTGATCTCGTCGAGGAACGCCCAAAGCGGTGCCGTTACGGCGTCGTAATCCACTGCTTCGCTTGGACCCAGCAGCACTGTTGGGTCGTCCAGAACGCCGTAGAGTGCCTGTTTCAGAAAGCTGGTGCCAAGAAAATCGGGCGGCTGCGGATAGGTGAAACGTCCGGGATTGTCGGCAATCCATGTGCGCAAAGCTTCCAGTGAGCGGGGCGGTTCCGGCACTGCCGCGCTGTCATATTCGAACACCATTTGGAACATCGCCCAAGGGCTGCCATAGCCTTCGACCGGCAAGGTAAAGTCAATCAGGATGGCGGGGTTGGCGTCCGTATCGACCAGCGGCCAGTTTGGCAAGCTTTCGGCGAAGGGGCCAAAGAGCAGGCCTTGCTCTTTCATAGAGGCGAAATTCGCCCCGTTGATCCAGATGGCATCGACCGCGCCGCCGGTGTCGCGGCCTGCCGCGCGCTCTGACACCACGCGGGTGACGGCGTCTGCGGTATCGGCCAAGCGGACATGTTCCAAGGTCACGCCATGGCGCTGAGACAGCTCTGCCCCCACCTCCTCAATAAAAGCGTTGATCCGCGGATCGCCGCCCCAAGCATGCCAATAGACCGTCTGACCGCGTGCTTCTTCCAAAACGGCGGGCCAATTGGCCGGGTCTGGTGTCTGGGCCGTGGCTGGCAGTGAAAAAGCCATCGCGCAGGCCGCCGCGCAGCTCAAAAATCGCATAAGGTGGTCCTTCCTGTTTTTCCCATATGTGCCTTTACGATACGAAACTGTCAAAGGTTACGGTAAGTTTCAGGTTGCGACACCTTATCGTGAAACATTCGCTATGTGCGTCGCGTATAGTGAACACCCGTTGCAAGATTTCGAAGGCCCAAGACCCATGCTTGACCGTCATCTACGCCCGCTCATTGACCCGCCTCTTGACCTGATCGGTGGCCAGATCGCACGCACTGGGCTGACCGCGAATATGGTCACGCTGATCGGGCTGGCCTTCGGGCTGGCTGGGGCTGGGGCGATCGTGGCCGGGCATTTCCTGCTGGCGGTGGCGCTCATCCTTGCGTCGCGTGTGGCGGATGGGCTGGATGGCGCAGTGGCGCGTGCGCAAGGCGTAACGGATTTTGGCGGCTATCTGGATATCACCAGCGATTTCGTGTTCTATGCCGCTATTCCCTTGGCGTTTGTGCTGTATGACCCGGCCAGCAATGGCGTTGCGGGTGCAGTGCTTCTGGCCAGCTTTTACATCAATGGCGCGTCTTTTCTAGGATACGCTATCTTGGCCGAAAAAAAGAAAATGCGCAGCACCGCCCATGGGGTGAAATCGCTCTATTTTACAGGAGGTTTGCTGGAAGGCGCGGAAACAATCGCGTTTTTCATCGCGATTTGCCTTCTGCCCGGCTGGTTTGCACCCTTGGCCTATGTTTTTGCTGCGCTTTGTGCGCTGACAATGGCCGCCCGCGTTGCGTTGGCGGCCAAGATATTCCGCGGTTAGCGCCGGGGTTTCGGCGCAGCCATGTCGACTGGGCCGCCCATGTCGGTGGGCAAGGAAAGCTTGGCGACCTGTTCGGCAATTGGCTGCACCGATAGCGGGTGCGTCGCGCCAGAGAATTTCTGTGGGTCATCCATCTCGCGCCATTTGCCGTCGTGATAAACATCCAGCGCCGCAAAGCGCGCCTTATAATCCATTTTCGGGCTGCCCGGCACCCAATATCCCAGATAGACAAAGGGCAGCCCCACACGGCGGGCAAGGTCTATCTGGTCAAGGATCATGAAACTGCCCAGCGATTGGTCGCGCAGCTCTGGATCGAAGAACGAATAGACAAGGCTTAACCCGTCATCAAGCACGTCACTGAGGCATGCGGCAATAAGGGGGCCATTCGGGCCGCTTGCAGCGTCACGATATTCCAGCACGCGGGTGCGCACCGGGGTTTCTTCAATCATGGCAGAATATTCGAACACATCCATATCGGCCATGCCGCCATGCGTGTGGCGGTGGTCCAGATAGCGGCGGAACAACGCGTATTGGTCCTCTGTCGCCCAGGCACTGGTCACGTCACGCTGCAAATGAGCGTTGCGCTTCAAGATGCGCCGTTGCGACCGGGACGGCGTGAAATCGGCCACGCGAATACGCGCCGACAAGCAGGCCGCGCAATCCGCACAAGACGGGCGATAGAGCACGTTTTGCGACCGCCGAAAGCCCTGTTGTGACAGCTTGTCATTCATCGCCTCTGCATGTTCGCCATGCAGTGCCGTGAACAGCTTTCGCTCCATCCGGCCCGGCAAATACGGGCAAGGTTGCGGCGCGGTCACATAGAACTGCGGAACGGTTGGCAGAGAGTGGCGCATTCGTGGCTCATGGTCTTGGGAAACCAGCAAAGACTA
>JAFGVZ010000113.1 GCA_016937725.1 Paracoccaceae bacterium | reverse complement strand
CGCGGAAAGCGGCGTCACCTCGGACGGTTTGAACACCAGCGCATTGCCAAAGGCCAGCGCGGGCGCGGCTTTCCATGCGGCAATCTGGATCGGGTAGTTCCACGCGCCGATCCCCGCGCAAACGCCCAAGGGTTCGCGCAACGTGTAGGCCATGTCACGCCCAAGCGGGATGGTCTGGCCCGTCACGGTCGGCGCGAAGCCTGCGAAATACTCCAACGCATCCGCGCCAGAGGCGGCATCCGCGACCAAGGTTTCCTGCAACGGCTTGCCGGTGTCCAGTGTTTCTAGCTCGGAAAGCTCTCGGTTGCGGTCACGCATGATCTGCGCCGCACGATGCAGGATGCGCCCGCGCTCCACCGGCGGGCGCGCGGCCCAGTCGGCCTGCGCCTCTGACGCCGTCGCCAAGGCGCGCTCAACCATCGCGGGCGTGGCCGAATGCAGTTTTGCAATCACCTCACCCGTGGCGGGGTAGTGGCTGTGAAAGACCTTGCCGCTTGCGTCCTCGACATACGCACCACCAATGAAATGACTGGCCTTGGGTTGGGCTTTCATGGTGTTCCCCCGTTTATGGCAGCGTCCAGCCAGCCTTGCACCTGCGCGCAAACGCGGGTGCTGTCCGGCTCTGCGGTGCTCAAGGCTTCATGCAGATACGCGCCGTCGATCATGGCCGCCGCGCCATCGGCCAACAGGTCCGCGCGCGCACCCACCAAGGGGCGCAGCGCGTGGCGCAGGTTCGACCGCAACCTTGCTTGATAGATGCGCAGCAAGCGCGCGGCATCGTCCTGCCGTTGCGCCAGAACGTAGAAGTTCAGCCAAGCCGCCACGACCTCGCGCCGGAAATTGCTGCCGGTGAAGGAGACCCGCACCAAGGCCCGCAGCCGGTCGCGCGGTGTGTCGCTGGCGATCAGCGCGCCGCGCACCTCGGCGCCGTAAACCGACAGCACATGGCGCATGGCGGCCAGAAACATCGCCTCTTTCGACCCGAAATAATGATGCGCCAGCGCCGCCGACATGCCCGCGCGCTTGGCGATCCGGCTGACGGTTACGTCCAATGACCCCGCCTGCCCGATCTCGACAATAGCGGCTTTGATAAGCGCGTCGCGCCTGATAGGTTCCATTCCAACCTTCGGCATGGCAGCCCTGCCCCTTATGCGACATTTTGGTTGCAGGTTTGCTAGCCGATTGTTTATTGATTGGTCAATCAAGAAAAAACGCAACATGGGAGATACATCAATGACCCTTCGCCTGACGACGCTGGCCGCCGCTGCCCTTGCCGCTGGCCCGGCCTTTGCCGACTGCACTTCTGTCACCTTTTCGGATGTGGGTTGGACCGACATCACCGCCACCACCGCCGTGGCCACCACGCTGCTGGATGCTTTGGGCTACGAGACCAACACGCTGGTTCTGTCGGTGCCCGTGACCTACACGTCGATGGCGAATGGCGATGTCGATGTGTTCTTGGGCAATTGGATGCCGACGATGGAAGCGGACATCGCGCCCTACCGCGAAGCCGGCACGGTCGAAACCGTCCGCCGCAACCTTGCAGGCGCGAAATACACGCTGGCCACAAATGCCGCAGGTGCCGCGCTTGGCATTACCGATTTCGCCAGCATCGCCGCGCAAGCCGAGGCTTTGGAGGGCAAGATCTACGGCATCGAGCCGGGTAATGACGGCAACCGCCTGATCCTAGACATGATCGCAGCAGATGCGTTTGGCCTGTCGGGGTTCGAGGTGGTCGAGAGCTCAGAGCAGGGTATGTTGTCCCAAGTCGCCCGCGCCGACCGCCGCGATGAACCCGTCGTGTTCCTGGGGTGGGAGCCGCACCCGATGAACGCCGCCTATGACATGACCTATCTGGCCGGTGGCGACGATTGGTTCGGCCCCGATTTCGGCGGGGCAGAAGTGTATACAAACACCCGCGCGAACTTCGCGCAGGAATGCCCGAATGTCGGCGCGTTTCTGAACAATCTGGAATTCACGCTGGCCATGGAAAACGAGATCATGGGCGCGATCCTGAATGACGGCACCGCGCCCGAAGCCGCGGCCACCGCGTGGCTGTCGGCCAATATGGACGCGCTCGGCCCGTGGCTGGAAGGGGTGACAGCTGTGGATGGCGGCGACGCGATGGCGGCTGTGACCGCGGCACTTGGCGGCTGATAAAAAGCGGCGCGCGCCCCGGACTTGATCCGGGGCCTCGCCGTTTTGGTCCTTGAGATGTCCGATCCGCTTATCACCTCCATCACGGATGCGAAAATTCCCGTTGGCCGCGTGGTGGCCATGGGGTTCGACTGGTTGCAAGACACGTTCATCACCGCCTTCGACGCGCTGGAACTCACGCTTCGCAGCATGATCGGCGGGCTGGAAGCGGCGTTGACCGTGCCGCACCCGTTTATCATCATCGCCGTGTTCGGGGCGCTGACATGGCTTTTGCAGCGTAAATGGGTATCGGTGCTGGTCGTTGTGCTCTGCGCGGTATTCGCGTTGAACCAAGGCTATTGGGACTTGACCATGCAAACGCTGACGCTGGTTCTGGCATCTTGCGTAGTCTGCATGGGGGTGGGCGTGCCACTGGGCATCTACGCCGCGCATCACCCGCGCTTTTACCGTGTGCTGACGCCGGTGCTGGACCTGATGCAAACCTTGCCCGTGTTTGTCTACCTCATCCCCGTATTGGTTTTGTTCGGTCTTGGTATGGTGCCGGGGCTGGTGGCGACGGTCATTTTCGCCATGCCCGCCGCCATCCGGCTGACCGAACTTGGCATCCGCTCGACCCCGCGCGCGCTGTCCGAAGCGGCAACCGCCTTCGGCGCAACCACAGCGCAGCGCATTTGGAAGGTGGAACTGCCCTTCGCATTCCCGCAGATCATGGCGGGGCTGAACCAGACCATCATGCTGTCGCTGTCGATGGTGGTGATTGCCGGGCTTGTGGGCGCGCCGGGTCTGGGCGTGTCGATCGTGCGGGCGCTAAACACGGTGAATGCCGCACTCGGCTTTGAAGCGGGAGCGGTGATCGTCGCGGTGGCGATCATGCTCGACCGCATGTTGCGGGTGGAGGCGAAGCGATGACCGATCCCGCCGTTCGTTTTCAGAATGTGTCCATCGTGTTCGGGTCGAACCCCTACAAGGCTATTCCACTCATGGAAACCGGCCAGACCCGCGATGCTATCAAGCAAAAGACCGGGCAGGTGCTGGGCGTGCATGATTGCTCGCTTGACGTGGCACCGGGCGAAATTGTCGTGCTGATGGGGCTGTCCGGGTCGGGCAAATCCACGCTATTGCGAGCCGTGAACGGTCTGAACAAGATTGTGCAGGGCGATGTGCTGGTTAATGACGGAACCGAATTGGTCAGTGTGCCAAATGCCAGCGCCGCACAATTGCGCGCCCTGCGCACCAAAACCGTCGCCATGGTGTTCCAGCAATTCGGCCTGCTGCCATGGCGCTCGGTGCGCGAAAATGTGGGGCTTGGGCTGGAACTGGCCGGGATGGGCAAACGCGCCCGGCTCGAGAAAATCGACGCACAGCTTGAACTGGTGGGCCTGACACAATGGGCGGACCAACCGGTCAGCGCTCTTTCCGGCGGGATGCAACAGCGCGTCGGGCTGGCGCGGGCGTTTGCTACAGATGCTCCGGTCTTGCTGATGGACGAGCCCTTCTCGGCGCTTGACCCGCTGATCCGCGCGCGGCTGCAAGATGAACTGCTGGAACTGCAAGAACGGCTGAAACGCACCATTATCTTCGTCAGCCATGATCTGGACGAGGCGTTCAAACTGGGCAACCGCATTGCCATTCTGGAAGGCGGGCGCATGATCCAGATCGGCACTCCGACAGAGATTTTCCAGACCCCCGCCAACCAATACGTGGCTGATTTCGTGGCCAATATGAACCCTCTGGGTGTTTTGCGCGCGCGCGACGCAATGGTGCAGGGCAGCGTGCTAAGCGCTTTGGCGCGCAGCGTCGCACCCGATCTGCCCATCCGCACCGTGATGGAGATGTTCGACACCGCACACGATTCGCTGAACGTGGTCGATGGTGAGCGGGTTCTGGGGCGTGTTACCCGCGCTTCCGTGCTGGAGGCGCTGACTGCGCAACGGGGTGTGGTCTGAATGCAAGGCGCCTGATACTTCGGGTCAGGAAGCCAAGGGCGGTCTGCGCCAATCGCTGCAATCCCAGCCTGTCAGTGCTTCGACTTCGCGGATATCTTCCTCATAATTCGGCAGCAGTTCAAGAAACTCATCCGCCGTCAACTTACGGTTATACCGCCAGACATTCACGCGCCTTATCTTCGGGACGTCCACATTTTCAGGCCCCCCGACGAAGCGCACGGCCTCGCGCACAAGTCTTTGCTGGTCGCGCATGAAGTCTTCATATTTTATCAGCATGACATTTTCGCGCGGAATTTCTTGGAACAAGGCGCGCAGTTGCGCCGCATATTTCCCCGTCCCGACATAGCGATATTTGTTCTCGCGCGCGGCGGTCACATCGCCGCCGGTGGCAAGTTCAACCCGCACGGCCGTCATGAAATCGCGGCTGTCCCGTAATCGGGCGCGGCGAAAGTTCCACCCAGAGAAGGCCCGAAGCACCGGCGAACGCAGGATCGCGATGATCTTGATATCCGGGTTGTAGGCGCGGATCCGAGCGAAGCAATGCGGGTTCTTCAGATAGCTGGGCGACGCCTCGCCACGAAGCGCGCCTTCTGGTGCCAACAAAAACCAACGATGCAGAAGTGTCAGATCTGTTCCATCACCGTATCGCTCGTCGCGGTCGAAAAAATTCAGTTCCTTGGTGACCGGACCATAAATTCCGGGCGCGCGGCGCAGATAGGCGAATAGCGCACTTGTCCCCGCTTTCTCGGCGCCAATGATCAAGAAATTCAACCGCGGACTAGCTGCGAAATACTTGCGGCGCTCAAACACCATCGCCAAAGGCGGCACCGCTGGGCGCGTGCCGATATGCTGATCCAAGGACATGACCACCTCACCAACTAGCGTGAATGATGTAGCACATCGGCGTGAATTTGGTGTGACAGCCATGGCCCACCCTGCGAACGCTGCTCTGACCCGTGTTTAACCGCTTTCAGCTATCCCTTTGTCCATCTGGCCAAGGAGCCTTGCCCCTTTTGAAGCGGGCAAACCTTCGGCCCTGACGCATGGAACAACCAAAAGGATCGTCCGCATGAACATGGCCGTTACCCAAGGGCTGGCCCTGATGCCGCCGCCGTTTTCCGCCGGTTTGGCGAATTGGTCGCAAACCACCGGCAGACCCGGCACGCCCACCTATGCCGACGCGGCCTTTGCGGCCTTCGTGCCGTCGGACCCGGATTTCGACGGCTGTCTGGAAGTGCAAAAAATCTCTGCCACGACCCGGCTGCGCTGGATGACGGAAGTGCCGATCATTCCCGGCTGCTATCTGCGGGTGCGCGCGCGCGTGAAAGGGATTGCAGGCGTTTTGCCAAATCTGCGCATTGGCGCTTGGGTGGGCAACCAGGCCGGTGCGGAACTGACTGCATTGCCCAATTTTGGCCCGTCAACAGCCCTGACCAGCTATGGCGAGAGTGTCGAGATTTCCGCCATCATCGGCACTGGTGCACGGGCTGGCGTGAACATGGTCTGGAGCATAGACGCCAAGCACGCCCATTTCGGGCTGGACCTGACCGGGCCTACCGGCGGTGTTATCCGCATTGACGACATCATCATCGAAGATGTCACGAGTGCCTATAGCGCTGACCTGCTGGGCGTGGTCGATGTGGTCGATTTCGGCGCAAAGGGCGATGGCACGACCGACGACCATGCGGCCTTTCTGGCGGCGATTGATACGGCGGGCAAACGTCGGCTGCTGGTGCCTGAAGGCGTGTTCCATATCGGGTCTGACCTGACCATTCCCGGCCCCGTCACCTTCCGCGGCACGCTGGACATGGCTGAACAGACGTTGCTGATCCTGCATGACGATTTCAGCTTCCCCACTTATGAGGCGGCGCTTGGCAATGACGAGGCGGGCTTTCGCAAGGGATTGCAAGCGCTGTTTCATACCAACGAGCATATCAGCTTTGACATGAAAGGCGGGCGCGTGAACCTGACCGCCCCTGTCGACATGCGCGCGCTGGTCGGTTTTGACAATGCGCAGGCGCATCTGGTGCTGCAAAATGGCCAACTTCGTGCGGCAGATATCGGCGCATGGGACACAGTGACAGAAACCCGCACCGCCACCTATTCCCCCACCAGCCCGCTCTTGCTGACCGGGATCAGCAATGTCGCCGGGATCGCGGTCGGATCGCGGGTGTCGGGTGTCGGCGTCGGGCGCGAGGTTTATGTGCGCGCACGCAACACGGCGGCGGGCACCCTGACTTTGTCCCAAGCCCTGCATGGAGGGGCTGGCACGCAAAGCTTTACCTTTGAGCGCTACCAATATTTGCTGGATTTCTCGGGCTTTTCAAATCTCGGGAATTTCGAGTGCAGCCATATCGAATTCTTGTGCCGTGGCCGCGCCTCTGCGGTTATGCTGCCCGAAGAGGGGCGCATCATGCGCTTTAGCGATTGCGATTTTGACCGCCCGCGCGACCGGGGCATCACCTCTATCGGCACTGGCTGCCAAGGATTGACGGTGGACCGTTGCCAGTTCAGCAGTTCGCAAATGACCCTGAACGCCCAAGACCGCACGGTGATCGGGTTCAATACCAACAACAATGACGTCAAGATCCGCGACAATCGCGCCGTGCTTTGGGCGCATTTCGGGGTCATGGGCGGCACCGGGCACATCATCACCGGCAACCATTTCTTCGGTGGTGATGATGCCCCGCTTGGAATTCGCCAAGCCGGGCTGGTTTTGGCCGATGTGAACCTGAAAACCACCATCACCGGCAATTATATCGACAACAGCTTTATCGAATTGTCGAACGAATACGCGCCGGACCCGAATTTCAGCGGCGGGTTTTCCTTTGGCGGTCTGACTATTACCGGCAATATCTTCACCGCCAACAGCATTGCCCCGTGGTTTAGCTGGATCGTCTTGCGCCCCTTGGGCAGCGGTCAGTTCCTTCAGGGGTTGCATGTGTCGGGCAATGTGTTTCGCACGATTGGCACCCGCATCGACAAGGTCGAATCTGTCGACACGACATTCGGCGCACTCGATTACACCCGCTTTCGCAACGTGATCTTTGACAACAACGCCTATAATGGCGTGGATTATCCAACCGAAAGCCCCTGCGTGGTGCTGCACGACCAGAATACCGACGCAACCACTTGGGTTGTCGATACCGGCGACAAGCTGCCCTTTGGCGGCTGGGCGCGCACCGTGTCGTCGGTGATTATGGAAGGCCGCGCGCAAGATGCCAGCAACGCCACACGGTATGAGATGCCCTATGCCGAAATCCAGCAAGGGCCGAACAGCGACCGGATCAATCTGCGCTGGCCTGCGGCGACGCGCGGGCGCGCGGTGGTCACGGTGCGGGTGGACCGCCCGCTTTAAGTGAAGGTGGGGTTCACACGCACCACCACGGGCACCGGGCAGGCCACGGATTGAGTCTGCCCGGCAGATACGAACGTGATTCGGCATGGGCGAATCAGTTTCCTGCGCGCCACCCCCATCCGGCTTTAAGATTGTTTCGCTACTATCTTAAGAAGGGGTCTTTCTTCCGACCCTGAAACCGCTAGCGCAAACAGCTTTTCGGGGCAAAGAGAGGCTGCCTTCAAAAGGCCTTATTTTACGGGGCTCTCTGCGCCGCAGCGCAAATAAGTTTGCAAATTTGACGACAGTATTGTGAATTCTTTTACAAAAAAATCGTTATTTCAAAAAAGTTTACACTTTTGTTGACGAATGCGTTATACCTGCCGCGGGGATCGGTTCCGGGCGCTTGCGCGTCCCGGCACCAAGACAAGGGGGGCATGGCGCATTTTGGCGCATCGACGCTCCCCACGACTGGAGGAGCATTCATGTCACAGACCTACCCGGCATCCGACGATTTTATTGCCAAAGCCCATATCAACGCAGCGCAGTATGACGAGATGTATGCCGCATCCGTCGCCGATCCGGACGCGTTCTGGGGCGAGCACGGCAAGCGGATCGACTGGATCAAGCCCTTTACCAAGGTGAAGAACACCAGTTTCGAATTCGGCAAGGTCGACATCAAGTGGTATGAAGACGG
>JAFGVZ010000112.1 GCA_016937725.1 Paracoccaceae bacterium | reverse complement strand
GGCGGGCATTCTGTTGCGCGGGCAACCGGATCGGCCTTGAGGAACGGCGCGCCATCGCGCGGGCTGATCTGGTATTTATACGCTTCGCCCGCTTGCAGACCGGGAAGGAAAATCTCCCACACACCGTTTCTGCGGTGGCGCATGGGCGCGCGCCGCCCGTCCCAACCGTTGAAGCCACCGACCACGGACACCCCACGTGCATTCGGGGCCCAAACGGCAAAATGCACGCCCGCTACCTCTTCGTGGGTGATCGGATGCGCGCCCAATGCCTCCCATAAGCGGCGATGAGTGCCTTCGCCGATCAGATGCAGGTCCATATCGCCCAGAACCGGACCAAAGCGATAAGGATCATCATAGTCCCAGGTATTGACCCCGTCGGTTGCGCGCAGGCGGTATTGCTTGCGCCGTCCAAGGTCGCCACAAAACACACCATGACCCTTGGACTGCAACGGCACCTCGCCTGATTTGGTGAGCGCGACCATATCGCGCGCCGCAGCGTCAAACGCCACCAACAGCCCGGCCCGGCCACGATGGCGCGGGCCAAACACGGCAAAAGGGTCATCGACACGCCCTTCGACAATGGCGCGAATGTCGTCGTCAGAAATGTCTTTGGATGAGGTAGCGCTTGCCCGGACCATGCAGTTTTGTCGCGCAGGTCCGGGCAAATGGCAATGGAATTGTTAACGGTATCGCGGCGTCCTGGTCTTTGACCGCCGCGATACCGCTTAGATCATCGCGTCGATTTTCCAAATATCGGCCATGTAGCCTCTAATGGTGCGGTCGCTGCTGAACCAGCCTGTGCGCGCGGTGTTGATCGCGGCCATGCGGGTCCAGTTGTCCGGATCGGCCCAAGCCGCATCAACCCGGCGCTGCGCGTCCCAATAGCTGTCGAAATCGGCACAGACCGTAAAGTAATCATGGCTGCGCAAATTCTGGGCAAGAGCCGAATATGTCGACTTCTCACCATTCGAAAAAGCCCCGGATTCGATCACCTCGATCGCACCGCTCAGCCGCTTGCTGGCAGCAATCGCGCGTGCCGCGTGGTCGGGGGTTTCCCGGCGCTTCACAACTTCATCGGCGGTCATGCCGAATAGGAAGAAATTCTCTGCCCCGACCAGATCGCGGATTTCGACATTCGCACCATCCAGCGTGCCGATAGTCAGCGCGCCGTTCAGGCTGAACTTCATGTTGCCGGTGCCCGACGCTTCCTTGCCTGCGGTCGAAATCTGCTCGGACAGGTCAGAGGCGGGGATCAGCCGCTCTGCCATGGTAACGTTGTAATTGGCCGGGTAGACCACCGTCAGCAGATCGCGGGTCGCTTTGTCTGCGTTAATAACACGCGCCACGTTATTGATAAGATGGATGATTTCTTTCGCCATCACATAGCCCGGTGCGGCCTTGCCCCCGAAAATCTTGACCCGTGGCGCCCAATCCGCATTGGGGTTGGCGCGAATATCCTGCCACAAGGCGATGGTTTCCAGAATGTTCAAATGCTGGCGCTTGTATTCGTGGAAGCGCTTGATCTGCACGTCGAACATGGCATCGGGGTTGACGGTCACACCCATCTCGTCCGCGATCCAGGCGCTCAGGTCGCGCTTGTTCTGGGCCTTGATGGCCGCGAATTGGTCGCGGAAGCCCTTGTCGGCAATCGCGGGTTCCAATTCCACCAGACGTTCAAGATTATCTTCCCAGCCTTCGCCAATCGTCTCGGTAATCAGCGACGCCAAACGCGGATTCGCGCCCTTGACCCAGCGGCGCGGCGTGACGCCATTGGTCTCATTCACGATGCGGTCGGGGTGCAAGGCGTGCAACTCGGCAAAGACCGTGTCCTTGACCAATTCGCTATGCAGCGCCGACACACCATTGACCTTGTTGGCCATGATGAAGCTCAACTCGCCCATCTTGACCTCGCCACCCTCGACAATAGCGACTTTGCGCTTGGGATGTGCCTTGGCGTGCAGCGCGTCAATGCGCTCGATGATCTGCATGTGGCGCGGCAAGACCTGCGTCATCAGCGTTTCTGGCCAACGTTCCAGCGCTTCCGGCATCAGCGTGTGGTTTGTGTAGCCAAGGCAAGCGCGCGCCGTGTCGACGGCTGTGTCGAATGCCATTCCGCGCTCATCCACCAACAGGCGCACCAGTTCAGGGCCAGCAATGGCCGGATGCGTGTCATTCATCTGGATCGCCACCTTCGACGGCAGCGCGGCCAGATCGTTATGCTCGGCACTGAAGCGGCGCAGGATGTCGCGGATAGAAGCAGCGGTGAAGAAGAATTCCTGCTTCAGCCGCAATTCCTTGCCCTGTGCGGTTGTATCATCGGGGTAAAGCACGCGGCTGATGGTGCGGGCCAAGGCTTCGGGAGCGGCGGCACCGGCGAAATCGCCCTTGTTAAAGGCAGCCAGATCGAAGGCAGACAGCGGCTCTGCCCCCCAAAGGCGCAGCGTGTTGGCCCATTTGCCCTGCCAACCGATGATGGGGGTGTCATAGGCCTTGGCGATGACGGCATCCTCTGGCATCCAGACGGCAGCACGCCCGTTTTCGACAACATTGCCGCCAAAACCGATCTGGAAACTGCCTTCGGGACGTTCGAATTCCCAACCATGTTTCTGACGCAGCCAATCCTCAGCGGTCTCGACCTGACGGCCATCGGGGCCAAAGCTTTGCCGGAACAAGCCATGCTCATAGCGAATGCCGTAACCATAGGCGGGGCAGCCCAGCGTTGACATGGAATCGAGGAAACAGGCCGCCAGGCGGCCAAGACCACCATTGCCCAGCGCGGCATCGGGTTCATCGGCCAACACCATGTCAAAATCGAAGCCAAGTCCGGCAACCGCTTCGCGGGCCGCTTCTGTCAGACCGACATTCAAGATCGCGTCTTCCAGCAGGCGACCGATCAGAAATTCCATCGACAGGTAATAAACCCGCTTCGATTGCGCGGCATAGGTCGCACGGGTGGCGCGGAACCAAGGCTCGATCACACGGTCGCGGATCGCCAGCGTCAGCGCCATGCGCATATCATACAGGCTGGCATGGATCAGATCCTTGCCTTGCGAAAACTCGATATGCTTGAGGATCTGCTCGCGCAATTCGGTGGCAGTCATGGGCAGTGTTTCCTTGCTGATCTTGGTGGGAACCCAGCCGCTAGATTTGCTGGCACCTTGGTCGAAAGTTATGGATCGGTTCATATGCACTGGCTGCTCCTGTCCGGTAGGCTGGATCAATGGTGCCGCGCTGCGGCGCGGTCTCTGACAGTGTTCTTGATCACGATCCGGGCTAAAAACAGGCAGGGCCGGTATGTTTTGGCGGCAAAAGTGGCTTTGTTGGAAACAGCAAATACGTCGTGGCCGCATTCTTGTCCAGAACGGTGGCGGATGCGGCCGGAAGGGCGGCGATATCCGCTAGGTCGAAGACAGCCTGTCGATCGGCGGCAATGCCGCGATCGAGGATTTCGTGGCCCGTGCGCCGGAAAATTGCAACACAAGCGCGGCGAGGCTTTGGCCATAGCCCACCGCCATGGCGGGCGGATGGCCAAGTGCTCGGGCTAACAGGTAGCCTGCGTTGAACGCATCCCCTGCCCCGGTGGTGTCGCGTATGCCAGGAGCGGCTGGCGTTTCGGCGCGGTGCGGCGCGCTGTTGTGCCAGAACCAGACCGGGCCAGCCCCATCCTTCACGACAACCTCTGACGCGCCGAATGCCGCCAGTCGCTCCAGCGTGGCGTTGGGGGTTGCATCGCCCCAGACTGTGGTTTCGTCATCGAAACTGGGCAGCAGGATATCTGCAAGCGCAAAGAAGGCAGGCAACGCATCGCGCACCTCGTCCATGTCACGCCACAGCGCGGGGCGGACATTGGGATCAAACGACAGGCGCGCGCCCTGCGCGCGGGCGGTGGAAAGTGCCGCCAGCATTGTTGCCCGCGCCGAGGGCGACAGGATCGCCACGGTTATGCCGGACAGGTGGATCAGATCGGCATGGGCCAGATCACGCGCCAACCGCGCGGGGTCATCGGCCAACATGCGGGCGGCGGACTGGCTGCGCCAATAGTGGAACGACCGCTCCACCCCGTCGAGCGCGATCAGGTAAAGGCCCATATTCCGGTCGGGTGCGCGCGATACCGCTTGCACCGATACCCCATCCGCGGCCATTTCGGCCACAAAGGCATCTGACAGGCTGTCTTGCCCCACGCGCGTGACGAACCCAACTTCGGCGCGG
>JAFGVZ010000111.1 GCA_016937725.1 Paracoccaceae bacterium | reverse complement strand
TGCGTATGGGTGCGGCCGATCTTGATGATGTCCTTGAACTCTTCCGACTTCGCCGCCAAAGCGCCATGCAGCTTGGTCAGGCCCGGCAGCAGCACATCGCGCGCTAACATTCCGATGGCGACATGCATCGCGGTCGGAAAGGTGTCGTTGCTGGACTGGCCCATATTGCAATGATCGTTCGGGTGAACCGGGTCTTTCGACCCCAGCACGCCGCCCAGAATTTCAATCGCGCGGTTCGAGATGACTTCGTTCGCGTTCATGTTGCTTTGGGTGCCAGACCCGGTTTGCCACACGACTAAGGGGAAGTTGTCATCGAACTTGCCCTCGAAGACTTCGGTCGCCGCTTGCACGATGGCCCCGCCGCGCCGGTCGTCCAATGTGCCTTGTTCCATATTGACCAGCGCGCAGGCCCATTTGATCGCCCCAAGCGCGCGGATGATCGGCACGGGCTGGCGTTCCCAGCCGATGGGGAAGTTCATGATGGAGCGTTGCGTCTGCGCACCCCAATATTTGTCGGCGGGCACGTCCAGCGGGCCGAAGCTGTCGGTTTCAACGCGAATATTGGTCATGGGCGGCGCTCCTTGCGGCTGATTTGCCTTCGCTTAGCGCCGGAACGCGCGAAGATCAATCAGCATACCGCCGCATACCGCTATTTCCGGAACTGGTCGAGGCTAACCACATCCGCGCTCTTCTCTTCGCGCGGCGCGTCTTCCATCATCGGCGCTTCGTCATCATCCTCGTCGTCGTCTTCGTCGTCATGCTGCAATTCAAAGCGCAGCCCGAATTCGACCGAGGGGTCGACAAAGGTCGAGATGGCATCGAACGGGATATACAAGGGTTCGGGCGAATTGCCGAAATTGAGCGTGATGGCAAAGCCGTTGGGGTCGACAACAAGGTTTTCGAACCAATGCTGCACGACCAGCGTAATTTCTTCGGGGTAGCGGTCGCGCAGCCAATCAGCCATCTGCATGTCCGGATGCCCGGTATCAACGGTGATGAAGAAATGGTGCTCGCCTGGCAGACCATCCTCGGCCACACGTTCCATGACCGACCGGATCAGGCCGCGCATGGCGTCATGCATCAGGTTGCCATAGTCGATTTCACCGCTCATCCCGTCACGCCCTTTGATCCTTACGCGCCCACCATACCCAACTGTGACCCGATTGAAAGGGGCGCTGTGGGTGTGCCGAGGAAAATGCTTGTTGAAAGTGCAGGCTTCTGTTGCCAGGTGCCTGCGAACCCCGCCTTACGCTGCTAGGCGCAAGGGCTTAAGTTTCGGTCTTGTGACTGCTTACGCAGCGACTGCGACCGGAGCACGGTTGTCATTTGCAACTGTACGTTTTGCACCGATAACGGTGGTGGCTCACCGAGGCAAAGCATAACCCCTTTACACGTTCGTCGATCCTGTTTCGGCCCCAGAATCCCCAAATGAAGGATAATGGTGGAGCCGCCGGGTACCGCCCCCGGGTCCGATCCGCTTATTCCGAGCGCGTTTATGCCCATAGTCCCTTGCAGGACATCACAGATGTAAGCGCGTCGCGCGCGCGATGCAAGGGCGCGTGCAGGCCCGCGCGGGTGGCCCTGAACGAATTTCGGGCAATCCTTGGCACCCACGGCCTTGTGAAGCCCTTCGTGACAGCTGATCTTGCCTTTTTGAGAATGAATTGCATTTTCTTTTCATGTTGCGACTTATTCGCAATTCACTTATATAGTTTTCAAAAGGAGACTGACCCCAATGCGTGCTCTGACACGTCTGTTGCGAAGCGCCGCTCTCGTGGCCTTGACCGCCCTACCCGCCGCCGCCCAAGAGCGGTTGGATGTGGTCGCCACAACTGGCATGATTGCCGACACCGCCCGCGCCATCGGCGGCAATCTGGTGGATTTGCGCGCGCTCATGGGTCCAGGCGTGGACCCGCATGCCTTCCGCCAGACCCGAACGGACATTGTCGCGCTGGCTCAAGCCGATCTGGTACTGTGGAATGGTCTGTTCCTGGAAGCGCAGATGGAAGATTTCCTGCTGGACCTGGCCGAGACAGGGCATGTCGTGGCCGTGGCGGAAAGCCTGCCGCAAGAGCGCTTGCTGGCGCATGAGGATTACGAGGGCAGGTTCGACCCCCATGTCTGGATGGACCCGACGCTTTGGGCGGACGTCACACTCACCATCCGCGATGCATTGATCGAAGCTCAGCCCGCAGGGGCCGAGGTTTTCACTGCCAATGCCGAAACCTTCTTGGCCCAGCTTGAACAGATTGAAACCTATTCGCGTGATGTGCTGTCCTCGGTGCCCGAAAGCGCGCGCGTATTGCTGAGCGCGCATGACGCCTTCGGTTATTTCGGCGCGGCCTATGGGTTCGAGGTGATCGGCATTCAGGGCCTCTCGACCGCATCGGAAGCCGGGCTAAAACGTGTGGCGGAACTGGTAGATCTGCTGGTCGCGCGTGAAATCGGCGCGGTTTTCGTGGAAACCTCTGTCAGCGACCGCAATATCCGCGCGCTGATCGAAGGGGCCGCTGCGCAGGGCCACGAGGTTATTATCGGCGGCGAACTTTATTCCGACGCGATGGGCGAAGAGGGCACTTATGAAGGAACCTATATCGGCATGATCGATTCCAACGTAACCACCATTGCCCGCGCCTTAGGCGGCACCGCTCCTGAGCTTGGCCTGACGGGGTCGCTGACGCAATGACAGCCCTGCCCGCCCAAAGCCCTCTTGCCGTGCGTGGCCTAAGCGTGACCTATGGCGACAAGCCCGCGGTGCGCGACGTGGATGCCACATTTCCGCAAGCTGCACTTTCGGCCATTATAGGGCCGAACGGGGCGGGCAAATCCACCTTTCTGAAGGCCTGTCTTGGCATTGTCCCAAGCCTGTCGGGCGAGGTTGCCGTGTTCGGCCAAGATTTCGCACAGGCTCGCGCCCGCGTCGCCTATGTGCCGCAACGCGCGAGCGTGGATTGGGACTTCCCCGCCAATGTGCTGGACGTGGTGCAGATGGGCCAGTATCGCCGTGCGGGCCTGTGGGGCCGCTTGTCGGGCGCGGCCCGCGCGCAGGCGATCGCTTGTCTGGACCGCGTGGGCATGGCCGATTTCGCCGCCCGCCAGATCGGGCAATTGTCCGGCGGGCAGCAACAGCGCGTGTTCTTGGCCCGCGCACTGGCACAAGAGGCCGATCTTTACCTGCTGGACGAACCCTTCGCGGGGGTGGATGCCGCGACCGA
>JAFGVZ010000110.1 GCA_016937725.1 Paracoccaceae bacterium | reverse complement strand
GCGAAGGCAACTTCGCCATCTGCCAAAAGCTGCGGGGCTTGCGCGCCTTCGGTCCAGAAGATGATCTCGTCCTTGATGGTGTCGAGCTTTGCGAACGCACGGTCCACACCTTCTGGCGTGGCCAGCACGTCGTAAATGTCTTCCGGGGCTACGCCATCGGCATAGAGCGCCCATTCCATATTGGTGCCAGGGCGGTCTTGCAGCGCGCGCTTTCCGGGGAAGTTTTCCAGATCGAACAGGTCGGCAATAGAGTCGGGCTGCTCACCTTCAAACGCACCGGGGCGCACAGCCAGAATAGTCGAATACACGATCTGCGGGATGAAACAGTCGCCAAGCGAGCCGGGCAGGAAATCTTCGCTTGCGGGCGTGCCATCGGGGGCAGGGGCCAGCATCGCATCATGGTCGATTTCCATGATGATGCCTTCGTCACAAGCAAGCTGTGCATCGGAAGGCAGCATGTCGACCAGGTCCCATGTCACGTTGCCCGCTTGGCTTTGGGCGCGCAGACCGGCCAGCGCGTTGGCCGAGCCGTCATCGTTGATGATGGTCACATTGGGGTTCGCGGCCATGTAGGGCTCGTGATAAGCACGCTGCTGACTTGCGGTGTAGGCACCGCCCCAAGACACAACGGTCAGCGAGATCGGATCCTGAGCAGCCGCGCTCAGGGCCAGCATGCTTGCCGCAGAGCTTAGCGCGATCAGTTTCAATTTCTTGGTCATTCGTAACCTCCTAGGTTGTGAACGTGATCGGTCTATGCCGATACGCTTATTTGCATGCCCGTCCCTCGGGTTATGCAATTATTGGCCCGTGCCGGATCAACTATGATCCAGCGCGCGGCAATCTCTTGGCAACCAGCCAATTTCTATCATATCACCCGGCTTGTGGCGCACTTGGTCGGGCGCGTTACGGGTTTTCATGATGAAATTTTCGTTTCCGGCCACCTTCAGGCGCGTGCGGAACACGTCGCCCATATAGATGAATTCCAGAACCTTCGCCTTGATCGTGTGCGCGTCCGAATCCAGCCGATCCTTGTTGGCCTCGACCCGCTCGGGGCGGATTGACACGCGCGTGCGCTCGCCCACTTTCGACACGTTCACTGGCTTGGCGTCGATCAATTCGCCACCATCCAGTTCGACCACGCAATGCTCGCCCCGGATTTCCTTGACCACGCCATCAAGCGTGTTGTTTTCACCGATGAACTGCGCGACGAAGCTGTTTTTCGGTTCCTCGTAAAGCACATCGGGCGGATCAAGCTGTTGAATGCGTCCATCGTCGAAAACGGCCACGTTGTCGGACATCGTCAGCGCTTCGGTCTGGTCATGGGTCACGTAAACCGTGGTAATCCCCAGATCGTGTGCAAGGCGCGTGATCTCGAATTGCATGTGCTCGCGCAACTGCTTGTCGAGCGCGCCCAAAGGTTCGTCCATCAACACCAATTCGGGTTCGAACACCAAGGCGCGGGCCAAAGCGATCCGCTGCTGCTGGCCACCGGAAAGCTGCGCGGGGCGGCGGTTAATGAAGGCACCCATCTGAACCATGTCCAGCGCGCGCTTGATCTTGACCTCTCGGTCGGTTTTTCCCATCCCGCGCACTTCTAGCGGGAAGGACAGGTTCTCGCCCACCGACATATGTGGAAACAGCGCGTAATTTTGAAACACCATCCCGATGCCGCGCTTGTGCGGTGGAACCGAGTTGATCGGCTTGCCGTCCAACAAAATCTCGCCATTCGTAGCGGTCTCAAACCCGGCGAGCATCATCAGGCAGGTTGTTTTGCCCGACCCCGACGGCCCGAGCATGGTCAGAAACTCACCCTTCGCAACCGAGAGATTCAGGTCTTTTACGACAAGCGTTTCGCCATCGTAGCTTTTTTGCACTTTGTCGAATACGACGAAGCCGTCACGCTTATCAGGTGCGTTCACACTCTTCTCCCTGCTGGCCCGGCGGTTTCCGCTCTGTTCCTTGCCTAGAGTAAAACCAACCGGGTTTGGCATTGCAACCGATAACTGGTATTTCGATGTTCAAAGCAATTTTTCAGGATATTTCACTATAGATTATAGGCAGAACGGGCCATCGGCCCTTTGCAAGCGACGGTTTTAGGACAAAAGCGTCATTGCGTTTTGAAGATTCGGGGCCGGGAACCGGTTAATTTTCTTAGCATGCGCACAGCCGAAGCTGTGCGGCATGGTCTACGCAATCCCAAGGATCGCGGTTACAGCCCCTTCGCGCGATAGCTGCTCGCTACACGCGTGATCGACACGATAAAGGCGGCTGTGCGCATATCTTCGACGTCTTTGCGGCTGTTCCATTCTTCGGAAATGGATTGGTAAGCAGTGCGCATCGTGTCATCCAGCCCCGAACGCACCAGCGTCAGTTCGTCCGCGCCTTGCAGGTATTTCTTCTTGAAATCGGGCGACAATTCCCAGCCAAGGTTCTTGTCTGCCGAGAGCCGCTCCAACTCGCGCACCAGCGTCATGGCATGCGCTTCCTCGTTGCGGCGCTGCATGCGCCCGAAGCGGATATGCGACAGGTTCTTGACCCATTCGAAATACGACACCGTCACCCCGCCCGCATTGGCGTAAAGGTCAGGGATGACCACGACACCTTTTTCGCGCAAAATCTCGTCCCCGCCTGCGGTGATCGGGCCATTCGCGGCCTCTATGATCAGTGGTGCGCGAATGCGGTCGGCATTGCTGCGGTTGATAACCCCTTCCAGCGCCGCGGGAATAAGGATGTCACATTCCTGTTCCAGAACGGTTGCGCCTTCGGCCACAAATTCGGCGTCGGGAAAGCCTTTGACGCCGCCATTCTGGCCGATCCAGTCGCGCACCGCGTCCGGGTCTAGGCCCCTGGCGTTCAAGATTGCGCCGTCGCGTTCAATGATGGCGGTGATGATCGCGTCATCTTCCTCGCGCAGGAACTTGGCGGCGTGGTAGCCGACATTGCCCAAGCCCTGCACGATCACACGCTTGCCCGAAAGATCGCCCGACAGCCCGGTTTTCTTTACATCTCCCGGATGGCGGAAAAACTCGCGCAGGGCATATTGCACGCCGCGCCCCGTCGCCTCGACCCGGCCCATGATGCCGCCGGAATTGAGTGGTTTGCCGGTCACGCAGGCGCGGGCATTGATGTCGGTGGTGTTCATGCGGGCATATTGGTCGGCGATCCATGCCATTTCCCGCTCGCTTGTGCCCATATCGGGGGCAGGCACGTTTTGCGCCGGGTGGATCAGGTCGCGCTTGGCCAGTTCATACGCAAAGCGGCGGGTGATCTGTTCCAGCTCGTGTTCTTCGTATTTGCGCGGATCAATGCACAACCCGCCCTTGGAACCGCCAAAGGGGGTTTCGACCAGCGCACATTTATAGGTCATCAGGGCGGCCAGCGCTTCGACCTCGTTCTGGTGCACTTCGGGGGCGTAGCGAATGCCGCCCTTGACCGGTTCCATATGCTCGGAATGGACCGCGCGATACCCAACGAAGGTTTCGATCTTGCCGCGCAGGCGCACCCCGAACCGCACCGTGTAGGTGGAATTGCAGATCTGGATCTTGTCGGCCAGCCCCGGTGGCAGGTCCAGATACCCCACGGCGCGGCGGAACATGATATCCACATTCTCGCGAAAGCCCGGTTCTGTGGTATCGCGCATGAAATTCTCCCGAAATTAACGCTTCATCTGCGTCACTTTGCTACATTGAGTCGAAGACTATCAGGTAACGCTTTGGATGAAACCCCGGTCTGCGGCGCGCTGGTCCAGTTTCTCTGCGCGGCCAAACCGGCTGCCGATACCCATAAAATTTGCCTTAATTTGGCCATGAACCGATAAAAATACGCCCTAAAAAAGCCATCTGCTGGGCTTACTCATACCACATGGAAGCTGCTTACGGCCCGACCGTCTGCCAACGGTCTGGGCGTGGAAAGGTAATGGTATGAACAAGCATAAAAATTCAGTGCAGCGGATGCGGATGGTCTTTTCGCGCGCTGCGACAGTATACACCCGCGCAGAAGATGGCGCTATCATCGTGTTCGGCCTGATCATTTTCGTGTTGATGCTGATGGTCAGCGGTCTGGCCGTGGATGTCATGCGCTACGAAAACGACCGTGTGCGCCTTCAGGGCACATCTGACCGCGCAGTGTTGGCTGCAACGTCGCTGATGAACAACAACGCAAGCCACACGCCAATGGAACTGGCGCAAGCCTATTTCGATGCCGAAGGGCTGGGCCAATATGCAACAGGTCGTATTTCGGTGACGGATACGCCCGAAACCGGGCGCGTGGTCCGCGTTTCGCCCGAAGCGCCGATGGATACGATGTTTCTGCGCATGTCCGGGGTGAACCAATTGTCCATGGCCGCACCCGCGGCCGCCGTGGAAGGGCGCGGGTCGCAGACCAGGCTGGAAATCGTGATGGTGCTGGATGCGTCGGGGTCGATGGGGTCCATGACCTCTACCGGGCGGACGCGTCTGGAGGAAATGAAGCTGGCGGCAAAATCCTTTGCCAATTCCATCCTGAGTGAATCAGACCCGAACTTGGTCTCCTTGTCGCTTGTTACCTATGATTCATGGGTTCTGCCCCCGCCGGGTATGCTGAACAACATGTTGCGCGTCGACGGCTCCGGCGCCTGCTTGGAATTCGACGACTGGACCGATGTACGCGCGGGCAACGGCCCGCCGGCCCATAGCAACGCTGGGGGTAATGGGAATGGCAACGCAGGCGGGAATGGAAACGGCAACGGGTCACCTTTCGCTCCCGTGGTTCAGAACAGCTCGAACGCCGAAGGCACACGGGTCAGTTGTGCAACCAACACAACCTATGAAATCAAGCCGCTGGAAAACAACCTGACCAATTTCGAGGCCAGCGTCGATGCGATCACGACCCGTGGCACGACCTCTATCGACCTAGGCATTCGCTTTGGGGCTATGCTGCTTGACCCCGATATGCGCGGCTATGTGGACTCGCTGGTCGATTCCGGCCAGTTGCCCGCAGAAATGCGTGGTCGCCCCTTTGACTGGGACGAACCCAACGTGGTGCGCGTTGTCGTGTTGTTGACAGATGGGGAGAATTGCTGCGGTAGCCGCTTCAACAGATCGGTGCAGGACGACAACGCCTTGGCAGTTTGCGAAGGTCTGCGCGCCAATGACGTGACGGTCTACACCGTGTCTTTCGAAGCGCCGCAAGGTGGGATCGACCTGTTGTCGGCCTGCGCCTCGTCGCCCAACCATTTCTTCAACACGGGCGGCGACGCACTGATCGCGTCTTTCGATACGATCGCAACCCATGTGCAGACGCAAACTCTGCGCTTGATCGAATAGCCGCAGACCTGCGCGGCGCTTTGATGCCGTCGCGCAGGTCCTATGACCTTCCGTCACTATTTTGCCACCGTTGCGGTCCGATCAGGCCGCATTGCCGCAGTATGATCGCAGGCTAAGCCCCGGAAAACCGGGTCAAGAGTTTGGACAGGTAAGATCATGAGTCGCTTTCGTTTTTCACTTCGATCATGGGTCAAACGCCAAGATGGCGCGGTCACCGTCGAATTCGTGGTGATCATCCCCTTTCTCCTGACATTGTTCTTCGCCTCGGTAGATGCCGGGATTACCATGCTGCGTCAGGTGATGCTGGACCGCGCCGTTGACCTTGCGGTGCGCGAGGTGCGTCTGGGCCGGGTGCCAAGCGATGGCTCTGTCACCATGGCGCAACTGATCTGTGACCGCACGATCCTGTTTTCCGACTGCCCCAACAACATCGCGGTCGAGATGCAGCCCATCGACACCACGAATTTCGCTGGGCTGACCGACCCGATCCGCTGCGTTGACCGCGAATTGGCCATCACGCCCGCCGTTGCGTTCAACCCCGGCTCTGGCGGTTCGGCGCAGGAATTGATGCTGATCCGCACCTGCGTTGCCGCTGACCCGTTGATCCGGTTCACGGGGTTTCTGACAGCCATGCCGATCAATCCGGAAGGCCAATATGTTGTCGCGTCCAGAGGGATTTTCGTAAATGAGCCTGATTGAAAACGCCCTGCGCCCCGTCCTGCGCCCCGTCCT
>JAFGVZ010000109.1 GCA_016937725.1 Paracoccaceae bacterium | reverse complement strand
GCCATCACGCATGAACGCCCCGGCGCGGAGCTTGCGAAAACGCTGGCGGGCGCGGGGATCATGGCGGGGGGCGGTAGCTTTTATGCCAATCGTGCCTTGCAAGCGCAGGGGATCGACCCCAATCACGGGGTGTTGCGGCTGTCTTTCGTGCATTACACGTCGCAGGCAGACCTTGACCGGCTGCTCTTGGCCCTAGATGGGCATTTGTGAAACTGCAACGAGCGGATACGTGACCGACACGCCCCCGATTATCCTGTGGCTGCGCCGCGATCTGCGCCTCAGCGACCACCCGGCCTTGCATGACGCGGCCCAGTCCGGCCAGCCGGTTATTCCGGTGTTCATCCATGATGACGAGGTGGAGGGGCTTGGCGCCGCGCCGAAATGGCGGCTGGGGCTGGCTTTGGCGCATCTGGGGCAGGCGCTGGCTGATAAAGGCGCGCGGCTGATCTTGCGGCGGGGTGCTGCGCTGGATGTGCTGCGCGATCTGGTGGCGGAAACCGGCGCGCGCCGCGTGATCTGGACACGCGGTTACGCGCCCGGACAGATTGCCCGCGACACAGAGGTTAAAGCGGCGCTGAAAGCCGACGGGCTAGAGGTGCAAAGCTATCCCGGCCATGTGCTGTTCGAGCCTTGGGACGTCGCCACCAAGGATGGCGGCTTTTACAAGGTCTACACGCCGATGTGGCGCGCGGTGCGCGACCGCGAGGTGCCAGAGCCGTTGCCCGCGCCCGCCCGCATTCCCGCGCCCGAAACATGGCCCGACAGCGACCGGCTGGAAGATTGGCAGATGGGCCGCGCCATGAACCGGGGTGCAGAGGTTGTGGCGCAGCACATCCATGTGGGCGAGGATGCCGCGCGCGGGCGTCTGGGCGCGTTTCTGGCGCATCGCGTCGCACGCTACAAATCTGACCGCGACCGGCTGGATATGGATGCCTGTTCAGGCTTGTCGGAAAACCTGACCTATGGCGAAATTTCGCCGCGCACCGTTTGGCATGCGGGCTGGCGCGCCTTTCACGAGGGGCACGCGCAAGCCGAAGAGTTTCTGAAAGAACTGGTCTGGCGCGAATTTGCGTATCATCTGATCTATCACACGCCGCGACTGGAATCCGACAATTGGCGGCCCGAATGGGACGGCTTCCCGTGGCAGGGCGAGGGCAGCGCGGTGCAAGCGTGGCGGCAAGGGCGCACCGGCATTGAAGTGGTCGATGCCGCCATGCGCGAATTGTATGTCACCGGCCGGATGCATAACCGCGCGCGGATGTTGGTGGCCAGCTTCCTGACCAAGCATCTGCTGGTCGATTGGCGGCTGGGGCGCGACTGGTTTGCCGAATGTCTGGTCGATTGGGACCCGGCGGCCAATGCGATGGGCTGGCAATGGGTTGCCGGCTCTGGCCCCGATGCCGCGCCCTATTTCCGGATCTTCAACCCCAACACGCAGGCCGAGAAATTCGACCCGAAAGGGGCCTACCGAAAGATGTGGCTGGCCGAAGCCAGCCGCACGCCGCCCGCGACGGCACTGTCTTTTTACGACGCTTGTCCCCGGTCTTGGAAACTTTCGCAGTCTGACACACGTCCTATGCCTATCATGGACCTGAAAGACGGACGCGAGCGCGCGCTTGCGGCCTATCACGACCACCGAGAAAAACAAAAACAGGAAGACTTGGCGCATGAATGACCTCGCTTTTGCGACTGGCCCGAAGGGCGAGATCCTGACATCGCTGGACGGGCTGACAGACCTGCCGCGCTATTTCGCGGCGGCCTTTGCCATTGGGCAAAAGCTGAACAAGGGGCGGCTGGATGTGCGTCTGCCGGATGGACGGGTGTTCCGGCTGCAAGGCAAGCATCCGGGCTTTGTAGCCGAATTGGACGTGCATGACCCCGACCTGTTCGCGCGGCTGATCCGCGAGGGGGATCTGGGCTTTTCCGACGCTTATCTGGAAGGCGGCTGGAGCACGCCGGACCTGCAAGCGCTGATGGACCTTTTGGCCGATGACAACCCCGCACTGTATGACGAAGTGCTGCCCATGAAAGCCGTGCGCTTGGTGGAAAAGTTCCGCCATTGGCTGCGCCGCAATCACAAGTCGCAAGCACGCAAAAATATCTCGTATCATTACGATCTGGGCAATGATTTCTACAGCCTGTGGCTGGATGACAGCATGACCTATTCCTCGGCCATCTTTACCACCGGGCAGGAAAGCCTAGAGGCCGCGCAAGAAGCCAAATATGCGGCCATGGTCGACCGCATGGGCGTGAAACCGGGCGATCATGTTTTGGAAATTGGCTGTGGTTGGGGCGGGTTTGCCGAATATGCCGCCGCGAAACGGGGTTTGAAGGTCACGGGGTTGACCATCTCTCAGGCGCAGCACGATTACGCGGTGGAGCGCATGGCGGGGTTGGGCCTGTCTGACAAGGTCGAAATCCGGATGCAGGATTACCGCGACACGCGCGGCGAATTCGACGGCATCGCCTCTATCGAGATGTTCGAGGCCGTGGGCCAGCGCTATTGGCCCACCTATTTCAACGCTGTGCGCGACCGTCTGCGCCCCGGTGCGCAAGCGGTGATCCAGATCATCATGGTGCCGGATGCGCGCTTCAAAAGCTACAGCAGCAACGTGGATTTCATCCAAAAGCACATCTTCCCCGGCGGTATGCTGGGTGCGCCAACCCCGGTGCGCCGTGTGGCCGAAAGCGCGGGGCTGACCTTTGTGAATACGCATGATTTCGGGCAAAGCTATTCGGGAACCTTGCGCCGATGGCATGTCGCCTTCACCGAGCGGTGGGAGGACATTTCCGCCATGGGCTATGACGAGCGCTTCAAGCGGATGTGGGATTTCTACCTGACCTCTTGCGCGGCGGCGTTTCGCGGTGGGGCCTGCGATGTCACACAACTGGTGTTGAAACGTCCCTGACTTTGGGTAGACTGGGGGTATCTGCGAAGGGGTGCCCCCACATGCAAGACGTGGACGACGACCGCGATACCGCGCCGCTTGACAAGCTGACAGAGCCTTTGGGGCTGCGGCTGGTCTACATGCTGATTATCGGCGTTATGCTCAGCTTTTCGCAATCGGTGTTGGTGCTGCTGGCGATCATCCAGTTCATCATCATCCTGATCGACAATCGCCAGCCCAATGCGCGGCTGGCAGATTTGGGCTGCATGGTCGGCGCATGGGTGGCAAAGGCCGCGCGCTACATGGTCGGCGCGACCGATGCAAAGCCTTGGCCCTTCCGCGAGATGGATTGACGGCTACAGCAGCAACACCGTCGCCAGCCCAAGGAAGGCGAAAAAGCCCACTACATCGGTTACGGTGGTCACGAAGGTGCCAGAGGCCAGCGCCGGGTCCACCCCCAGCCGGTCCAGCAAAGCGGGCAAACCAATGCCCGACAGCCCCGCCACCAACAGGTTTATGACCATGGCCGCCGCGATCACGCCCGCCAGCATCAGGGATCCGAACCAGACATAACCGACCACGCCCATCACGACCGCGAAAATCAGCCCGTTCAACACGCCTACAAGGGTTTCGCGGCGTAGCACGCGCCAGATATTCGCGCTGGTCAGGTCGCGCGTGGCAAGCCCGCGCACCGCCACCGCCATCGACTGCGTTCCCGCATTGCCGCCCATGGACGCGATAATCGGCATCAGCACCGCAAGCGCGACAAGGGTTTCAATCGTCGCTTCGAAAATGGCAATGACCAAGGAGGCGACGATCGCGGTGGCAAGATTCACCCCCAGCCATGGCAAGCGCTGCCAAGTTGTCTCTAGCACGCCATCCGACAGGCTGCCTTCGCCCGCGCCGGCCATACGCAGCATGTCTTCTTCATGCTCTTCATCCAGCACCGCCATGGCGTCGTCTATGGTGATAACCCCGACCAAACGCCCATCCGGGTCCACAACAGGTGCGGAAATCAGGTGATATTGGTTGAACGCATAAGCAACATCGCCTTCTTCCTCGTCCAACTCGAAGCTACGAAAACTGTCTTCCAGAATTTCGGCCAAAGCTGTCTCGCGCTTGGAGGACAAAAGCCGCCCAAGCGTCACATAGCCCGTTGGCATATCTTCGGGCGTAACCAGAAAGACATGGTAAAACTGGTCCGGCAATTCGGTGCTGGTGCGCATCATGTCGATGGTTTGGCCCACCGTCCAATCTTCCGGCACGGCGACGAATTCGCGCTGCATCAAGCGCCCGGCGGAATATTCCGGGTAGGTCAGCGCTTGGCGCGCGGCATGCCGGTCTTCTTCTTCCAGCGCTTCCAGAATCGCGCTGTGTTGCGATTCGTCCAAGTCTTCCAGCAGGTCGACCACATCATCCGAATCCATGTCGCGCACGGCTTCGGCCAGAACTTCGGGGCGCAGGTAGCCCACCACCTCGTCGCGGATATTCTCGTCAAGTTCTGACAGGATGTCGCCGTCGAACTCGCTGCCATACAGATGCAACAGGGTGCGGCGCGCCTCTGACCCGATCTGTTCCAGAATATCGGCAATATCGGCGGGGTGCAGCGGGTCAAGCAGCTCGAACACGCGCTGCGCATCCCGCGCCTCTATCGCTTTGCGGATTTGCGACAGGTCGCCCGTTTCAAGGTCCAACACGCCCTCTTCGGTCTGGATGCCATCTTTGGGATCGTCGGTCATCGGGGCCTCCATCGGGTTGCGGGACAGGCCGGGTATCTACAGGCTTTGCGGTAAAAGTCGACCGCTCTTGGTTAGTATTGACCCATGATTTGCTTGTGTTGCCGAAAAACAAAGGCCTGTGCGCCAAGGTTCTGCCCGATTGCGCGGCCGCGCGCCTTGCAGGGGGGCGGGGAGCGACATAAGTTCCCTGAAACGATTGGAGTTGCTCATGTCCCTTATCCTGCCCGCGCACGTTCCGCACCCTGCCTGCGACATCGACCGCCCCAAAGGTGGCAAAGATCTGGGCGATCTGCCGGTTTGGGATTTTTCCAGCCTCTATGCCTCTGACGAAGCGCCGGAAATCGCGCGCGATTTCGATTGGCTGGAACAGGAATGCGCGGCCTTTGCCGCCGATTACGAAGGCAAACTGGCCGGGCTGGCCTCTGGCGCGCTTCTGGACTGCGTGGTCCGCTACGAGCGGATTGAACAGGTTGCCGGGCGGCTGATGTCCTTCTTTGGGCTGCGCTACTACCAGAACACGGTCGACCCGTCACGCGCCAAGGCCATGTCCGATGCGCAAGATCGTGTCACCACCGCGACCACGCCCTTGGTCTTCTTTTCGCTGGAGTTAAACCGCATCCCCGATGCGGATTTCGATGCGACCTTGGCCGCAAATGCCGATCTGGCCCGCTACAAGCCAGTGTTTGAACGCATGCGTGCCATGCGTCCGCACCAATTGTCGGACGAGTTGGAGAAGTTCCTGCATGACCAATCCACGGTCGGCGCTGCCGCGTGGAATCGGTTGTTCGATGAAACCATGGCGGGGCTGGAATTTCCCGTTGCGGGCGAGGATGAACCGCTCGGCCTCGAATCCACGCTCAACCTTCTGACCGACCGCGACCGCAGCCGCCGTGAAGCGGGCGCGCGGGCTTTGGCAGAGGTGTTCGGGGCCAATATTCGCCTGTTCGCGCG
>JAFGVZ010000108.1 GCA_016937725.1 Paracoccaceae bacterium | reverse complement strand
GGCGCGACGGTTGTTGTGGATAACGTCTTCGCCACGCCCGTGTTTAGCCGAGCGACGGCCTTGGGCGCGGATGTGGTGATCTATTCGGCCACCAAGCACATAGACGGGCAGGGCCGCGCGCTGGGCGGCGTCATCTGCGGCACGCGCGACTTCATTCGCGGCACGGTGGAACCCTATCTGAAACATACGGGCGGGGCGCTGTCGCCCTTCAATGCGTGGATCATGCTGAACGGCATGGTCACGATGGATTTGCGCGTGCGCGCGCAAGCTGCCAGCGCACAAGCGATTGCCGAAGCGTTGCAGGGCGACAACCGCCTGACCCGCGTGATTTTTCCGGGCCTGCCGGACCATCCGCAGCACGCGATTGCGAGCGCTCAGATGGACGGGTTCGGCACGGTTCTGGCGCTGGAACTTGCGGGCGGGCAAGAGGCCGCGTTTCGTTTTCTGAATGCGCTCACCATTATTGTAATCTCGAACAATCTGGGCGACGCGCGCAGCATTGCCACGCATCCGGCCACGACCACGCATCAACGCTTGCCAGAGGCGCAGAAGGCCACTTTGGGCATAACGCCCGGCCTGATCCGCTTGTCGGTTGGGCTGGAAGATACGGGCGACCTGATTGCCGACCTGCGCGCCGCGCTTGACGCGATCTGATTGCCAAGGGTCGCGGGTCACGCTTTGAAGACGACAAAAAAAGTGGAAAAGCACATTCGGGCGCTTACCTATGGGTCCGACAGACAGGAAGGAATATCCCTGATGAACGTGCATGTTCCCGGCCTAGACCAGACCCCCTCGGAAGCAGAGGCGCGCGCGGCGCTTGAAACGTTGCGCCGCTTTGCCGACAGCGCAGCGGGCGATGCGCGGGCGCGGGTCGAAGCGGCGGCGACCAGTCTTTTGCCGGCGGCGAATTATCCTGACCTGAACCGTGAATATCCGGACGGGTTTCGCGCCGATGCCGCTTATAAGGCGGGCCTGCCCGACCTGCAAAATGGGCCGTCCAGCCTGATCGTGGGGGCCAAGGCCCCCATCCAGCATGTCGGCATTTCTAACTTCCGCCTGCCGATCCGCTACCACACGCGTGACAATGGCGATTTGACGCTGGAAACCTCTGTCACCGGCTCCGTCAGCCTAGAGGCCGAGAAGAAGGGCATTAACATGTCGCGCATCATGCGCAGCTTCTATGCCCATGCCGAGCGCACGTTCAGCGCCGATGTGGTGCGCGCGGCGCTGGAAGATTATAAGGCCGATCTGGAAAGCTTCGACGCGCGGATCATGATGCGCTTCAGCTTTCCGGTGAAGGTGGAAAGCTTGCGCTCCGGCCTGCATGGATACCAATATTACGACATCGCCATGGAAGTGGTGGACCGCGCAGGCCAGCGCCAGACCTTCATGCATCTGGATTATGTCTATTCGTCCACTTGCCCCTGTTCGCTGGAACTGAGTGAACACGCGCGCGCCACGCGCGGGCAATTGGCCACGCCGCATTCGCAGCGCTCGGTGGCGCGGATTTCGGTGCAGGTGTTGCCGGGCCAATTGTTGTGGTTTGAAGACCTGATTGACCTGTGCCGCGCTGCGGTCCCGACAGAGACGCAAGTCATGGTCAAGCGCGAGGATGAACAGGCTTTTGCCGAGTTGAACGCCGCCAACCCTATCTTCGTCGAAGATGCTGCCCGCAGCTTTTGCGCGCAGTTGGACGCGGACCCGCGTATCGGCGATTTCCGCGTTTTGGCCAGCCATCAGGAAAGCCTGCACAGCCATGACGCGGTCAGTGTGCTGACGCGGGGCGACACGTTCGATTCCGACAGTCTGGACCCGAAACTGTTCGCAACGCTGTTTCATGTTGGCTGATATATGATGCCCGTTTTGGTGGCACATGCTGCGGCTTGTGCCACCAGTCCCGCGTCAAAGAAGTGTCACAAGTCAATGGCTTGATATTGGCTCTCGCTTGGGCTTTAGATTGCCGAAGAAACCTTGGATTGGACCTGTGACATGTCTTATAAAACCTTGATTGCGATTGGTGCCGCCATTGTTCTGGCAGGGTGTGAGATGGAAGGCGCGCCGCAATCAACCTCGCCAGCTGCCGCCCCGGCCCAGCAGCGCGCCATTATGCCGGCTGCGCCTGCGACTGGGGGGCAGATTTCCGACACCAGCACGCGCACAACGACAACTGTCAGCGGCAACACCACCCGCACAGAAACCACGTCGACGACGGTCGGTGTGAATGCCGGGGGCTTTCTGGCGGCGCTTGCCGGTGGCGCTGGCTCTGCGCCGAATACCTCTGCGGATTACACGGGCACATGGAACGTGACCAGCCCGAACAACCGCCAGTGCCGTATGACCTTGCGCGCGCCTGCAACGGCGGCGGGACCAGCGATGGTCAGCAATCAAGGCTGTTTCCAAGAACTGTTCAATGTCAGCCGTTGGAGCTTGCGGGGCAGCGAACTGGTCCTGACCGATGGTTTTGGCACCCAAATTGTCAGCCTGCGTGCGACCGAACGCAACCGCCTGCAAGGCGGTGAAGTGACGATGTGGCGCTAAGCGCCGATATTCTGACCGTCACCCTGAACCCCGCGCTGGATATGTCGGCGCGGGTTTCTGCCATGGTGCCCGGCCCCAAACTGCGCATGTCTGATCCGGTGACCGAACCGGGCGGCGGGGGGGTGAACGTTGCGCGTGTGATCCATGCCTTGGGCGGGCATGTGCGGGCTTGGGTTGCCCTTGGTGGCCCGCCGGGTGCGCAGTTGGTCGCGCTACTGGAAGGGCATGGTCTGTCGGTCGATGGTTTCACGGCACCCGGCGACACCCGCACGAACTGGGCGATTACCGATGACAGCGGCGCGCAATACCGCTTGCAAGTGCCGGGGCCTGTTTGGCCAGAGGGTTTGGGCGTTGCAGCCATTGCCGATATCGTTGCGCGCGCCGATGGCTTTGTCGTGTTAAGCGGGTCACTGCCGCCGGGTGTGAGCGCCAGCTTCCCGGC
>JAFGVZ010000107.1 GCA_016937725.1 Paracoccaceae bacterium | reverse complement strand
TCTGGTTGGCCATTCCGGCGGGGACCTTGGCTTTTCCGCCGATATCCGGCTGGACCGCGATAGCGGCTCGCTTGCCGTTTTTCTGGCCGCGCAGGCGGATGCAGATACGGGCTGGACCTACGAGGCGCTGGGTTACTAAGCCGCCCCTTTAGCCGCCCGGCTTGCGCCAGCTTGTCACCAAAACAGAGGCGCGCAACTCCTCGTCGTTATACTCCTGCAATTCGCCCTTTGCGCGCAACGCGTCCAGATCGGCTTGCGACGGGTGGTCTTCCACGCCCAGAAAATCGGTATGGCCGGGCCAATGGTCTTCAAAGCCGCGCCGATATTGCGCAAGCCGCCACTCGTTCAGGTAGGAATTGGGTTGCACCAGTCCGCGCGTGGCGTCGCGCAGATGCGGCCAAGGCGGCAAGGCTTTCGGGTCGACGAACAGGCGCATGTCATGCGCGCCGGTATGGCTGGTATAAAGATGGGTAATCATATGCGCCACGCCGCCGGGGCGCAGAACGCGCGCCACCTCTGCGGCCGCTTGGGCGGGGTCGGGCAAATGCTCGAACACAGAGGTCGAGACGACGGCATCGAAACTGGCATCCGCGAAGGGCATCGCCAAGGCGTCGCCCGCGACGATCTGTGTTTTCAATTGCGCGGGCCGCACCCCCAATTGCCGGGCAAGTTCCGCACGGGTTTTGCGGTCTATGCCCAAAGCATAACGGCCCAGGGTTTTGATCGCGCGCAACGCCCCGTTCTGCCGCCAGATGCGCCAAATGTCTGCCAAGCCCAGATGGTCCGGTGTCGGCTCCAGATCCAGACCAATCGCACGATTGGTCAGCGCCGTGGTCATCAGGAACAACCGTGTCTGACCGGCACCCAATTCCAGCACATCGCAATCCACCAGCGGTGCACCGCGCAACTCCTCTATGGCCGCAACCATGTCGCGCTGTTGTTCTAACGCGTAGCGAACATTGCCGGGAATGTCGCGGGTCTGCCGGGTATAAATACCGGACAATTCAGAGGCGATACTGCGCAAGTCGCGGTCGCCGCGCAAATAAGACTTCATCCAAGCCTCTTTCTGTGTTGGGGTTGCGAAAGCGTGACCGGGAATGCCCTAAAGATCAAGCCTAACGCGCCGCTTTGGCTTTGCGCTTATGGCAGGCAGGGGCTAGACAGTCGGATATGGGACCTATTTACGCCAAATCAGAGCTTGCCGATGCGCCATAGCACGCCGCCTTTTGCCCCGTTCGAGTGGATGATCGCTTGGCGCTACCTGCGGGCGCGCCGCGCCGAAGGCGGGGTCAGCGTGATGACACTCATCTCGTTTGTCGGGATCACGCTGGCGGTGTTTGCGCTGATTGCTGTCTTGGCGGTGCGGTCCGGATTTCGCGCCGAATTCGTGGACACGATCTTGGGGGCAAATGCCCATGTCACGCTCTATTCTGCCGTGCGGGTGGATGAGGCTGGCCGCACCAGTCGCGTGATCGAAGATTATGACGAGCTTGCCGAACGCCTTGCCGCCATTCCCGGTGTGACCCGCGTCGCCCCCTTGGTGAAGGGGCAGGTCATGGCCTCTGCCAATGGACGCAATTCCGGGGTGGAAGTATTTGGTATCAGCCCGGAAAACCTGATGACAATTCCGCGCATCGCCAATCCCGACACATCCGAAGGAGATATTGGCAGGTTTAGCGAAGGTATCGCCATCGGCTCTGGCGTGGCGCGCGAATTGGGGCTGATGGTGGGGGACAGCATCCGCCTGATTTCGCCCGACGGCGTGCGCACCGCCTTTGGCACCAGCCCGCGCATCTCGGCCTACGAGGTGGTCTATATCTTCAGTGCCGGGCGCTACGACATTGACCGCACCCGCGCTTATCTTCCGTTTGACGAAGCGCAGACCTATTTCAACCGCGATGGCGTTGCCGACGAGATGGAGGTGATGGTCGAGAACCCAGACGAAATCGACGCCTTGCGCACGCAGCTTTTGCGCGCAGGCGGAGAGCGCGCCATTCTCTGGACATGGCGCGACTCTGCCGGGTCTTTCCTGCGCGCGCTAGAGGTCGAGGATAACGTGATGTTCGTGATCCTGTCGATCCTTGTGCTGATCGCGGCGATGAACATCATTTCTGGCCTGATCATGCTGGTGAAAAACAAGGGCCGCGACATCGGCATTCTGCGCACGATGGGGCTGACCGAAGGGTCTGTGCTGCGGGTGTTCTTCATTTGCGGGGCCAGCATCGGGCTTTTGGGCACGCTCGCAGGCGTCGTTCTTGGGTGCCTGTTCGTGATCTACATTGACCCGATTTTCAGCTTCGTGAACTATGCTTCCGGCGGCGGGGTCTGGGACCCGGCCATTCGCGGAATCTATGCATTGCCCGCCGAATTGCGGCTGGAAGATGTGGTGAAATCTGTCGCGCTGTCGCTGTCGCTGTCATTTATCGTGACGATCTTCCCGGCGCGCCGTGCCGCCCGCATGAACCCGGTAGAGGCGCTGCGTTATGAATGATCAGGCCCTTGTTCTGAGCGGTATCTGCAAGACCTATAACGCCGGAAAACCCGGCGAAGTGCGCGTGCTGCGTGACGTTTCGGTCACGCTCGACCGGGGCGAGGTTGTGGCACTTGTTGCCCCCTCCGGGGCCGGGAAATCGACGCTTCTGCACATTGCGGGGCTACTCGACACACCCGATGCTGGCGATGTGCTGGTCGATGGCACCAATATGACCCGCTTGGGCGATGATGCGCGCACGACGGCGCGGCGCGGGCAGATCGGTTTCATCTACCAGTTCCACCACTTGCTCCCGGAATTCTCGGCGCTGGAAAACATCGTGCTGCCGCAACTGGCAAATGGGGTCAATGCCGCGCAGGCCCGCGACCATGCGCGGATGCTTTTGGACCGCGTGGGCGTGGCCAAACGCGCCGACCATCGGCCAGCGGCGCTTTCTGGCGGCGAGCAGCAGCGCGTGGCGTTCTGCCGCGCGCTGGCGAATGCGCCGGGGCTGCTTTTGGCGGATGAACCCACGGGCAACCTGGACCCGACCACCTCTGACCAAGTGTTCGGCGCGCTGATGGATCTGGTGCGCGAAACCGGGCTATCGGCGCTGATTGCCACTCATAATCTGGACCTTGCCAAACGCATGGACCGGGTGTTGCGGTTGGAAGAGGGCCGGGTGGTGGCGTGAGGACCTCTCGCCCCGGCAGCATAGCCCCATCAATATAAACGATAGCCCGCGCCTGTCTTTTGGCAGCGGATAGTCGCGCCTTCCGCGGGACTGGCAAGATTTATCTACTCCGAATAAACCCGCTTATACCGCTGCCCCAGCCCCGTCAGCACCTCATACCCGATTGTGCCAATCACATTGGCCAAGGCATCCACTCCCTGATGCGGGCCCAGCAGGTCCAGCGCCTCGACCGGACCGTCAACGCGGCTTACATCAATCGTCAGCAAATCCATCGACACGCGGCCCAGAAGCGGGCAGGGGGTGTCGCCTGCCCAAAGCGTGGCTTTGCCCGACAGCGCGCGCTGGATGCCATCGGCATACCCCGCCGCAATCGTTGCCACGCGCATGTCGCATTCGGCCACGAAGCTGTTGCCATAGCCCACGCTTTCGCCCGCCTGCACGATGCGCGTCTGGATCACCGGGATCGACAGGCGCACGACCGGGCGCGCCTCCGCAAAGGGCATGCCACCATAGAGGCCGATCCCCGGCCGTGTCAGGTCAAAATGATAGTCGCGCCCCAACAGCACCCCGCCCGTCGCCGATAGCGAGCGCGGAACGCCCGCGCCATCGGTCAGCTCGCGGAAGGTCTTCAATTGCTGCGCGTTCATCGCATGGTCCGGCTCATCGGCGCAGGCCAGATGCGACATGATAAGCACCGGCCCTTGCGCGAGCGCAATTTCGGCCACCGACGCCCATTCTCCCGGCTCCATCCCCAGCCGGTTCATGCCAGTGTCCAGCTGAATGCCGAAAGGGTGGCCGGGCAGGGCTTCGAAATGACGGGTCAATTGCTCGACCGAATTGAGCATCGGGATCAGCCCGGCATCCCGGATGACATCCGCATCCCCCGCCATATGCCCGCCATAGACATGGATGGGCAGGTCCGGGCCAAGGGCTGCGCGCACGGCTTCCCCTTCTTCGGCCACCGCCACGAAGAAGCGCCGCGCGCCTGCCTCTGCCAGCGCGCGCGCCACGCGCCCCGCGCCCAGACCATAGCCATTGGCCTTGACGGTCGCCGCGGTTTCGACCGAGGTTTTCGCATCCAGCGCCTGCCAATTGGCGGCAAGCGCGCGCAAATCAATCTGTAACTGAGCCTGTGCCATACCTGCCCCTTGCCTGCCTATGCGTGACCCGTCAAGCGTCTTTCACCGCGCGGGCCAAGGCGCAGAACTGTTCCAGCCCGATTTCTTCGGCCCGCGACGTGGGGGGGATGCCAGAGGCGTTCAGCAAGTCCTCTATCTGCGGGTGCAACCCTTTCAACGCCGCGCGCAGCATCTTGCGGCGCTGGTTGAACGCCATGGCGACCACGCGTTCCAGTGTTTTTGCATCTGCCGGATAGCGCGGCGCATCCAGCCGGGTGATATGCACCACGGCAGAGCTGACCTTGGGCGGGGGGGTGAACGCCTCTGGCGGCAGGTGCAGCACGATCTTGGCATCCGCGCGCCACTGCACCATCAGCGCCAAGCGCCCATAGGCCTTGGATCCGGGCTTGGCCACGATCCGCTCGGCCACCTCGCGCTGGAACATCAGCGTCAGGCTGTCCCAGAAGGGCGGCCATTCTTGGGGCGTCATCCAGCGGATCAAAAGTTCTGTGCCAACGTTATAGGGCAGGTTCGACACGATCTTGATCGGTGGCGTCAGATGCGCCAAGGCATCCACCGCAAGCGCATCCCCCTCGATAACCTGCAACCGGCCCGGATAGGCCGCCTCAACCTCTGCCAGCGCGGGCAGACAGCGCGCATCTTTCTCGATGGCCAGCACCCGGCGCGCCCCTTCCGCCAGCAGGCCGCGCGTCAGCCCGCCGGGGCCGGGGCCGACCTCCAGCACGTCCGATCCTGCTAAATCTCCCGCCGCCCGCGCAATCCGCGCGGTCAGGTTCAGGTCCAGCAAGAAGTTCTGCCCGAAGCTTTTCTTCGCGCGCAGATCATGCGTGCGGATCACGTCGCGCAGGGGCGGCAGGTCATCTATCATGCGCCCATATTCCACGCCATGCGGATGGCGGCAATCAGGCTGTCGGGTCGGGCTATGCCCTGGCCAGCAATATCGTAGGCCGTGCCATGATCGGGCGATGTGCGCACGAAAGGCAGCCCCAACGTGACATTCACACCCTCATCAAAAGCGAGCGTTTTGATCGGGATCAGGGCTTGGTCGTGATACATGCATACCGCCGCGTCATAGCGTGCGCGGGCAGGCGCGTGGAACATCGTGTCGGCAGGCAGCGGCCCGCGCAGGTCCATCCCTTCGGCGCGCAGCCGCGCGAGCACCGGCGCGATCACGTCGCGGTCTTCCAGCCCCATCGTGCCGTCCTCGCCCGCATGGGGGTTCAGCCCTGCCACCGCCAAGCGGGGGCTGGCGATCCCGAAATCGCGGATCAGGGCGGCATGGGTAATGCGGATCGTCTGCTCCAAAAGGTCAGGTGTCAAAGCCTCCGGCACTTCTGCCAGCGGGATATGTATTGTCACCGGCAGCACGCGCAGCGCGTCGCTTGCCAGCATCATCACCACGCGGTCAACGCCTGCCAGATGCGCCAGATATTCGGTATGGCCGGGAAAGCCAAAGCCCGCGCCCGCCTTCAACGCCGCCTTATGGATGGGGCAGGTCACAAGCCCGCGCGCGGCGCCCGATTGAACCAGTTCCACGCCAAGCCGAATCGCTTCTATCACGCCTGCCGCATTGGCCGGGTCGGGTTGGCCCGCGCGGGCCGGGGCGGCAAATTCCACTGGCAGCACCGGCAGCAAGTCGCCCCCGCAATCGGCTACATCTTTCACGACCCGGAACGCCACGCTCTCAGGTAAATGCCGCGGATCGCCCAGCCAGACGAAGGGGCACGCGCCCCCGATAGCATCCCAAGCCTTCGCTGCAATCTCCGGCCCAATGCCCGACGGGTCGCCGCAAGACATCACCAAGGGTCGCTTATCCATACGCGGAAATCCTCTTCATCTTGCCGGAAATACTCCGCGAGGGGGTGAATGGCCCGGAACGGGCCAGAGGGGGGCGGCGCACGCCCCCCTTGATTAGCGCCCTTTCCAGATCCAGCCGCCGCCAAAGACGCGCGTGCCTTCACCATCGTAGAATACGCAAGCCTGTCCGGGGCTGACCCCTTCCTCGGGCGTCGGCAGCTCTACCTCGGCCTCTGTGGCCGACAGGGGCCGGACGATCGCAGGCGCAGGGGGCCGGGTCGAGCGCAGCTTGACAGACAGGTGCCACTCTCGCTGGCTTTCGAAAGGCGCATCGCCCAGCCAATTCACCTCGCACACCGGCACAATGCGGGTAGCCAAAGCCGTTTTCGGGCCGACGACCACGCGTCGGGCATCGGGGTCCAGCTTGACCACATATAAGGGGTCAGTCAGCCCGCCAATGCCCAAGCCGCGCCGCTGCCCGATCGTGTAGTGAATAACCCCGTCATGCGTGCCCAGCACTTTCCCGGCCAGGTCCACAATCTCGCCCGGTTCGCCCGCGCCGGGGCGCAGTTTCTCGATCACGGCGGCATAATTGCCATTGGGCACGAAGCAAATGTCCTGACTGTCGGGCTTGTCGGCCACGGCCAGACCGTGCTTGGCGGCCAGCGCCCGCGTCTCGGCCTTGGTGGCCAGGTGGCCCAAGGGAAAGCGCAGGTAATCCAACTGCTCTTGCGTGGTCGAGAACAGGAAATAGCTTTGGTCACGCACCGGGTCTGCGGCGCGGTGCAGCTCTGCGCCCAAAGCCCCGGCCTTGCGCTGAATATAATGCCCCGTTGCCATGCAATCCGCGCCCAGATCCTTGGCGGTTTCCAACAGGTCGCGGAACTTCACCCGCTCGTTGCAGCGAATGCAGGGCACGGGCGTTGCCCCGGCCAGATAGGCATCGGCGAATTCGTCGATCACGGCATCCCTAAATTTCGATTCGTAATCCAGCACGTAATGCGGAAAGCCCATGGCTTCGGCCACGCGGCGGGCATCATGAATATCGCGCCCCGCGCAGCACGCACCTTTTTTGGCCAAGGCCGCGCCGTGGTCATAAAGCTGCAAGGTCACGCCCACCACGTCGTAACCCTCGGCGGCCAGTTCTGCGGCCACGACGGAACTGTCCACCCCGCCCGACATGGCCACGACCACGCGGGTTTCGGCCACCGGTTTGGGCAGCCCGAGCGAATTCAGCGGCGGGTCGAAGGGCATTTGGGTTACTCCAGCAAAACAAGCGCAAAATATAAGAAAATGCTCTGCATTCTCAACCCCCGCATTCAACCTCTGCTTAACATTCCTGCGCGAGTCTTGGGCCACGGGGCGCGAAGGACCAAGGAGGGTGCCAAATGTATATCAAGAAAGTGGACGGGCCGCGCGCGGTCAATCTGGAGGATGGAACGGTTTTGTCGCTTGCAGACCTGCCGCCGAGGGATACGCGGCGCTGGGTTGCCAGCCGCAAGGCGGTCGTGGTGCAGGCGGTCGGTGCGGGCCTGTTGTCGCGCAAAGCGGCGCTGGAGCGCTACGAATTGTCGGAAGAAGAATTCGATCTTTGGGCCAAGGCGGTCGAAACCTACGGGGTTGACGCGCTGAAAGTGACGGCGCTTCAAAGGTATAGACAACCCTAGGTAGATTGTGGTCTTTATGAACGCACGGTAACCTAGAATTAACGCTTTTGATGAAAGCTGGGCAAAACGGCGACAATGGAGAATCCTTATGCGCGTGCTGCTTGTTGAAGATGACCCGACCACCGCCCGCTCGATAGAGCTGATGCTGACCCATTCCAACTTCAACGTGTATTGCACCGATCTGGGCGAAGACGCGGTCGAACTCAGCAAGCTTTATGATTATGACCTGATCCTGCTGGACTTGAACCTGCCCGATATGGCCGGGCTCGACGTGTTGCGCCAGATCAGGGTCGCGCGGGTCGACACGCCGGTGCTGATCCTGACGGGCGATCTGGATACCGACACCAAGCTGCGCGGCTTCGGCGGCGGCGCGGATGATTACCTGACCAAACCCTTCCACCGCGAAGAACTGGTTGCGCGCATCCATGCCATCATCCGCCGCAGCAAAGGGCACGCGCAATCGGTTATCCGCACGGGGTTGCTGAATGTGAACCTAGATGCCAAATCGGTCGAGGTTGAGGGGCAAGTGGTGCATCTGACCGGCAAGGAATACCAGATGCTGGAATTGCTCAGCTTACGCAAAGGCACCACCCTGACAAAAGAGATGTTCCTCAACCACCTCTATGGTGGAATGGACGAACCCGAGTTGAAAATCATCGACGTCTTCATCTGCAAGCTTCGGAAAAAACTGGCAGAAGCAACCGGCGGGGAAAGTTACATCGAAACCGTCTGGGGCCGGGGCTACGTGCTGCGCGACCCTGTGGTGCAACCCCAATCCGTCAGCGCGAAGGCTTTGTCAGCCTAGGGCTTTGCAGGGCTGGACGCGACACTGCCTGCGCCCTATCACCTTGGGCAGACCAAAAACGGGCGCAGGGTGGTGACCATGGAAAAGGCCGGGACAAGCAAGATCGATGTTGTCGATCTATCGCAAGCTCAGGCGTCGGAAGAGCTGGCCCGGTTGGCCGACCTGATCGCGCGCGCTGATGCAGCTTATCACGGCGACGACGCGCCCTTCCTGTCGGATGCCGAATATGACCGGCTGCGCCAACGCAATGCTGCAATAGAAGCGCGTTTTCCGGGCCTGCAACGCGCCGACAGCCCGTCCTTGCGCGTCGGGGCCGAAACGTCCGCTGCTTTCGGCAAAATCCGACACGCGAAACGCATGTTGTCGCTGGCCAATGGTTTCTCTGAAGAAGATATTGCCGAATTTGTCGCGGGCATTCGCCGTTTCCTTGGGCTGGCAGAAGATGCGCCGCTATCCTTCACCGCAGAACCCAAGATCGACGGATTGTCGCTTTCGCTGCGCTACGAAAAAGGCCAACTTGTCTATGCCGCCACCCGCGGCGACGGAGAAACTGGCGAGGATGTGACCGCCAATGCATGCGAAGTTGCCGATATTCCACGCAGCCTGACCGGCGCGCCGTCCGTGCTGGAGGTGCGCGGCGAAGTCTACATGGCGCATGACGATTTTGCGGCGCTCAATACCCGCCAAGCCGCCCTGAATGCGAAAACTTTCGCCAATCCGCGCAATGCCGCCGCCGGGTCGCTGCGCCAGCTTGACCCCGCGATTACCCGCGCGCGCCCCTTGCGCTTTTTCGCCTATGCATGGGGCGATGTGTCCGCGCCGCTGGCCGCCACGCAATCGGATGCCGTGGCGCGCCTTTACGCCCTTGGCTTCCAGACCAACCCGCTGATGCAGACCTGTGCCAGCCTGAACGACATGCTCGCCACCTACGCCCGGATCGAAGCTCAGCGCGCCACGCTGGGTTATGACATTGACGGGGTCGTCTACAAGCTGGACGATCTGGCGTTGCAAGACCGGCTGGGCCTGCGTTCCACAACGCCCCGCTGGGCGATTGCGCATAAATTTCCAGCCGAACTGGCTTGGACCCGGTTGGATGCGATCGAAATTCAGGTTGGGCGCACCGGCGCGCTCAGCCCCGTCGCACGGCTTTCGCCTGTCACGGTCGGCGGTGTCGTTGTCTCGAACGCCACGCTGCACAACGAGGATTACATCGCTGGGCGCGACTCCAAAGGCGCTGCCATCCGCGAAGGGCGCGACATTCGTGTGGGCGATTGGGTTCAGATCTACCGCGCGGGCGATGTGATCCCGAAGCTGCGCGATGTGGACCTGTCCAAACGCCCCGGAGATAGCGCGCCTTACCAGTTTCCCGAAACCTGCCCCGAATGCCAAAGCCCCGCCATCCGCGAACCGGGCGATTCGGTGCGCCGCTGCACCGGCGGGCTGATATGCCCCGCTCAAGCTGTCGAACGTCTGAAGCATTTCGTCAGCCGCGCCGCTTTCGATATTGATGGACTGGGCGCGAAGCAGGTCGAAGCTTTTTGGCGCGATGGCTGGATCGCCACGCCCCGCGATATTTTCACCCTGAAAGAGCGGTTCGGCCCCGGCCAGCCCCGCCAGCTAAAAAACCGCGAGGGCTGGGGCGATACAAGCGCGACCAAACTGTTCGAGGCCATTGAAGATAAACGAACAATACCGCTGGCGCGATTCCTGTTCGCGCTCGGTATTCGCCATATCGGGGAAACCTCTGCGGCGCTTTTGGCCAGCCATTACGGCGCATGGCATGCAATGCGCGCCGCGATGCGCGCGGCGCAGGACGAGACTAGCGCCGCCTATGCTGACCTGTTGTCGATAGACGGGGTCGGCCCGGTCATGGCCCGCGCCCTTCTGGC
>JAFGVZ010000106.1 GCA_016937725.1 Paracoccaceae bacterium | reverse complement strand
TTCCCAGTTCAGCATCCAGTCGGGCTTGTCCGCATAGGCCAGCGGCGTTTCGGTCAAGCCGTTCGGGAAGATGGTGGTGATGATGTTCAGGCGTGCCATTGCGCCCACTGCCGGAGCAACGGTGTAAAGCAGCGCGATGAAGACCAGCGCCCAACCTGCCGATTTACGCGCATCCGACACTTTCGGAACGGTAAAGAAGCGGATGATGACGTGGGGCAGACCGGCGGTGCCGATCATCAGCGACAGGGTGAACAGAACCATGTTGAAGGTCGAGCCATGGTTGCCAGTGTAGTCGTTAAAGCCTAAGTCCACCAGGATCTCATTCAGGGTGGTCAAAAGAGGCTGGCCCGACCCGGTATGCGTGGCAAACAGGCCAAGCTGCGGCAGCGGGTTGCCGGTCAGCTGCAACGAGATGAAGACCGCCGGAATGGTATAGGCGATGATCAGCACGACATATTGTGCAAGCTGCGTGTAGGTGATGCCCTTCATCCCGCCCAGAACGGCGTAAACGAACACAACGCCCGACGCGATGAACAGACCGGTCGTGTTCGACACTTCCAGAAAGCGCGAGAAGGCCACGCCTGCACCGGTCATCTGACCGATCACATAGGTGATCGAGATCACCAGCAGCGAAACCACAGCCACAAAACGTGCGGTCTGGCTATAAAAGCGGTCCCCGATGAAATCCGGAACCGTGAAACGGCCGAATTTACGCAGGTAGGGTGCCAGCAGCATGGCCAGCAGCACGTAGCCGCCCGTCCAGCCCATCAGGAAGGTCGAGTTGCCGTAGCCGACGAAGGCGATCAGGCCCGCCATCGAGATGAAAGATGCCGCCGACATCCAGTCAGCCGCCGTAGCCGCGCCATTGACGATGGGGTTCACCCCGCGCGATGCGGCATAGAAGTCCGCGGTCGATCCGGCGCGTGCCCAGATCGCGATACCGACGTAGAGCGCGAAAGACGCGCCCACGAAGATAAGGTTGATTACAAACTGATCCATGTTCCCAGGTATCCCTTATTCTTCCACGTCAAACTCTTTATCGAGCTTGTTCATGTAAGAGGTGTAATAGAAAATGAGCACGATGAAGGTGAGGATCGAGCCTTGCTGCGCGAACCAGAACCCAAGATCGGTGCCCCCGACCGGAATACCCGACAGAAGCGGGCGTAGAATGATGGCAAACCCGAAGGACACCAACGCCCAGATCACCATCGAAATGGTAATGATCCGGATATTGGCGGCCCAATAGGCGCCGCGTGACTTGTCTGACATGTGACGTCTCCCAGTTTCCTCCTGCGCCCGCCCCGGTATGAGGCAGGCTTCCTCTCTTTTTTCCCGGCTCCCGCCCGGTATGGCGGCGGGACGGGTGCGGGCCGACATATGGTGTCGGTCCCGCAAGTGTTGGCGCAAGGCTGCGCCAAGCCCGGTTGCCCGGAACTCTTAGGCCGCGACCTCTGTCACGATGGCACCAAGATCGGCGGCGATGCGGTCGATCTCTCCCATGGCGTCCACGCGTTTCAGGGCACCTTTGCCGTCGTAATAGGCAATTAACGGCGCGGTTTGGTCGTGATAGGCGCTTAGACGTGCGCCCACGGTTTCGGCATTGTCATCGGCGCGGCGCTTGAATTCGGTGCTGCCGCAGGCGTCGCACACCCCGTCAACGGTCGGGGTTTTGAAGCTGTCATGGTAGCCCTCGCCGCATTTGGCGCAGGTGTAGCGGCCCGCGACGCGTTCGACCATCGCTGCATCGTCCACCTCAAGCGAGATGGCAGCACCAAGGCTCATGCCCTGCTCTTCCAGCAGGGTGTCCAGCGCGGCAGCTTGGCCTGCCGTGCGCGGGAACCCGTCCAAGATAACGCCCCTGGCGGTGTCCGGCTCTGACATGCGGTCGCGCAGGATGGCCAGCACGATCTCGTCGCTGACAAGCCCGCCTGCGTCCATCACCGCCTTGGCCTGTTTGCCCGCGTCTGTCCCCGCAGCTACAGCCGCGCGCAGCAGATCGCCCGTGGACAATTGCACCAGCCCGAATTTCTGCTCCAGCATCCGCGCTTGTGTGCCTTTGCCGGCCCCCGGAGGGCCAAGCAGGATCAGAACATTTGTCTTGGTCATGGTGTCCATCCTCTCAGGCCCGGTTCATGCGATTCTCGATCAGCTCGTCGACCACCGAAGGGTCGGCCAGAGTCGAGGTGTCGCCCAGCGCGCCATAGTCGTTCTCGGCAATCTTGCGCAGGATACGGCGCATGATCTTGCCCGACCGGGTTTTCGGCAGGCCCGGTGCCCATTGGATCAGGTCGGGGCTGGCGATGGGGCCAATCTCGGTGCGAACCCATTTCACCAGTTCCTTGCGCAGCTCTTCGCTGGGGGTCTGGTCATTCATCAAGGTCACATAGGCGTAGATGCCTTGGCCCTTAATGTCATGCGGGTAGCCGACCACGGCGGCCTCTGCCACGGCCTCGTGCGCGACTAGCGCCGATTCCACTTCTGCCGTGCCCATGCGGTGCCCGGACACGTTGATCACGTCATCGACGCGGCCAGTGATCCAATAATCGCCATCGGCGTCGCGGCGGCAGCCATCGCCGGTGAAGTAATACCCTTTATACTGGCTGAAATAGGTTTCCATGAACCGTTCATGGTCGCCCCAGACGGTGCGCATCTGCCCCGGCCAGCTATCTTTGATGCAAAGCACGCCTTCTGCGGCGGTCTCTGTCTGGATTTCAGCGGTGGCCGGGTCCAGCACTTCGGGCTGCACGCCGAAAAAGGGCTTCGTGGCCGCACCGGGCTTGGCAGCCGTCGCGCCGGGCAGGGCGGTGATCATGTGACCGCCAGTTTCGGTCTGCCAGAACGTATCGACAATGGGGCAACGGCCCTTGCCGACATGGGTGTTATACCAGTTCCACGCTTCGGGGTTGATGGGTTCGCCCACCGAGCCCAGCAGCTTAAGCGACGACAAATCGTGCTTTTCGACCCACTCGGTGCCTTGCCCCATCAGCGCACGGATGGCGGTGGGGGCGGTGTAGAACTGGTTGACCTTGTGCTTGGCGCATACCTCCCAGAAGCGGCCTGCATCGGGATAGGTCGGCACGCCTTCGAACATGATCGTGGTCGCGCCATTGGCCAGCGGGCCATAGACGATGTAGCTGTGGCCCGTGACCCAACCCACATCGGCGGTGCACCAGAAGATGTCGCCATCGTGGTAGTCGAAGGTCAGTTGCTGCGTCATCGCGGCGTAAACCAGATAGCCGCCAGAGGTGTGCACCACGCCCTTGGGTCGCCCGGTAGAGCCGGAGGTATACAGAATGAAAAGCGGATCTTCCGCGCCAATTTCCTCTGGCGGGCAATCGGTGCTGGCATCGGCCATCATCGCCTTCAGATCCAGATCGCGGCC
>JAFGVZ010000105.1 GCA_016937725.1 Paracoccaceae bacterium | reverse complement strand
GGCGCGACTGGCCAAAACCGGCACAGCCTTGCAGCGCCGCTACAACAGCAAGAACCCGCGCATTCATGCAAGCGACGCATTCGACCTGAAGGCCGTCGGCACCTCGAACTATCAGCCCGCCCTGATCGAACTTGAGGCGATGGCGAGCGGGTTTCTGGTGACGCTTGAACCAGAAGCAGACAACCCGCATGACAAACACGCCGTCAGGGTCGCGCGCCACGGCAGAACGCTGGGCTACCTTCCCGCCGAAGCAGCGGCGCGCTGGCGCAAATCCCTTGCCGCGCAAGGCTATGCAGACCAGCCCGTCGATTGCCGCGCCCGCGTGACAATCAGCCACGGTCACGAAAGGCGCGGACTTCGCCTCGACCTGGACTGGCCCGTGAAGATCGACCCGCGCTAACCACCAAGAGCGGCGCATCGCGCCGGGTTTTCCATGGCCCGCATCGGCGGGTGATTCGCGGATGCCGCAAAGCTAATTCGCCGTAAGCGAACTTTTTGCTTGCGTAAGTGTTCGCCATGTGCGAATTTTTGCCCCATCACCAACCTGATGGAGGCCATTGTGACCCTGACCTTTCCGAACCCCCGCCCGGTTCCGATGGCGCTGGAACAGGCGCGCGACGTGGTGGCAAACCCGTCGATCTATCACAGCCATGACCTGCGCCGCGAGGCTTGGGCAGTCCTGAAATCCGCCCGCGGCCAGCGCGTCATCCAGCACCGCCTGCCCCGCACGCCCGGCCCGTTGGGGGCCGCATGATCACGCTCAACCTTGCATCCAGCATCGCGCTTCACGCCTGCGCCGCCATCCTGCATGCCGGGGCCATTGCCTGCGCCATCGGCGCGGGCGCAGGCGCGGTCGAGGAACGCTTCGAGGCCCTGAAAGGTCGGCCCAAAGACACTGACAGCATCCGCGCGCTGCTCTGGCTGGCCGTCGGCCTCAGCCTCACCGCCTTCACCTTGCAGGTGCTGGCATGAGCGCCGCGCTGCGCCTTCGCAGCGTCAGCCCCGCCGCACAGGTGGCCGTGGCCGAATTGCGCACCCGCGCGATCACCCGCTATCTGGTCCACAACCGCCAGGCCACGGCCCAGGTGACATCCATCACCGAATACGAACAGACCTTCGTCGGCCAGCTGGCCTGCACCATCAGCCCCGGCCCGAGCTTGGCCAGCGGCGTGTGCAGCTTCCGCGCGGAATTCACGCTGGACCACAGGCCCATCAGCACCGCCGATGCGGGCTTTGCCATGATGGGGCTGATGCCATGAGCATCCATCCCCGCCCCCTGCCAGCCCCGCCCATCCGCCGCGCGCGCCCCTATCAGCGCTTGTTTGACCACCCCAGGCAGCTGGCCCGCGCCGGCGCGATGGCGGCTGTGGTCCTGCACGCCGCGCGGCGCGCCGACGAAACCCCCAGCCGCGATCCGAAACGCGCGCGGGCCGAGGCGCTCATCCGCGACCACGCCGACCGCATTGCCCGCCACCTTTTGCCAGAGGACTGACCATGCACCGCAATCATGGCTTTACGAAAACACCTGCACAGCCAGCGCCGCAGCCCATGCCGCAACCCGGTGCTGATCTTGGCCGCATGGCGCAAGGCTGGGGCGAGTATAACGCAAAAATCCGCCGCGCCGCGCGCCGCGACCGCGCCTATCGCTGGGCCGCAATCGCCCTTGTGGCCATCATCGCGGGCATGCTCTTGGCCATGATCGCGTCCAACGCATGGGCGCAGGCGCAAGCCGACGCCGCCCTCGCGCCCTCGATCATGCGGTTCTAGACCATGTCGACGCCCGCCCAAATCCACCCCGACGACAAGCGCGCCCGGCTGCGCCGCCTGCAAAACCCCGATACCGGGCTGTTCCTGCACCTGTCAGGCCATGGAGAGGTCAAGGGCACCGATTACGCATGGTCGGGCACCGTCACGCAGGCCGAGGCGTTGCGCTGCCAGTTCCGCGCTAACCGAAAACCCTTCCCATACGAACTGCGCCGCATCCCCCGCGACGCGCGAAAAGAGGTGACATATGTCTGACCACAAAAACATGCTGATCAAGGCCCGCATCAAGGCTTGTGCGCAGCAAGCGCGGCTGAACGCGCACGCCCATGGCGGTGATGATTCTGAGGCAGCCAACGACCTGCTATGTGCCTTTGCGCTGATCTGCCTGCAAAACGACGCAGACCCGGAAGTTTTAATTGAAAAAGCATGGCCTTATTGCAAGCAAGCCACGACCCTCATCTTTGCGAGCCGTCCGGTGAACTGATGCGCCCGAACCCCGACCTCGCCGCCCAGCTAGACGCGATCGACCGCGACCTCGCCGCCCGCCTGATCGCAGCACTCCACTGCCCCGAACTCGCCACCCTGCCGGGCCGCGTGCCGCTGGCCCAACCAGAAAGCGAAAGCCGATGACAGACCCCTTGCCAGAGTTCGACTGCCCCGAAGGCTTCGACCCGGCCAAGCTGCGCGACATGCGCAGCTTTCTGGGCCGCGCCTGCGACCCCGTGATCGCGGAGCTTGAAGCCGAGGGCTTCACCTATGATCAGGCATGCTCGACTACCGCCCAGCTGCTTCTCGACGTGGCGTGGATCGCGGCAGGCACCGGGGCCATGCAGATCGCCGCGCAAGAGGGGGACACAAGTGATGGCTGAAATCAGCAAGATCGAATGGACCGATGCCACCTGGAACCCGATTACGGGCTGCACCATGGTCAGCGCGGGCTGCACCAACTGCTACGCCATGGGGCTGGCCGCAACGCGCTTACGCCACCACCCTAGCCGCGAGGGGCTGACCCGCATGACAGGCTCGCGCGCGGTCTGGACGGGCGAGGTGCGGCTGAACGAACAATGGCTGGACCAACCCCTGCGCTGGAAGCGCGGGCGCATGATCTTCGTCTGCGCGCATGGCGACCTGTTCCACGAAAACGTGCCGGATGAATGGATCGACCGCGTATTCGCCGTCATGGCGCTGGCTCCGCAGCACACGTTTCAGGTGCTGACCAAGCGGCCAGAGCGGGCGCGGGCGTATCTTCTCGCCAACCCTGGCATTCGTATTCGTTCGCAAATGCCGTCGATTGCTGGACCGTTGCCGGTCATTGAAATGGACTGGCCCCTGCCGAACGTCTGGCTTGGCACGTCGATCGAGGATCAGGCCACCGCTGACGGGCGCATCCCGGACCTGCTGTCCGCGCCTGCCGCCGTGCGCTTCGTTAGCGCCGAGCCGCTGCTGGGGCCGGTGAACTTGAACAATTTCAAGGCAACGCCCGAGGGTGAAAAACCGCATGAGTCAGATATGTTCAACGCGCTCACGGGGCTGGCGGTTTACGGTCCCCTTACGAACTTTAAAATCGGTCAGGGGCCAAAACTCGACTGGGTCATCGTCGGCGGCGAAAGCGGCCCCGGCGCGCGGCCTATGCACCCGGATTGGGCGCGGTCCCTGCGCGACCACTGCCAAGCGGCAGGCGTGGCGTTTTTCTTTAAGCAGATGAGCGGCGCGCGGAAGGCAGACCTGCAAGCAATTCCAGACGATCTGATAATTCGGGAGATGCCGTATGGGCAAAGCTGAAATGCGAGGCGTCGGGCGTGGCAACAATCCGGCTTCACACGGGAATCATGCATCTGGAAAGGATCACGCGCGCTGGAAAGTTGGAAGCCGCCAAGGAAGCACCGGTCATGTCAAGGTTCGCGTCGGAAAAGGGCACCCATTGGCAGACCCGAATGGATGGGCATACGAACATATTGTCGTCTGGGTCGCCGCTGGAAATCGTCGGCCCACGAAAGGCGAAGTCCTGCACCACATCAACGGGGACAAGACCGACAACCACATCGAGAACCTGCGGCTCATGTCCCGCGCCGATCACAACCGACTTCATAACGCCACTCGGAAGCGGTGCACTGAAACGGGCCGCTTGCTGCCCGCCGGTCGCCTGCTGGACGGGCGCACATGGGACGAACTCCCGGAGGTGCGGCATGCCTGAGAACCCCCAAGGCTTCACACCCGCACTGGAACGCGCCTGCGCCGAACTCTGCGCGCTGTTCGGCGAGCCGCCCTGTTGGCGCTTGCCGGAACTGTGCGAACCCTGCGAGCCGATCACGCCCTGCGACGAATGTCTTGCAGCGGTCGACGCGCAGCCATGACCCACCCCTTCCGCATCCTTGTCGCCTGCGAAACATCGGGCATCGCGCGGCGCCAGTTTCTTTTGCACTACGCCCGCGTGACCATGCGAGAAGCCCGCGCAAGACGCGAGCAGCGGGCCTTTTCCGCGTGGCTTATGGCATCGGCGGCGACGGCACGCCGCGAGGCTGCGGCACTTTGCAAGCAGCCTGTGCAGCTGGATATGTTTGCATGACCGCCCTCGACAAGACCAACTTCGCCCAGGTCGTGCGCCTGATGTGGATCGATGACCTGATCGACAACGAAGGCCAGATCAACCGCGGCGATGTGGCGCGCGGGTTCCGAATATCCGTCCAGCAGGCCAGCCACGATCTGGCGCTTTATCGGGAGCTGAACCCTCGCCGCATCGGGTATGACCGCAGCAACAAGATTTACACCCAGATCGAAGGCAGCAAGCCCCTGTTCACCGCTGGCCACAGGCTGGCCGCGTTCGAGATCGTCGAAGCCGTGAGGGAGCATTACCCATGACCGCCCTCGACCTTCTCGCCATCCGCCCGCAAGGCGGTTTCGATCGGATCATGGCCGACCCGCCGTGGCGTTTTTCCGGCTTCACTCCCGACAGCGACCGTGCCAAGGGGGCCAGTCGCCATTACGACTGCAT
>JAFGVZ010000104.1 GCA_016937725.1 Paracoccaceae bacterium | reverse complement strand
TGGCGCGGCCAGCCGGTGCTGGTGGTCAACACCGCATCGTTTTGCGGGTTTACCCACCAATACCGCGACATGCAGGCGCTGTATGAAGAGTTTGGCGATGACGGCCTTGTCGTGCTGGCAGTGCCGTCTGCGGATTTTCGGCAAGAATACAGCAGCAACGAGGATGTGGCGCAATTCTGCCGCGTCGAAACCGGGCTGACCTTTCCGATTTCCGAGATTACCCCCGTGCGTGGCCCCGATGCGCACCCGTTCTACCGTTGGTTGGCGCAAGAGCATGGCAAAGAACCGACATGGAACTTTAACAAGGCGCTAATCGGTCCTGACGGGGAGTTGATCGGCTTTTGGGGGTCATCCACCCGCCCGACTGCCCGCGCCATCACAAGCGAAATTCGCCGCGCTTTGCCGTGACTCCGGTTTTCATCGGGTCGGAAATCTACCGTGGTTCCAGCTATGGGGCGGCGCACCCGCTGCATATTCCGCGTGTATCGACGGTGATGGATCTTGTGCGCGCCTTGGGATGGCTGGCACCGGGGCAATATCGCACCAGCCCGCGCGCCAAGCCAGCGGCATTGACCGGGTTTCATACGCCTGATTACATTGCGGCGTTGGAGCGCGCAGAGGCCATGCAGGCCGTCGATGACGTGGCCTTCACGCGTCATGCCCTTGGAACAACCGCCAATCCCGTTTTCCCCGAAATGTTCCGTCGCCCCGCCACGGGGGCAGGCGGTGTCATGCTGGCCGCCGAACTTGTGGCGGATGGCGGGATCGTGCATGTGCCCGGTGGCGGCACGCATCATGCCATGGCCGACCGGGCGAACGGGTTTTGCTACCTGAACGATCCGGTTCTGTGCCTGCTTGCGCTGCGGCGGCGTGGTCTGACGCGGATCGCTTATGTGGACATAGACGCGCATCATGCCGACGGTGTCGAGGCGGCTTTGGGCGGAGAGGACGATATGCTGCTCATCTCTGTCCACGAGGAAAACCGCTGGCCCTATACCGGCAAGCTGGACGATACGGGCGGCGGGCGCAGCTTCAACCTGCCGGTGGCGCGCGGGTTTAATGATACCGAGATGTCCCACGTTCTGCACCATCTTATCCTGCCGTTGCTTGAGCAGTTCGACCCGCAAGCCGTGGTGCTGCAATGCGGGTCCGACGCGATCTTGGAGGACCCGTTGTCACGACTGGCGCTGTCGAACAGCGCCCATTCGGATGTCGCGCTTGCCTTGCGAGATATGGCCCCACGCCTGATCGTGCTGGGTGGGGGTGGCTACAACCCGTGGTCGGTCGCGCGCTGCTGGACACGGGTTTGGGGGGCGCTGAACGGGCATGATATGCCGGGTGTCTTGCCTGACGCTGCGCAAGGCATCTTGCGCAAGCTGACATGGAACCGGCGCAGTCCGGCATGGCAGGTGCAGCCGCATTGGACGACCACGCTCAACGACCCGCCACGCCCCGGCGCTGTGCGCACAGATCTTTCGGAACGGGTCGCGTATTTGCGCAAACGGGCCGGGTTGGGCCGCGCGGTTCATCTTGCGCAGTCCCCCGCCCGCGCGTAGAAGGGCCGCGAAATTTTGGGGCGAAGAGGTCAGGCAATGCCGCTTCTGGTAATGAAATTCGGGGGCACCTCTGTCGCTGATCTGGACCGCATCCGCAACGCGGCGGCCAAGGTCAAGGCAGAGGTCGCGCGCGGCTATGACGTGATCGTCATTGTCTCTGCCATGTCGGGCAAGACCAACGAACTGGTCGGCTGGGTGAACGAGACCTCACCTCTGTATGACGCGCGTGAATATGACGCCGTGGTTAGCTCGGGTGAGAATGTGACGGCGGGCCTGATGGCGCTGACGCTTCAGGAAATGGACGTGCCCGCGCGGTCGTGGCAGGGCTGGCAAGTGCCGATCCAGACCACCAGCCAGCATGGGGCGGCGCGCTTTGTAGATATTCCGCGCGCCAATCTGGACGCGAAATTCGCCGAAGGCTTCAAGGTTGCGGTGATCGCGGGCTTTCAGGGTGTCAGTCCCGAAGGCCGCATCACCACCTTGGGGCGTGGCGGGTCCGACACCACCGCCGTTGCCTTTGCCGCAGCTTTCGGGGCCGAACGCTGCGACATCTACACCGATGTGGACGGGATCTACACCACCGACCCGCGCATCACCAGCAAAGCGCGCAAGCTGGACAAGATCAGCTTCGAGGAGATGCTGGAGCTGGCCAGTCTTGGCGCAAAGGTGCTGCAAACCCGGTCAGTCGAACTGGCCATGCGCTACAAGGTGCGCCTGCGGGTGCTGTCGTCGTTCGACGACACGGATGAGCAATCAGGAACTCTGGTCTGTGATGAGGATGAGATCATGGAATCTAAAGTCGTCTCTGGCGTGGCCTATAGCCGCGAAGAAGCCAAGCTGACCCTTGTCACGGTCGAGGATCGCCCCGGCATTGCTGCCGCCATTTTCGGCCCGCTGGCCGATGCGGGGGTGAATGTGGACATGATCGTGCAGAACATTTCGGAAAAGGCGCAAGACAGCGACAAGCCTGTGACCGATATGACCTTTTCCTG
>JAFGVZ010000103.1 GCA_016937725.1 Paracoccaceae bacterium | reverse complement strand
ATGTTCGTAATGCCGGGGTTCTCGGTTCTGCTGGGCATGGTGTTCTTGGATGAACGTTTGCCGCTTCTGGCCTTCGCGGGGCTTGCGCTGGTCATCTTGGCGGCACGGGGACCGATGCCGCGTCTTCGCCGCGCGGTCGCGGCGGAATAGGGGGGCGTCTGAACGCCCCCCCAATCGTATTAGGCCTTGCCCTTGTAGATATCGACCAGCTTGCCCAGCATTTCTAGCGCGTCCTCGCGCGAGCGCTGGAAGCTGTTGCGCCCGATGATCGACCCGTTGCCGCCGCCATCGCGGATGGCGCGGGCATCGTCGAACACGGCATCCGCGCCCTTGGCGGCACCGCCCGAGAACACGATCAACCGACGCCCGTTAAACGACGATTGCACGCAATGCGCGACGCGCGCGGCTTGGGTGGCGATGTCGATCTTTTGCTCTTCATAGACCTTCTTGGCCTCTGGCAGCATCAGATGGTCGGTGCCCAACTTGATCTTGATGATATGCGCGCCCAGAAGCGCTGCGATATGCGCGGCATAGGCGGCGACATCAATCGCGGTTTCGCCGTCTTTCGTCACGGCCTCGCCACGCGGGTAGGACCAGATCACGCTGGCCACGCCCTTGGCGGCGGCTTCGCGGCGCATCTCGACGATTTCCTCGAACATGTCGAGCGCGCAATCGGAACCGGGATAGATGGTGAAGCCGATGGCCGAGCAGCCCAGCCGCAGCGCATCATCGACAGAGGCGGTGATCGCCTGATTCTTGCCTGCCGTGCCCGACATCAGCGAATTGGCGCTGTTGACCTTCAGGATGGTCGGGATCTGGCCTGCGAATGTGTCGGCCCCGGCTTCCAGCGGGCCAAGAGGCGCTGCATAGGCGCTTAGCCCCGCATCAATCGCCAGTTGGTAATGGTAATGCGGGTCATAGCCTGCGGGGTTCGGGGCAAAGCTGCGCGCGGGGCCATGCTCGAAGCCCTGATCGACCGGCAGGATGATCAACTTGCCGGTGCCGCCCAGCTTGCCTTGCATCAGCATGCGGCACAGATTGGCCTTCACGCCGGGGGTTTCGCCTTCATAATTTGCAAGGATTTTCTGAACGATGCGGGTTGCACGCATGGTGGGCTGCTCCTGTCCGGGTTTGTTTCAGGAATGGGGTTAATGCGGCGTTTGTGGCAAAACAATGAAGTTAGCGCGCAACATCCCGAAGTTAGCGCAACCATCCGGTGTTCGCCCACGCGGAGCGCCTAAAACCAATGATCGACCACCAAAAAGCCCGCGCTGTGGCGGGCTTCAAGGTTGGCGCAGGGATCAGAACGGTATTTCGTCATCCATGTCAGACGGGCCGGACGGGCCACCGTAACCGCCACTGCCGCCGCCACGGCTGTCGCCATAATCCGGGCCGCCACGGTCATAGCCACCGCCCGAATTGCCGCCCATGTTGCCGCCGGAATTGCCGCCACTGCCGCCATCACCGCGCCCGCCCAGCAGCGTCATCTCGCCCCGGTAAGGGCGCAGCACCACCTCGGTCGAATACCGGTCCGCACCCGACTGGTCCTGCCATTTGCGGGTCTCTAACTGCCCTTCGATATAGACGGTCGAGCCTTTGCGCAGATATTGCTCGGCAATCCGCACAAGCCCCTCGTTGAAAATAGCGACACTGTGCCATTCGGTGCGTTCCTTGCGCTCGCCCGTGGCCTTGTCGCGCCATGTCTCTGACGTGGCAATGCGCAGATTGCACACCTTGCCGCCATTCTGAAAGCTGCGCACTTCCGGGTCACGCCCCAGATTGCCCACCAGAATGACCTTATTAACCGATCCTGCCATGAAACTTCGTCCCCTATTCGCATCCATCGCGCTTTGCGCAATATTCCCCGCGCATGGTAAAGACCGGGTAAACAGGCGCAAGCGGTTTTCTTGGGCGCGCATTCGGTCTATATTGCCGCCAAACTCAGGGGATGGGTCATGCGAATTTTGACATTTGGCGCGATTGTGCTGTGCCTGTCTGCGGCCAGCCTTCAGGCGCAGGGGTTGAACTTGTCTTCCAGCGGGTCGGTGTCCAGCAATCCGTTGGATCGTATAAAACGCGCGTCACGTGTCATTGATGGGCGGTTGTCAGAGCAATATTCGGCCTCTGTCCGCTTGTTGCCGAACCATGAGGAAGACGAAGACACGCCAAACCCCCTGATCCCCCGCTACACAGGGCCGCAATCGGGCGAATATGTGCAGCTTGCCCGCGTGGCGGCGCGCAACAACAACGTGCCCGAGGACCTGTTCTTGCGGCTGGTCCACCAAGAAAGCCGCTGGAATTCCGGGGCTGTGTCGCACAAAGGTGCCATCGGGTTGGCGCAGCTTATGCCGGGCACTGCCGAATTGCTGCGCGTGGACCCGAACGACCCGGCGCAAAACTTGGAAGGCGGCGCGCGCTATCTGCGCATGATGTATGACCGCTTTGGCAATTGGCGGTTGGCCCTTGCCGCCTATAATGCCGGGCCGGGCGCGGTCGAACAGCATGGCGGCGTGCCCCCGTTCGACGAGACGCGCAACTATGTCGCGATCATCCTTGGCGCGGGCTAGGCGCGTTCGCTGACGTTGCGGCAAGTTCGCTCACAGCACACGCACTTTTCGGCGTAAACCTGTCTTGACGGCTTGTCTTTTCACGGCGGCGCGGTGCAGTCTTTCGCCAAAATTCCGGAGAGGACATGCCCCAACTCGATACAGATTTCGTGCGCGCGCAATTCCCGGCCTTTGCAGAGGCCGACTTGCAAGGTCAGTTTTTCTTTGAAAACGCGGGCGGTTCTTACACCTGCCAGCCCGTGATCGACCGGCTGACGCGGTTCTACCACAGCCGTAAGGTCCAGCCCTATGGTGCTTATCGCGCCTCCGAACTGGCGGGCGCAGAGATGGACGAGGCGCGCACGCGTCTGGCCGCGCTGATGGGGGTGCAGACGGAGCAACTCAGTTTCGGGCCGTCCACCACCGCCAACACCTATGTTCTGGCGCAGGCGTTTGGCGAAAGGCTGGGGCAGGGCGATGCGATCATCGTCACCAACCAAGACCACGAGGCGAATACCGGCCCTTGGCGGCGCTTGGCCGCGCGCGGGGTCGAGGTGCGGGAATGGCAGATTGACCGTGATACGGGGCATCTGGACTTGGGCGCGCTTTGGGCGCTGGTGGATGACCGGGTAAAGCTGGTGGCCTTCCCACATTGCTCTAACGTGGTGGGAGAGGTGAACCCGGTGGCCGAAATCTGCGCCGAATTGCGCGAGGCCGGCATCTGGTCGGCGGTCGATGGCGTGTCTTATGCGCCGCATGGCTTTCCCGATCTGGGCGCGCTGGGGGCCGATATCTATTTGTTTTCGGCGTATAAAACCTTCGGCCCGCATCAGGGCTTGATGGTGCTGTCACCTGAACTGGCGGCATGGCTGCCCAATCAGGCGCATTATTTCAACGGTGACGTGCCATATAAGCGCTTCACCCCCGCAGGTCCCGACCATGCGCAAGTCGCGGCTTGTGCGGGCATGGCCGATTATATCGACACGCTCTATGCCCATCACTTCCCCGATGGCAAAGAAGCCCCCGCCGCGCGCATGGCCGCCGTGCATGACCTGATACGCGCGCAGGAAACGGCGCTGTTGCAACCGCTTCTGGATTACCTGCGCGCGCGCAACGACGTGCGGGT
>JAFGVZ010000102.1 GCA_016937725.1 Paracoccaceae bacterium | reverse complement strand
GGCGCGCCGATTGTTGTGACCGAACATGCGCTTTTGGATGTGCTGCCCGATCATTCGGCGGACGTGCTGCAACTCGATACCGACAGCCGTCTGGCAGCAGCCCCGACAACCAACCCCGACAGCGCCACCACGCCCGACAACCTAGCCTATCTGATCTACACGTCCGGCTCCACCGGCACGCCCAAGGGCGTGATGGTCGAACATGGCAATGTCGCCAATTTCTTCGCGGGCATGGACGATTGCATCCGCCATGACCCGCCCGGTGTTTGGCTCGCGGTCACGTCGCTCAGCTTTGACATTTCCGTGCTGGAACTGTTCTGGACGCTGGCGCGCGGCTTCAAGGTTGTGCTGATGGGCGACGAGGATCGCGCCATGGTGGCCCGTGGGCCTGTGCGCGTCTCCGAAGGGCATATGGATTTCAGCCTTATGTATTGGGGCAATGATGATGGCCAAGGCCCGCAGAAATATCACCTGCTGCTGGAAGGCGCGAAATTCGCCGACACCCACGGCTTCTGCGCGGTCTGGACGCCGGAGCGCCATTTCCACGCCTTCGGCGGCCCCTTCGCCAACCCCTCCGTGTCGGGCGCCGCGGTCGCGGCTGTAACCAAGAATATCGCCGTGCGCGCGGGCTCTTGCGTGGCACCTCTGCACCATCCCATCCGCATTGCCGAAGAATGGGCAATGATCGACAACCTCACGAACGGGCGCACCGGCATCGGCATAGCCTCTGGCTGGCACCCGGTAGATTTCGTTTTGCGGCCCGAAAACCAAGTGCCCAAGAACAAGTCTGCGATGTTCGAAACCCTCGACACGCTGCGCAAACTGTGGCGCGGCGAGGCGGTCGAATTTGACAAGGGCGACGGCATGGTGCCGATCCAGACCCTGCCGCGCCCGGTCTCGTCCGAGCTGAACATTTGGCTGACCACGGCGGGCAACCCCGAAACATGGCGCGAGGCCGGGCGCTTGGGCGCGCATGTGCTGACACACCTGCTGGGCCAGTCGATTGCCGAGGTGGAAGGCAAGATCAAAATTTACCACGAGGCATTGCGCGAAGCGGGCTACGACCCCGCCCGCTTCACCGTCACGCTGATGCTGCATACCTTCGTCGCCCGCGACCGCGAACATGCCCGCGAAGTGGCGCGCGGTCCGATGAAAAGCTACCTCAAGGCCGCGGCGGCCTTGGTCAAGCAATACGCTTGGGCCTTCCCTGCGTTCAAAAAGCCAGAGGGTGCCAAGAACCCGATGGATATTGACCTCTCCACTCTGTCCGAAGACGAGGTCGAGGGCATTCTGGACTACGCTTTCAACCGCTATTTCGAGGATTCGGGGCTGTTCGGCACGGTCGAGGATTGCCTTGAGCGGGTCGAACAGTTGAAAGCCATCGGCGTTAATGAAGTGGCCTGCCTGATCGACTACGGCATTGCCACGGAACAGGTGCTGGAAGGACTTTACCCTCTGGCAGAAGTTGTGAAGCGGTCGAATGCCGGACTGCAACTGCCTGATGACGACTTCTCGCTCGCAGCCCAAATCCTGCGCCACAAGGTCACGCATCTGCAATGCACGCCTTCGATGGCGCGGATGCTGTGCCTGAGCGACGAGGCGCGCGCAGCGCTGGCCAATGTGCCGAATGTCATGGTCGGCGGCGAGGCGCTGCCGGGGGCCTTGGCGCAGGACTTGGCCGGGCTGACCGGGCAGCCGGTGCGCAACATGTATGGACCGACGGAAACCACGATCTGGTCCTCGACCACCGAATCGCGCGGTGGCGCGGGCGTGGTGGGCATTGGCGCGCCCATTGCCAACACGACCCTGCATGTGCTGGATGATTCCCAACGCCCCGTGGCCCTTGGGGCAGAGGGCCAGCTGTATATCGGCGGCGACGGCGTGACGCGCGGCTACTGGATCCGGCCCGAGATGACCGCCGAGCGGTTCATCCCCAACCCGTTCGGGGCGGGCCGCCTGTATCGCACGGGCGATCTGGTGCGCCGCAACCCGGCGGGAGGCATCGACTTTCTTGGCCGGGTGGACAATCAGGTCAAACTGCGCGGCCACCGGATTGAACTTGGAGAGATTGAGGCTGCTTTGGAAGATCAACCCGGCATCACCGCCGCCGTGGTCATCGCGCGCGAGGACATTCCCGGTGATGTGCGGCTGGTCGCCTATTACACCGGCACGCCCAAGGGCGATCTGCGCGCGGCGCTGGCCGAGCGGCTGACTGCACATATGCTGCCCGCGCACTTCGTGCCCATGGCCAGCCTGCCGCTGACGCCGAACAAGAAGATCGACCGCAAAGCCCTGCCTGCCCCGGCGCAAGCCGCGCCCCAGCCAGAGATACCACGCGCCAAAGCGCAAGCCAGCGAAGGCGCACAGGCCGATATCGCGCAGGTCTGGCAAGACGTGCTGGGTGTGGCGCAGGTTTCTGCGTCGGACAATTTCTTCAAGCTTGGCGGCCATTCGCTGCTGGCGGTGCAGGCGCATCGCGAGTTGCGCACACGGCTGAACATGCCCGGCCTGTCGATTACAGACATTTTCCGCTTCCCGGTGCTGGGCGATCTGGCCCGCCATCTGGACAGCAAACACCGCCCCGCGACCGCCGCGCCTGTGCAACCGCTGCACCCGCCAAGCGATGCGCCCGCCCCCGCCGCCGCGCCCGACCGCATGGATGCGATGGCGCGCCGCAGGGCCATGCGCGACAGAAGGACAGGTTCCAAATGATCCAGCAACGCTTTTCCTATTCGGAATTCGCACGCCCCCTGTTCAGCGATTATGTCGCTATGGCTTGGGCCGACCCGACCGCGCCCATGCCGCGCCTGATCGGGGACGAGGTGCTGGCGGTCGAGCAAGTGCGCCCTGCCCGCGCCCGCGAATTCGGGGCGGGCCGTGCCGCCGCGCGCGAGGCGATGGCACTTCTCGGCCACCCGCCGCGCCCGGTTTTGCAAGGCGAAGACCGCGCACCCATCTGGCCCAAAGGGTTGGTCGGGTCGATCACGCATACCGCGCGCGATTGTATGGCCGTGGTCAGCGACGCGCCCGAAATCCTTGCCCTTGGTCTGGATATGGAGGCCGCGACGCCGCTTGAATCCGCGCTCTGGCCCGAAATCTGCACGATGCCCGAAATGCACTGGCTTGCCAGCCTTGGCCCGTCGCAGCGGGGCCATTTCGCCAAGCTGATTTTCAGCGCCAAAGAAGCCGTTTACAAGGCGCAGTATCCCGTCAGCCGCCAAATGCTGGGGTTTCACGATGTCGAACTGGACATGGATCTGGGCAATAACCGATTCGCGGCTACGCTGAAATCCGATGTGGCGGGGTTCGAGCCGCAGGCCGTGTTACAAGGCCGATTCGTCATTCTGGGTGCGGCTTTTATCACGGCGGTAGAGTTGCACACCGACACGGCAGGGCTGAGCGCGCTCCCGCAGGGCTAGAGATGGTGGTGCCCCGCATGCGGCCTGCAACATGTGCTAATCTTGGCAAATCGGCGCGACAGATCGCGCAAAACCGGCTTTGCAATGGAAAATCACAGGCTTTCTGCTATGATTTGAGGTGTCAGGCAGTCTGCGTTGTCAGTTAATTTACCCTCGGTCATCAGTATCGGCGGCGGCGCGACACAACATCGGCAGAGGTAATATGAAATCGACTCTTTTCGCCGCAATGGCGGGGTTTATGCTTATTGGCCCGCAGGGCGCTCTCGCTGGCCCCATTGAGAATGCGTGTTTGCGGTCGGACCGGGCACAAGCCACACGGGCCTTGTGCCGCTGCATAGACAGCGTGGCCCAAACCACCCTTACCCGCTCGGAACAGCGCCGCGCCGCCAGTTTCTTTTCGGACCCGGATCTTGCGCAATCGGTTCGCATGTCGAAAACCGCACGCGACAACGAATTCTGGGACCGGTATCGCGTCTTCGGGGCTACCGCAGAGCAATATTGCGCCGGGCGCTAAGCACCCTTCCCAGACCAGAATTTCAAAAGCCCCTTGCGCGCCTTGCGCCAAGGGGCTTTTGCATGGCCGTCAGATCGCCTGAAACATCGGAAAGCTAACCCCAAGCGACCACGCCAAGACGAGCCCCAGCCCAATGCCACTTGCCGCAGGCAAGCCCGTGCGCCGCCCGACCCAGCCTGCGATTGTGCCAAACAGTAAGAAGAACAGCACGATCACCGGCAGGATGATGACAAGGAAGAACAGGCCCTCGAAATCCAGCGCGACCGCCAGCGCGAGCGAGGCGAGGAAAGCCGTTCGCACCAACAAAATGCGCCAGACAGGCGCGCGCCCGCCCTCGGTCAGCAGGCTGTCGCCCAACAGGAACGGCACTGCCCCAAGTGCCAGCCCGGCAATTACCGCGACCCGCCCCGCATGCGGCACGAAAGACGCGACATAGCGGTCCAACACGCCGCCAAACACCACGATCCCAAACAAGGCTACCGCCGCCGCAATCCAAAACGCCCGTTGCGGGAACTGCCCTTTCAGCCAGCCAAGCCGCCAACACAACGCAAGCGTCAGCAGCCCATACACACCCAGATGCACCGCCAAGTAATCGGCGACCAACACGGGCAAAAAGCGCAACTCGAACGGGGCAAGGATTAACGGCGTGACGAGCGCCGGAACCAGCGCCACAAGCAGAAAAGGGCGCATTGGCAACGCCACATCTTTGCGCGGTGGCCCGGCAGGCAAGGCGCGTGCCAAGGGCCAACCCAACGCGATTGTTGCGACCAGCAATAGCGCAATCCATCCGCCCCGCTCTGCCAAGGGCGCAACACTTTCGCGCCCGAAACTGGTATCCAGCCAATCGCGCGCCTCGCGCAGCGACGTGGCGGAATACAAAACCCCCACATGTTCGACCATCGGCGCGGTCACGGCACGCCGAATGACACCACTGGCCGGGTCACTGACGGTTTGGCCAAGTTCGGCACCTTGGTCGATCAGCCGCAATGTGCGCAGGGCTTCCTCGGCCAAATGCCCCTCCCACGCGCCCGCAATGGCCAGCAGGTTGCGGGGTTCGGTTGCGGTCACGGCTTGGCTGAACATGGACACGGCCACAACCGCGTCGCCCGCCGGGTCGGACAAAGCCTGCCGGATCACGATGTCAGACGCCATGGAATGCCCCAAATAGGCCAGCCGCCCATCGGCACGCGGATGCGCCAGCGCCGCACGGGCCACGCGGGCAGTTTCTTCCATCAAAAGCCGCGTTGTTCCGTCAATGGATGTCACATCGCCCGACATGGGCACCGGGTTGCGCCCATGGCCTTCGAAATCGAAGCTGGCAACCACGTAGCCCGCATGGGCCAGCGTCAGCGCGAAGGGTTCCATCAATTGCCGCGACCCGGCAAAGCCATGCGCGATCACGACAACTGGGGCCGCGCCCCCGTTGTCGCGCAGATACAGCGTGGCCGGCGTGGTTCCGGTGCCGCCCAGCGGGCCAATCACTAGGCCCACCCGGCCTTGCTCTAGCTGCCAGATTGACAGCGCCATCAGCCCCACGGCAAGCAACCCAAATATGATGCGCATATTCAAACCCCTTTGGCGGACCCAAGCCGTTCTGGTTCTTGGCTGCGGTCTTTACCCTGCCTGAAAATTGCGGCGATTGACCCCTATGGCAAGGGAAGAAACGGGCTTGATCCTGCGCCATGCGCCGCTTACTAAGGCGCAAATTTCTGTGGGCCGCCTGTCGGGCGGCCTTTCATTCATGCGAGGATGCCCATGCAAGTGACCGAAACGCTCAACGAAGGCCTGAAGCGCGGCTATACCATCACCGTTACGGCGGCTGAATTGGCCGCGAAGGTCGATGAAAAGCTGGTCGAAGCCCAGCCGGAAATCGAAATGAAAGGCTTTCGCAAGGGCAAGGTGCCCATGGCGCTTCTCAAAAAGCAATTTGGCGAGCGCTTGCTGGGCGAAGCGATGCAGGATGCAGTCGATGGCGCGATGGAAGCTCATTTCCAGCAAACCGGCGACCGCCCGGCCATGCAGCCAGAGGTCAAGATGACCAATGATGAGTGGAAACAAGGGGACGACGTGGTCGTTTCGCTCAGCTACGAAGCGTTGCCGGTGATAGAACTGCCTGCGCTGGATGGCGTGACGCTCGAGAAGATGGTCGTGAAGGCCGAGGATTCGGCGGTTCAGGAAGCGCTGGAAAACCTGGCAAAATCGGCCCAGAGCTTTGAAGACAAAGACGGTGCTGCCGAAAATGGCGATCAGGTCACGATGGATTTCCTCGGCAAGATCGACGACGAGGCATTTGATGGCGGTTCCGCAGAAGATTTCCCGTTGGTATTGGGTTCTGGCCAGTTCATTCCCGGCTTCGAAGAACAGCTTATCGGCGTGACAGCGGGCGACACGAAGGATGCGACCGTCAACTTCCCCGACGATTACGGCGCAGAGCATCTGGCTGGTAAAGAAGCCGTTTTCACTTGCACAATCAAAGCGGTGAAAGCCCCGGCCGAAGCTGCGATTGATGATGAGCTTGCCAAGCAATTCGGCGCAGAAGATCTGGCTTCGCTGAAAGCGCAAATTGCAGAGCGTCTGGAAGCCGAATACGGTCAGGCTGCCCGTGCTGTTCTGAAGCGCGGCTTGCTCGACGCGCTGGACAAAGCGGTCGATTTCGACCTGCCGCCCTCGTTGGTGGATGCGGAAAGCAAGCAAATCGCCCATCAGCTGTGGCATGATGCGAACAAAGAGAACACCGACGCGCATGACCATTCGCATGGCGCGATCGAACGCACCGAAGAAAGCGACAAGCTGGCCGTGCGCCGCGTGAAGCTTGGCCTGTTGTTGGCAGAAGTTGGCCAGAAGGCGGAAATCCAGGTGACCGATCAGGAAATGACGCAGGCCGTGATTGCTCAGGCCCGCCAATATCCCGGTCAGGAACGCGCATTCTTCGAGTTCATTCAGAAGAACCAGCAGATGCAGCAGCAACTGCGCGCACCGATTTTCGAAGACAAGGTCGTTGACCATATTCTTGCGCAAGTCAGCGTGACCGAGAAAGAGGTCAGCAAGGATGATCTGCAAAAGGCTGTCGAAAGCCTTGAAGACGAAACGGCCTAAGCCCGTCTGAACCCCAAAAGAAAGCCCTCGCCTTTGGCGGGGGCTTTTTTGTTTTGCCGGGTGTTGGCGATGCGCCGGAACGCAAAGTTCAAAATCACGATCACGCGGTGCTTGGGAAGGTCAAGCCGCCGGGTTCGGTTGGGCAACAAGCGCGATATCATCCAACGTCAGCGCCCCGGCATTGGCGATTGTGGCCAGAATGGTCTCGCCCAGCCTGATCTGAGCCAGTTCAGGCTGGTCCGGGGCGAAGGTAATCGACAGATCCGGCACCCCACGCGCGGCATCATAGCTTAGTTGGATCACATCCTCTGCCGCGGCGAAATCCACGATGTGAACAGGCCCCAGCGCGTTGTCTGCCGATGGACTTAGCAGAAAAACATCATCTCCGGCACCGCCATGAAGACAATTCCCCGAAGACCCCTGCAACAGGTCATTTCCAGTGCCGCCGTTCAGGAAGGTTTGGCTTGCTTGCCCGATCAGCGTGTCGTCCCCGTCGCCTGCCATCAGCGTATTGTTATCCGTGCCCGCGATCAGCAGGTCTGCCCCGGCACCACCGATCAAGGTGTCGTTACCCGCTCCCCCGAAAAGGCTGTCATCGCCTTCGCCGCCTATCAAGCTGTCATGGCCCGCATCGCCGGTCAGCCAATCGTCGCCCCCAGCACCCGAAAGACTGTCATTCCCGTCCAGCCCGGAAAGAATGTCATCCAGCGCGCGCCCCTGTAACCAATTGTCGAATTCGTCGCCAGCAACAGTCAGCGGGCTTTCAGCCACAGGTTCGGGGAAGGAATCAGAGCTATGAACGCGCAGACCCAGATCATCGAATTGGCCCATGTCTGAAAAAACGGTGACATCTGTGGCCAGCGCGGGCTGCATGCCAACCTCAGGCCCGTTACTTTCTACCGCCACATCGGGATAGTCCGACTGCAAGCCGCCGGCATCTTCTGGCCAGCCGGTGGAATCGTTGTTCTGATCTTGGACCCGCGCCGACGGATCGGGATCATCCTCATCATCGACCTGCGTGAACAGGTCGCTTGCCGACAAAGCCGTGATGCTGCCCAACAATCCCAACAATAACCACATGGTCCAATACCCGGTTCATTCTACCCTAGGTTATGCCAGATTCGGCAATACACCCGAAGGGTTTTCGCCATCATGCGCCGTTGATTCTGCAAAATCGGTTAACGCCGCGAAAAAGGATTTTCGCTTTCCATTGCGCCGGTCTTGGGCTAATGCAGCGGCTTGCGGTGGCATGGACGCCCCGCTGTTTCTTGGCCTTGCTGGACGACATCCCGGCATGTGCCGTATCCGACCACTTACCGAAGGAGATCGTGATGTCGATTACCGCTGAAGACAAAGAAGCCCTGATCAAGGAATATGCCCGCGCCGAAGGCGATACCGGGTCGCCCGAAGTGCAGGTTGCCGTGCTGACCAAGCGCATCACCAACCTGACAGAGCATTTCAAGACGCACAAGAAAGACAACCATTCCCGCCGCGGCCTGCTGAAGCTGGTCGCCACCCGCCGGAAGCTGTTGGATTACCTGCGCGGCAAGGACGAAGCACGTTACCGCGTGCTGATCGCAAAGCTGGGCATCCGCCGCTAATCGGTCGCGGCCAAAGCTTGCAACGCCCGCCATTGGCGGGCGTTTTGCGTTTCAGCGCAGACATTCGAACCCACCAAGGAAAATGTCCGTCGCCAGATCGGCATAATCTGCGCGGCTGACCGGCCCCCCATCGCGGAACCACATATAGGCCCAGTTCATCATACCGAAAAGCGACATGGTCACGGCGGTCAGAATCGGGCGCTCCTGATCGATCTGCGGGTGGATCGCGCGAATGACCACCGCGAACCGGCGCACGATTCGGCGTTCCAGCGCAACGATCTCTTGCCGTTGGTCATCTGCCAAGGTGCGTGTGCCGTTCAGTTGCACCATGTGGTCATCATCGGCGTCGCGGTATTGTTCCAGCACGGCATGAACCAATGCGCGCAGACGGTCGCGCGGCGGCAGGTCAGGATCTTCGGCGGCAGCGATGGCCGCGTCGAGTTCGGTCAGATGCGTGCGAATGATATCGAAGATCAGCGCATCCTTGCCGGGGTAGTAATGGTAAAGCAGCGCCTTGGACACATCGGCGCGGCCGGCGATCTGCGCCATGGACGCCTTGTCCATCCCAGCCTCGGCAAAAACCGCAGCCGCCGCGCGCAGGATGGCGCGTTGCTTCACCTCGAAATCATGCGCACGCGAGCGGGCCATGTCAGCCCGCTTTCGGGCGGTTGTCGACCACGCGCTTTGCCTTGCCCTCGGAACGCGGTGCGCCGCCGGGGGCATGGACGACTACACGGGCCGTCACCCCAAGGGTCGATTTCACATGATGCGCCAATTCGCGTGTGCTGGCCGACAGCGCATCCTCGCTTGCCGCGTTTGGCGTGCATTCGGCATGGATCGTCATCTCGTCCATCCGGCCCGTGCGGGTCAGTTCAATCTGGAAATGCGGGGCAAGGCCAGCGCATTTCAGGATCTGCTCTTCAACCTGCGTCGGGAAGATGTTGACCCCGCGCAGGATGATCATGTCATCGCTGCGCCCGGTGATCTTTTCGATCCGCCGCATGGACCGCGCAGTGCCGGGCAAAAGCCGCGTCAGATCGCGCGTGCGGTAGCGAATGATGGGCAGCCCTTCCTTGGTCAGCGTGGTGAAAACCAATTCGCCCATCTCGCCATCGGGCAGCACCTCACCCGTCGCGGGGTCGATAATCTCTGGGTAGAAATGATCCTCCCACAGGTGCAGCCCGTCCTTGGTTTCAACGCATTCCTGCGCCACGCCCGGACCCATCACTTCGGACAGGCCGTAAATGTCCACCGCGTGCATGTCGAAGGCCTGTTCAATTTCGGTGCGCATGGCGTTGGTCCACGGCTCTGCCCCGAAAATGCCCACCGCCAGCGAGCTTTCGCGCGGGTCGATCCCGGCCTTTTGGAACGCATCCAGAATGGACAGCATGTAGCTGGGCGTCACCATAATGACGCGGGGTTTGAAATCGGTGATCAGCGTGACCTGCCGTTCTGTCATGCCGCCTGACACCGGAACAACCGTGCAGCCCAAACGTTCCGCCCCGTAATGCGCGCCAAGTCCGCCGGTGAACAGCCCGTAACCATAGGCCACATGCACGATATCGCCTTTGCGCCCACCGGCAGCCCGGATGGAGCGCGCGACCAGATCGGCCCAACGGTCGATATCGCCTTGGGTGTAGCCCACCACCGTAGGCTTGCCGGTGGTGCCAGAGGACGCGTGCAGCCGGACGAGCTGCTCACGCGGGGTGGCGAACATGCCGAACGGATAGGTATCACGCAGGTCGGTTTTGACCGTGAAGGGGAATTTTGCCAGATCGGCCAGCGTGTGCAAGTCATCGGGGTGAACGCCTGCCGCATCGAACTTGGCGCGGTAGAAAGGCGACCCAGTATAGGCATGGTTCAGCGACCATTTCAGCCGCTCCAGTTGCAGCGCGGCTATTTCATCGCGCGAGGCGGTCTCGATCGGGTCCAGATCGCCCGGTTTAGGGGACAGGTCTTTCATGCTTACGCCTCCTCGCCCAGATGGGTGCCTTTTATGCTGCGGCTATGGCCGCGAAATTCCGCGACGACGGTGCCAGCTTCATCGGTCACGCGCACATCGTAAATGCCAGACCGGCCCCGGCGGTTCACCTCGCGCGCCGTGGCCGTCAGCCGTGTGCCCCGCGCGACCGGGTTCAGAAAACTGACCGCACAATGCTGCGCCACAACGCGCTGGTTGTAGCTGTTGCAAGCAAAGGCAAAGGCGCTGTCGGCCAGCGTGAAGATATAGCCGCCATGGCACATGCCGTGGCCATTGGTCATGTCAGCCGTGATTGTCATAGACAGGGTGGCCATGCCGGGGCCGACCGCGTCCAGCACCATGCCAAGGCGCTGACTGGTGCTGTCATCGTTCCACATGGCACGGGCGCAGGCTTCGGCCATCTCTTGCGGGGTCATGCTCATTGGCCTGAGAACCTTGCATCGCGTTTTTCAAGAAAGGCGGTGACGCCTTCGGCATAATCCTCCGACGCGCCCGCCCGGCGTTGATACTCTTGTTCAAGGTCCAATTGTGCGTCCAGCGTGTTGGTGGCTGCGGCTTGCATGGCTTGTTTGGTCAGGCCGAAACCAAGGGTCGGCCCCTTTGCCAATTTCAGCGCCAGCGCGCGGGCCTCAGGCATCAGGTCGGGGTGAGTCACCACGCGCCAGATCAGCCCCCACTCGGCGGCTTGGACGGCGGATAGCGGCTCTCCCGTCAGCGCCAGCGCCTTCGCCCGCGCCTCGCCCAGCAAGCGCGGCAAGGACCAAGAGCCGCCTGCATCGGGCACCAACCCCAGCTTGGCGAAGGATTGGATGAAGCGCGCCTTGTCCGACGCCAGCACGATGTCGCAGGCCAGCGCAATATTCGCCCCCGCCCCGGCGGCCACGCCGTTCACGGCGGCGATCACGGGCTTGGGCAGCGCGCGGATGGCACGAATGAGCGGGTTGTAATAGGTGCCGATGGTTGCGCCCAGATCGGGTTTCGGCCCGCCGCTGCGCGGATCACGGTCGCCAAGGTCTTGGCCCGCGCAAAAGCCGCGCCCCGCCCCGGTCAGAAGCACTGCACGCACAGTGCTGTCATGCGCGGCGCGGTCGAATTGCGCCCGCAGCGCGACATGCATCGAAGGCGTAAACGCATTCAGCTTGTCGGGCCGGTTCAGCACCAGCTCCAGCACACCGGCATTCAGCCGGTGCAGCACCAGATCGTCAGGCATTGGCAACTCTCCTCCCAGAGTGAACAAAGACTTACATAAGCCGACCGATCGGTCAATTCTGTTTCTATTCGCCCAACGCAACCGTCGCCCGCGCAAGAGGCTGGACATTCTGCACCCTCCCAAGGCAAAACGGCCAGACGCAAGCGAAAGAGGGCGCGGGATGGAGAGTGCAGCATTGGCAGAGGGCGTCCTTCGGGGGGAGCGCCGCGCACTGGCCCGCGCGATCACCTTGGCCGAAAGCCGCCGCGCAGACCATCGCACACAAGCCGCGGACCTGCTGGAACACTTGGGCAAAAGCGGGCGCCAAGCCATCCGCATCGGCCTGTCGGGCACGCCGGGGGTGGGCAAATCCACCTTCATCGAATCGTTCGGGCTGATGCTTATAGAACATGGCTTGCGCGTGGCCGTGCTGGCGGTGGACCCGTCCAGCAAGCGCACTGGCGGGTCCATTTTGGGCGACAAAACCCGGATGGAACATCTGTCGCGCGCGCCCCAAGCCTTCATCCGCCCAAGCCCCAGCCAATCGCATCTGGGCGGTGTGGCCAGACGCACGCGCGAGGCGGTGGCTTTGTGCGAAGCCGCCGGGTTCGACGTGGTGCTGATCGAAACCGTGGGCGTCGGGCAATCCGAAACCGTGGTCGCGGAATTGTCGGATGTGTTCTTGCTGCTGCTGGCGCCCGCTGGCGGCGACGAATTGCAAGGCGTCAAGCGCGGGATCATGGAAGCGGCAGACATGATCATCGTCAACAAGGCCGATGGCGACCTGAAAGCCACGGCAACCCGCACTTGCGCAGATTATGCGGGCGCGCTGCGCCTGTTGCGCAAACGCCCCGCTGATCCAGAGGGTTTTCCGAAGGCGATGACCGTTTCGGCGCTGGAAAACAACGGGCT
>JAFGVZ010000013.1 GCA_016937725.1 Paracoccaceae bacterium | reverse complement strand
GACCCGGCCACAACCACCGAATAGGGCGGCACTTCGCCATAAGTTACGGTGCCGGTCTCGCGGTCCACGATCTTGGTGGATTTGCCGATGAACACGCCCATGCCCAGCACGGACCCCTCGCGCACGATGCAGCCTTCGACCACTTCCGAACGCGCGCCAATAAAGCAATTGTCCTCGATAATGGTCGGACCGGCCTGCATCGGCTCCAGCACGCCGCCAATGCCCACACCGCCCGACAGGTGCACGTTCTTGCCGATCTGCGCGCAGCTTCCCACGGTTGCCCATGTGTCAACCATGGTGCCGCTATCGACATAGGCGCCAAGGTTTACGAAGGATGGCATCAGCACCACGCCGGGCGCGATATAGGCGGATTTGCGCACGATGCAGTTTGGCACCGCGCGGAAGCCAGCATCCTTCCAGTCTTTCTTTTTCCAGTCGGCGAATTTGCTGTCGACTTTGTCCCACCATGTGCCGCCTTGCGGGCCGCCCATCTGCTTTTCCATGTCTTTCAGCCGGAACCCCAAGAGCACAGCTTTCTTGGCCCATTGGTTGACATGCCAGTCGCCATTTTCTTGCCGCTCGGCCACGCGCAGCTTGCCGCCATCAAGCGCCTCTAGCGTTGCCTCAATGGCGTCGCGGGCCTCTCCCTTGGTGTCGGGGGTGATCGTGTCGCGGGCGTCCCACGCGGCTTCAATCGCGGATTCGAGGGCAGCTTTGTCGGTCATAGGGGCGCTCCATGGCTCTGGTCATCAGGGTGTCACGCGTATAGCGTTACAGCCTGACAACCGCAATTGCCGCAAAGCCCGCCCGGAGGCCCATTTGAAAGACCGCGACATTCGTCACCCGTTCCCCGATGCCAAGCAGGACATGGACCTGTGGGACGATGTGCCAGACACGGCGCAAACGCGGCACCCGGCCTATCGGCTTGCTTTTGCGGACCCTGATTTCCTTTTGCGCGACGAATTGCGGCCCGTGCGCTTACAGTTGGAATTGCTCAAGCCGGAATTGCTGATGGCAGAGCGTGGCATTCAATCCACCATCGTCATGTTCGGCGGCGCGCGCATTCCCCGGCCAGAGGATGCGGCAAAAGCCCGCACGCCAGCCTTAGTCGAATTGTCACGCTTCTATGAGGAAGCGCGCCAATTCGCCTACGAGATGACGCTGCGCTCGGTGCAGGCCTATGGGCGCGAGGATGTCATCATCACCGGCGGCGGTCCGGGCGTGATGGAGGCGGGCAATCTGGGTGCGGCGCAGGCGGGCGGTGTTTCTATTGGGTTGAATATCGTGTTGCCGCACGAGCAGGCACCGAACCCGCATGTGACGCCGGACCTGTGCTTCAACTTCCACTATTTTGCCATTCGCAAGATGCACTTCCTGATGCGCGCGAAGGCAATCACGGTTTTCCCCGGCGGATTTGGCACGCTGGATGAAACCTTCGAAGCGCTGACCCTGATCCAGACCAAGCGCATGGCAAAGCTGCCCTTTATCCTTTTCGGGCGCGATTTCTGGTCTAAGGTCGTGAATTGGGACATGTTGGCAGAGGCGGGCACGATCAGCCCTGACGATCTGAACCTGTTTCACATGGTCGACACCGCCGAAGAGGCGATTGCCGTGATTGACAATTTTGTGGCGGATTAATCGCGCGGCGCGGCGGCGCGGCGCAAACGGTCGTTGATAGCGGCACCTACGCCGCGCTCTGGCACCGGCGCTATGGCGATAGGGCGGCGCATGGCATCGGCTTGGTGGAGCGTGGCAAACAGTGTGCGTGCAGCCTCATCCAGATCGCCCGAGGGCGATAATGACAGCGCCGCACCCGCGCAATCGGGGCCGAAGCCGATCCAGATTTCATCGTCCCTTGGCGCGGTCACATCCAGCCGCACTTGCGCGGCGGGCGCATAATGCGACAGCATCTGCCCCGGCGCGGTGATCTTGGTGCCGGTATGGGCGCGTGGCCAATCGCCCAGCACGGCAGCAATCTGCTCGGCACTGATACCGCCTTCACGCAGCAGAACAGCCTCATCGCCCTCGAACCCCAGAATGGTCGATTCCACCCCGACAGGGCAGGGGCCACCATCCAGCACAGCCGCAATTCGCCCAGCCAGCCCGGCCATGACATGCGCCGCATTGGTCGGGCTGATCCGCCCCGATTGGTTGGCCGAAGGCGCCGCCACCGGCCCTCCGAATTCCGCCAGCAGCGCGCGTGCAAGCGGATGCGCGGGCACACGCAGCGCAACCGTGGGCAGGCCTGCTGTGACCGCCTGCGCTAGCCCGTGACCGTTGCGCAAGGGGGCGACCAGCGTCAAAGCGCCGGGCCAGAAGGTTTGCGCCAGCTTGCGTGCGGGGTTGGGCAGCGCGGCAAAGCGTTCGGCCGCCTCCAGACTATCCACATGCACGATCAGCGGGTTGTGCGCGGGCCGCCCCTTGGCCGCGAAGATGGCAGCAACAGAATCAGCCTTGCGCGCATCGCCCGCCAAGCCGTAGACGGTTTCGGTCGGCATGGCGACAAGATGCCCTGCACGCAAAAGTTGTGCAGCGCGCGCAACGTCTTGCGGGCTTAAAGTGGCGGTTTCCGTATGGTTTTCCATGCGCTGACGCTGCGTTGGGGTTCTGCAAGGGCGTGCAACCCGCTATCAGTAGGGCATCATCCTGTCCAGCCCGACGGAGCGCCCATGCCCTATACGCCCCCTTTGCGCGATTTCGCCTTCATCCTTGACCATGTTGCAGGCTTCGATCAGGTGCGCGACACCGACCGTTTTGCCGAGGCAACGGCGGATACGGTGCAAGCCATATTGTCCGAAGGCGGGCGGCTCTGTGCAGAGGTGATCGCCCCCCTGCGCCGCCCCGGAGATGTCACGCCCACCCGGCTGGAAAATGGCGCAGTGGTCAGCCCGCCGGGCTATGCGGATGGGTTCCGCGCATTGGCTGAGGGCGGCTGGATCGGCATTTCCGCCGACCCGGAATATGGCGGAATGGGCATGCCGCAAACCGTCTCGACCGCGTTTTATGAGATGATGGCGGCGGCTTGCCTGTCTTTGCAGATGAACCCGCTTCTGACCCAAGGCCAAATAGAGGCGTTGCAGCATCACGCCTCTGACGACATCAAGGCGCTCTATCTGCCCAAGCTGATTTCCGGCGAATGGTCGGGCACGATGAACCTGACAGAGCCGCAGGCTGGCACCGATGTTGGCGCGCTGCGCAGCAAGGCAGAGCCGCAAGACGATGGCAGCTACCGCATCAGCGG
>JAFGVZ010000101.1 GCA_016937725.1 Paracoccaceae bacterium | reverse complement strand
TTCAACCGCTCCAAAGCGGCCGACATGTTGCCGGCCTTGGCGTTGATGTTGCGCTCACGGGTTGAATAGACAATGCCCAATTCGGCGCAAAGCGCCTGCAAATCGGCCCGCCGCTTGCGCGCAACCTGCGCCTTTACCGGGTCTTCGCTGTTGCAGCGTTCATCCGTTCCGCCATCATCACAGAGCACAACCGTGCGCTTGTTCTGCGGATAATGCATGTTCTTGGCCGCCGACAAGGTGACCGACAGCATTTCGATCGGCTCGTTATAGCTGGGCACCAAGATATCGACGGTCGGGAGACTGGCCGCCGCAACCTTGGGCGGCAGCTTGCGCTCGATCGGGTCGGCAGTGATGAAAGAGCTGACGAAGAACACCCAGATCGCGTAGGTTTCCACCGCGAACAACGACACCGCAATCGCAAAGGACAGCGGCTCCTCCACAGGCGGCAAGGTCGAGGTGACACGCCAGAACCAGTAGCGCATGACAATCGCCGACGCGATGGCCAGAAGCGCGAAGCGCGCCACGATGGTTTTCATCGTGAATGGTTTTAGAAGCGCAACACACAGCACAGCAAACAGGCCCAATGCCCCCTGCACGGCGTTCGACGTCGGGATACTGGCCAGAAATGCAAGCGGAATGACAATGGCGAACCAAAGCAGGGCGAGGCCAACCTCACCCGGCTTCAAGCGCCTGTTTGCAATAAGTAACGCCATGAATTCACTCTCCTGAAAACAGAATTAGCTCGGCAATCCAAGACCGAACGCACTTGCACCGATTGGGGAGAGTGCCTGCTCGACACTTCCCGACACACAATTTCTAAGCATGATATCCAAAGCGCGGCTGCCGCGCGGCAAGGCGCGGCTGGCCGTTTGCGTGCGCCGGAACGCCAGCACACATGTCACATCACCACCGGGGCGGGTTGTGGTGTAGGTAATATCCCCAAAACTGTCAGAGGTTGCCGTCAAAGCACCGTCCGACACACCCGCAAACGGCGCAGGGGCACCGCCGAATTGCGACAATTGTTCGCTCAGAACAAAACGCGTGCCACGCGCATAGCCTGCTTGCTGGGCGCGCATGATGATCATGTTTTCACCTGCAAGCGTGGTCTGATTGGGCAACGTGATCCGCTGCTCGACTGCCGCGCCCAAATCGCGCTCCATGACTAAAAGCGCCTGCGGCACGCTGATAAAGGCGCGGGTCGCGGGCACAACACGGAATTCCGTTGTCGCTTCGGCCAATTCTGTTGGGCTGTCAGTGTCGCCCGGAAGCCTGAGACCGCATGCCGACAGCAAAGCCAGCCCGGCAACCAAGGCAACCAGGGGCGCGCGCTTCACACCAACCGCCGCAGATGCGGCATTCACCAATAGACGAGTTCGCATATGTCTGCCCGATTTAAGTGAAGGTCACATACCGACGACCCGCCGACAGCGGGGCTTTGCGAACACGCGCAAACATAAGGGTCGGATGACCTGCACATAGTTGCCTCTGCCTCTGCGGAGCGCCGAAAACCTCGACGTGGACCGCGTGCGCCCATTTTTTGGGCATCAATTATTACTGGCTAGGATACCCAATTGTCCGGGTTGTGGCAACATTGCATCCTTCCAAAGGCTTACAAGCCACTGAATTGCCATGAACTCACTCAAAGCGCGCAATTTATGAAACGCAGATACATCAAAGGTAGAGCAAAGACGCCCCGGAAATATCACATGTTGAGGAAGTGGCGGACCCAACACAACATGTAGTGTCGGGCCATGCGGCAGCTGGTTGCCTACACCTTGTTGCTGCGGCGCAACAACGCAGAAGGTCAGTTGCGAAGATACTCGCTGACATGGCACGCAGGGGCAGCATCACGCAATTTTATCGTGACAGACTTACGCCATGCCGACAGGTCCACGGGCGGAAAAAACGTATCTGCATCCGGGACATCCAGCGCAACTTCTGTAATCAGCAAACGGTCGGCTGTTGGCAGAAAGGCGGCATAAATCGCCGCGCCGCCGATGGCGTAGTGGCGCGCATGCCCATGTGCCAGCGCGGTTTCTCTGGCGGTCTCAATTGTTGCAACAACCGCGCCTTCTTCCGCGACGGGGCGTGAGGTAACAACAATGTTCAGCCTGCGCGGCAAGGGCTTTCTCGGAAGGCTGTCCCATGTGTTGCGCCCCATGATCAGCGCGCCGCCCAGCGTTTCGCGCTGGAAAAACGCCAGATCCTCTGGCGCGCTCCACGGGATCGTGTTCGCCCGCCCAATCGCCCCGTTCCGCGCACACGCGACGACCAAGGTCAGCATCAGACCGCCACCGGGGCTTTGATCGCAGGGTGCGGATCATACCCCTCAATCTGGAAGTCATCATAGATGAAGTCGAAAATGCTATCGGGACTGCGCAGGATCTGCATGCGCGGCAAAGGGCGCGGATCGCGCGCCAACTGGGTTTTCACTTGGTCCATATGGTTGGAATAGATATGCGCGTCGCCCATGGTGTGTATGAAATGGCCGGGTTCCACACCACAGACCCGTGCCAGCATCATCTGCAACAGAGCATAGGACGCAATGTTGAACGGCACCCCCAGAAACATGTCCGCAGACCGCTGATAAAGCTGCAAATGAAGCTTTCCGCCCAGCACGCGCACCTGCCACAGCGTATGACACGGCGGCAAAGCCATATCGGGCACATCGGCCGGGTTCCATGCAGAGACGATAAGCCTGCGGCTATCTGGGCTAGACTTGATCTGCGCAACCAAGGTTTCGATCTGGTCGACGCCGCCAAAATCTCGCCATTGCTTGCCGTAGACCGGGCCAAGATCACCGGAAGCATCGGCCCATTCATCCCAGATGGACACGCCATGGGCTTTCAAATATCCGATATTTGTATCCCCAGACAGGAACCAGAGCAGTTCGTGAAGGACAGATTTCAGATGCACGCGCTTGGTGGTCACCAGCGGAAAACCATCGGCCAGATCATAGCGCATCTGCAAGCCAAAGACCGACAAGGTGCCTGTGCCCGTTCGGTCGTCGCTAGGAGTTCCATGGTCCAGAATATACCGCAAACCATCCAGATATTGCTGCATCGCGCACTCCGCCCACATCATGCTGTGTTTTGCCAGACCATGCCCGTTTTCGCGGGTCTTGAAAACCCCCCTCGCGCCTTGATCCGCCCGGCAATGAACATACCTGCGAAGCAACAGAAAAGGAGTGACAGAATGCGCTATCTACACACCATGGTCCGGGTCAAGGATCTCGACGCCTCTATGGCATTCTACAAATTGCTGGGGCTGGAAGAAATCCGCCGCCACGATAGCGAAGGCGGTCGCTTTTCGCTCATCTTCATGGCCCCGCCCGGACAGCCGGAATGCCCCGTGGAACTCACTTGGAACTGGGATGGCGACGACGCGCTGCCCTCTGACAGCCGCCATTTCGGGCATCTGGCCTATGAGGTGGACGACATTTACGCCACATGCCAGCATCTTATGGACAATGGTGTCACCATCAACCGCCCGCCGCGCGACGGGTATATGGCATTTGTGCGCTCGCCCGATAACGTGAGTGTGGAATTGTTGCAAAAGGGTAAGGCGCTTGCCCCAGCCGAACCTTGGGCCAGCATGGAAAATACCGGCCACTGGTAGGCGTTAACTGCGCAACGGTGCGAAGAAAATGCCATCGTCCAGCACGGATTGGACGGTGGCGCGCTTCACCACTTGGTCGCCTTGTGCAAACGCATAGGTCAAGGACATGTCGCAAAGCTGGTTTATCAGTCGCGGCACCCCACCCGTGACCTCGTGAATCAGCATCCCGGCTTGCTTGCTGAAGATGTTGGGCTTGCCACCTGCCACTTTCAGACGGTGCGAGATGTAGTGCAGCACCGTTTCGGGCTGCATGTAGGGCAGGTGATAATTCGCCGCGACACGTTGCGCGAATTGCACCAGTTCCTTGCGTCGCACATGGTCACGCAATTCGGGCTGGCCGATCAGGAAAAGCTGCAACACCTCTTCCTTGCCCAAGTTGATGTTGGTCAACATGCGCAATTCTTCCAAGGCCTCTAGCGACAGGTTCTGCGCTTCATCAATCACCAGCAGAACGCGGCGCCCTTCGTTGAATTCTTGGATCAGGAATTCCTGCACCTTCAGGAATTTGGATTCGTCACTCAGGTCGCTCTGCGTCAGCTCCGGCAACAACCATTGCAGAATTTCGCGTGTGTTAGGCCGGGTGTTCGTCACTAGCGCAATGGACAGGCTGTCGTCATCATCAGCTTCTTCGATGAAATGCTGAAGCAGAACCGTTTTGCCCGCACCAATCTCGCCCGTCAGCAAGGTGATCGGTGCACGTGTCGCCAACCCGTATTGCAACATGGCATAGGCCCCGCGCGCAGTATCGGACCAAAACAGGAATTCCGGATCGGGCGTTAACGAGAACGGCCTTTGCTTGAACCCGAAATGGTCCAGATAAGAGGAAAACCCGTGTGCCATCCTGCCCTTTGCCAGTTGCGGACGCGATCGCCCTGCCCTTGCGATACCGCTATGAAATGACGAAATTCAAGCGCAAAGAGGGCAACGCCGTGACTTTGACCAGCTCTGATACGGATTTATAAGATTTTTTCAGCCGCTAAAAAACGAATCAAACATTAACACAAGACCGCTCGTCAGCGCGGCAACGAAAACCTAACCAGTGATTTGCGAAACAGAGCCTAAACAGAGTTGTCTTTGTTCAGCTTCACGGAACAGTTGAAGTGCTTCGGCGTCACGCGACCCCAGATTTGCCGAAAATATGGTGAAATTATGGATGGTTAAGCGTAAGTTTACATTGCGTCTCTTTATTAACTTATTGTTGCCCCGAAGTCAGTGTCAGGTGCGTCAAGAGCGATTAAAAGAGGCACCTTGAGAGGTCGATGTGTGTGATGACGACACGGAGAAAGCGATGACAATCCCTTTTCAACAGCAAGATATAAAAGTGGCTGAAGTCGTGTCTCATGCTCAAAAAGCAGGGCAAAGCGCGGGCCAAGGTTTTTATGCACGTTTCGGTAAACGTTTGCTCGATCTTGCAATCGTAATCACCGCGCTGCCGATCGTCATTCCGATCGTGACGGTGGCGGCGATTGCGAACGCGCTGTCCGGAAACCCGGTATTTTACACGCAGCAACGGCTTGGGCGTCACGGCCGGGTGTTTCGCATCTGGAAGATGTCGACCATGCGTCCGAACGCCGACAAGATGCTGAATGCACTGTTAGAGAACAACCCAGAGCGCCGCCGCGAATGGGAAACTACGCAAAAGCTGAAGAACGACCCGCGTGTAACCCGCATCGGCGCGGTCTTGCGGCGCACCTCTATGGACGAAATCCCACAGCTTTTCAACGTCTTGAAGGGCGATATGAGCCTGCTTGGCCCACGCCCGATGATGCTGGACCAAGTCGAGATTTATGGCCCCACGCTTCCTGTTTACCTGTCGCTGCGCCCGGGCATCTCTGGCAAGTGGCAAGTGTCAGAGCGCAATGACGCCCATTTCCGCCGTCGCGCCCAGATTGATGCGGAATATGCCCGCGACCTGAGCCTGAAAACTGATCTCATCCTTGTGTGGCAAACCTTGCGCACCCTAATCCGCAGCACAGGTTACTGAAAACGAATGCGTCCCGACATTCGGTCTTCCACGACGGTGAGTCGGTCAGCGCGCGCCTTGCGGCCCGCGCAGGACGACTTGCATATCGTGGAAGAGAATGTCAAAGCCGCGCTTATGGCTCCGCGCAATATCGTCTTTCCGACTGTCGCCAATACACCCGCCGTTCTGTGGCTGGTTGCGCTGACCTGCGTGCCAGAGATTATGCTGACGCTGGGCGAATCCGGCCTGCTGGGTTTCGAGCGGCTGCGCGGCGTGTTCTTGATGTATGGTGCGTTTTGGAACGGCCTGCTGAACGGATGGGAACCCGTCTATCCCGGCCAATCGGTTGCCATGTTCTTCACCCATGCCGCCCTGCATGGCAGCTTACTGCACCTTCTAGGCAATATGGTTGCAGTGTTGGCACTTGGGGGCATTGTTGTCGCCCGCGTTGGCCAGAAGGGCTTCCTGTTGCTCTATGCGGTCAGTGCGTTCGCGGGCGGCTTGGGCTTTGCGCTGCTGTCACAGACTGAAACGCCCATGGTGGGCGCGTCCGGGGCGGTGTTCGGTCTGATCGGCGCGTGGAAGTTCTGGGAATGGCAATTGCGTCATCATCTTGGCAGCCCCATGCGCCCGCTTTGGCGTTCGCTGGTCGGGCTTGCAGTGCTCAACATTGTTCTGTGGTTGCTGATGTCGGGCATGCTGGCATGGGAAGCGCATCTGGGCGGCTTCGTGGGCGGCGTGTTGTTTGCAGCCATCGCCACACCCAGTTTGCGCCACCGGGTCTAAGCGGCGTCTAGCGCGGCTATAATCGCGCCGAAATCGACCGCTTTCAACGAGGCCCCACCCACCAGCGCGCCATCGACGTTGTCCAGCGCGAATATTTCGGCAGCATTGCCGGGTTTGACAGAACCGCCATACAGCAATGACATACCCGCATCGGGAACGGCGGCGCGCAAAGCATCATGCACCTCGGCAATTTGCTCTAGCGTGGGCGTGCGGCCTGTTCCAATGGCCCAGACCGGTTCGTAGGCAATGACGGTATTGGCGGCGTTAGCCCCGTCCGGGGTCGAGCCTTGCAACTGCGCCAAGACCACTTCCAGTGTGCGGCCAGCATCGCGCTCTGCCTCTGTCTCTCCCACGCAGATAATTGCGATCAGCCCTGCCGTATGCGCCGCGCGCGCTTTCGCTGCCACATGGCTTGACGCCTCGCCATGGTCTGCGCGCCGCTCGGAATGCCCCAAGATCACATAGCGCGCCCCGGCATCTGCCAACATGGTGGCAGAGATGTCGCCGGTATGCGCGCCGCTGCTGTCCGTGTGGCAATCCTGCCCGCCAAGCTGAACATGACTGCCCTCTGCAATCGCCGCCATAGGCGCCAGAAGCGTGGCCGGGGGGCAGATCAAGACCCCGCATTCTGGTCCGGGCTGCATGGCGACCAACTTGTGCAGCTCGTCCAGATCGGCGCGCAACCCATTCATCTTCCAGTTTCCGGCAGCAAGTTTGCAGGGCATCGTTTTCTCCTGTTATATGCCAACAGGAATACGCGTGTGCGCCCTTGGATGCAATCAGCCTTGGGCGCGGGCCGCGTTCATCCGCTCGGTCAGGGTATCGACATCATCGAACTTGATCGATTCACCGCACCCGCAAGCCTCTGTCACGTTCGGGTTGCGGAATTTGAAAGCGCTTTCCAAAAGGCTGGTTTCATAGTCAATTTCCGTGCCGAACAGGAACATCTGCGCCATCGGCGCGATAAGCACACACGCGCCATCTTGCTCGATGACTTCCTCGTGGGCCCCAACCTCTTGCGCGGTTTCCATGGTGTATTCCATGCCAGCGCAGCCGCCCTTCTTCACGCCCACGCGCAGGCCCTTCGCGCCCTCGCGCTCCATCAGGCGCTTGATTTGGCGCACGGCGGCAGGCGTCATCGTCACCGGGGATTTGCCGGGAATGCCAAACATATCAGCCCTCACTTCCTATATTGCACCGCGCAGGATTGCCCTTTGCAGTCGCGCCAGCCGGCACGTCGCGTGTCACGACAGCACCGGCAGCGATAATGGCCCCATCGCCCACGGTCACACCGGGCAGGATGATCGCGCCGCCGCCGATCCAGACATCTTCGCCAATGGTGATTGGGCTTCCCCACTCAATACCCTTGGCGCGCGACGCCGCATCGCGTGGGTGGTCGGCAGTCAAGATCTGCACATTGGGGCCGATTTGGGTGCGCGCGCCAATGCGCACTTCGCACACGTCCAGAACGACAAGGTTGAAGTTCGCAAAGCACCCCGGCCCGAAATGGATATTTACCCCGTAATCCACGTGAAAGGGCGCGCGGATAACCGCGCCGTTCCATGTGCCAAGCAGCTCTTGCATAAGCTCTGCGCGCTGCACATCGCCAAAGATCGTTTGGTTATAGTCGCGCATCAGAGCTTGTGCGCGCTTGCGCAGCGCCACAAGTTCGGGGCAAGCCGGGTCATAAGGCGCGCCCGACACCATCTTGTCACGTTCGGACAAGACCACATCCATCACATGAACCCCAGTTCCAGCCGCGCTTCGTCCGACATCATGTCCATGCCCCATTGCGGGTCGAAGGTCATTTCGACATTGACGGATTGCACACCCGGCACCGCTTCCATGGCATTGGCAACCCAACCGGGCATTTCGCCCGCGACCGGGCACCCCGGCGCAGTGAGGGTCATGATCACATCGACCTCGCCCGCATCCGAGACCGTGATCGTGTAAATCAGGCCCAGATCGAAGATATTGACCGGTATTTCAGGGTCATAGACCGTCTTACAGGCTTCCACCAACGGCTCATACAGCGGGTGGTCAGTACTGGAGGGCTTGATCAGCAGATCGCCTTCATCCTGTGGCATGGCGCGGCCCTTCCTTTCGCAAAGCTATTTCCTGAGCGAATATATAGGAATATCCCCCGACGCGTCCAGTGCTACAGCACGTAACGGCTCAGATCGGCAGAGCGCGAGAGATCTCCGATATTGCGCTCGACAAAAGCGGCATCGACCACCACCTCTTGCCCCGCGCGGTCAGGCGCATGGAAGGACAATTCCTCGAACACGCGCTCCATCACGGTATAAAGCCGCCGCGCGCCGATATTCTCGACCGATTGGTTCACCTCGGCGGCAATTCGCGCCAGTGCCGCAATCCCATCTTCGGCGAAGGTGACATTCACCTCTTCGGTGCCCATCAGCGCCGTATATTGCCGGGTCAAAGCATTGTCGGTTTCTGTCAGAATACGGACGAAATCGGTTTCGGTCAGGGGCCGCAATTCCACCCGGATCGGCAGACGCCCCTGCAATTCGGGCAGCAGGTCCGAGGGCTTCGCCACATGGAATGCCCCCGAAGCAATGAACAGAATATGATCGGTCTTGACCGCCCCGTGCTTGGTGCTGACGGTCGTCCCCTCGATCAGCGGCAGCAAGTCGCGCTGCACCCCCTCGCGGCTGACATCGGCCCCGCGCGCATCGGCCCGCGCGCAGACCTTGTCGATTTCATCAAGGAAAACAATGCCGTTTTCCTGCACGGCCTCCAACGCGGCCAGCTTCACGGCTTCATCATCCAGCAGCTTGTCGGCCTCTTCCGCAATCAGCAGATCATGGCTTTCCCGAACCGTCACCTTCTTGCGCGTCGTGCGCCCGCCCATGGCCTTGCCGAACAGGTCTGCGATATTCATCATCTGCGGTGGTTGGCCGGGCATGTCGAACATGCCGCCAATTGGGTTGCTGGTATCGGCCAGTTCGATCTCGATTTCCGTGTCGTCCAACTCGCCCGCCAGCAGCTTGCGGCGGAACATGTCGCGCGTGGCCTCGCGGGCATCCTTGCCGGCGATGGCTTCGATCACCCGGTTCTCTGCCGCTTGGTGCGCGCGGGCCTTCACCGCCTCGCGCATCTGCTCGCGGGTCTGGACAATCGCGGCATCGACCAGATCGCGGATAATCTGTTCCACATCGCGGCCCACATAACCCACTTCGGTAAATTTCGTGGCCTCGACCTTGATGAACGGCGCTTTCGCCAGCTTGGCCAAACGGCGGCTGATCTCGGTCTTACCCACACCGGTCGGGCCGATCATCAGGATGTTCTTGGGATACACCTCATCCCGCAACTCCGCCGCCAATTGCTTGCGCCGCCAACGGCTGCGCAGCGCCACCGCCACCGCGCGCTTGGCCTCGGCTTGTCCGATGATGAAGCGGTCCAGTTCAGACACGATTTCGCGCGGGGTCAGGTCGGTCATGGTGCTTCCCTTCTGGTGTTCCTGCTCAGATAGAGGCTTGGGGGGCGGAATTGAAGGGGTTGCGGAATGTATTGGCGATGTGTATATACAAAAGAAGAACGAAAAAAGACAGGGGAAGCGTCTTGTTCATCCGTCGATATCACAAACATTCGAATCGAAAGATCACGCATGCCTTCCTCCTTCCAATGGGACGAAACCAAACGCCTTTCAAACATTGAAAAGCACCAGCTAGACTTCTAAGACGCCGCCGAAATATTCGCAGCGGATCACCTTATCCTCCCTGCCCGCAGCGATATTGAACTGCGCTTTATTGCTGTTGGAGCATTGGCCGATGAGGTCATCGCTGTCATTTACACAATCAGAGGTGACACGATCCGCATCATCTCTGCCCGAAAGGCCCGAACCGATGAGCGAGAACAATATCAAAACCTACACGCTCGACGAAATCCGCCAGATGAAATCCCGCACTGATTGGGACAGGTTGCGGGCGCAGGGCGATTACGAAGGCGAGCAAGAGTTCGAAGTCGACTGGACCCGCGCCAAGCTTGTCACGCCAGAGCCGAAAAAGGCGATCTCGCTGCGCGTGGACCCCGATGTGCTGGAATTTTTCAAGTCGCAAGGCGCAGGCTACCAGACCCGCATGAACGCTGTTTTGCGCGCGTGGATGGAGGCGCAGCTCAAGCGCTGATCTTCTCCACCGTCAGATTGCCGTTGGTATAAACACAAATATCCGCTGCAATCGCCATCGCCTGCCGCGCGATATCTTCAGCGCCCATTTCGGTCGCCATCAGCCCGCGCGCGGCGGCAAGGGCAAAGTTCCCGCCCGATCCAATGGCAGCGATGTCATGCTCCGGCTCCAACACGTCCCCCGCGCCCGTGATGACGAACAAGTCGCGCCCATCCGTCACGATCAGCATGGCGTCCAGCTTTTGCAGGTATTTGTCGGTGCGCCAATCTTTCGCCAATTCGACCGAGGCGCGGGCCAATTGCCCCGGCGTCGCCTCAAGCTTCGCCTCCAGCCGCTCCAGCAAGGTGAACGCATCGGCAGTCGACCCCGCAAAACCCGCGACCACGTCATACCCGCCGGGCGACAGGCGGCGCACCTTGCGCGCGCTGCCCTTGATCACAGTCTGGCCAAGCGACACCTGGCCGTCACCGGCCACCACAACTTCGCCGCCCCTGCGGACCGCCACAATCGTCGTGCCATGCCAGCCGGGAAACTCGCTCATCGCGCCCTCTTCATCTTGCGAAAAATACTCCCGCCGGAGGCATCCGCCGTTTGGCCAGATGCGACCGGCAGGGTTCGGGGCCAAACCGACCCCGATAGCGCTTACATCGCGCCGTCGATCCAGGATTGCAGCGCCGATTTCGGGGCAGCACCAACCTTGTTGGACACCGGCTTGCCATCTTTGAACAGGAACAGCGCGGGAATACCGCGAATGCCCATGGATGCGGCAGTGTTCGGGTTTTCGTCCACGTTCACCTTGGCGATCTTGATCTTGTCGCCATATTCGTTCGACAATTCTTCCAAAGCCGGGCCGATCTGCTTGCAGGGGCCACACCATTCGGCCCAGAAATCGACAACAACGGGGATGGTGGACTGACGCACTTCGGCGTCAAAAGTGGCATCGGTAACAGCAATCGTGGGCATTGGCCCCTCCATTGGTTTGCTTCGTTCATCTTCAATTATGCCTCTGCGGACGCGGATTCAAGCACCCGCGCGGGCGAGGGCTGCGCGCAAAGCCGCGTCGGGCAGTCGCACAAGGCGGGCGGTTGCGGTCCAGAGCAGCGCCATCTCGACCCTGCGGTCGGGGAAAACCTGTTCCAAAGCGACCAGATAGGCCCCCATCTGCCGCATCAATCCTTCTGGCACGGCATCCGTGCTGCCCGGAACCACGCGGTTCGATTTATAATCGACCGCCAGCACATGATCTGGCGTCACCACCAAGCGGTCGATGACCCCCGACATGGGCCGCGCGCCGACTTGGCCCACAATTTCGACCTCGGCCAAGCTTTCGGGTGCGAACAGCATGGCAAGATCGGGATTTTCCAAAACGGCTATCGCTTCTGGCAGAAGGCGCGCGGCGTCTTCGGCGTGGTCAAGCAAGCGTGCGGCGCGCATGTCCCATGTCTCGCGCGGCCAATGCGGCAGATGTTCCAAAAGCAGGTGCAACCCGGTGCCAAGCCGAAGCGCCAAATCTTCATCCAGACCCGCTTCGCCGGGAAGTGCCTTGGCCCCGCCAAGGTCGGACGGGCGCAAGGGGTTGGGGCGCGCAGGGGGATGCGGGGCCGCTTGCCAGAGCGCCTGCGGCAAAAGCACCGGCGCTTTCGCGGTGTCCGCTTGTGGCTCTGCCGCGACTGGCCATGCACCGAAAGCGTGGCGCATCCCCGGCCCGGTGGGCGTGTCAATCCGTTCTGCCCCGGCAAGGCGCAACCCTTCGGAGACACGCAGATACCAGTTTTCGGGCTTCTTCATGTCGCCCGCACCTGCCACGATCAACCAGCTTTCCGCGCGGGTCATGGCCACATACAAAAGGCGCGCATCTTCCTCGGCGCGGCGTGCGGCGCGCGCATCAAGCGCGTCTTGCAAGGGAGCAGGGTTCTGGCCCGCCCGCGCTTTCCATGCCGCGCGGCCCGCGATATCCACCACTTCCGCCTTGTCTTGGGATTTCGGGTCGGCGGTATCGGGCAAAATGACAATGGGCGCTTCCAGCCCTTTCGCCCCGTGCACCGTCATCACACGCAGCATGGGGCTGGCATTGTCCAATTCGCGTTTCAGTTCCAC
>JAFGVZ010000100.1 GCA_016937725.1 Paracoccaceae bacterium | reverse complement strand
TATTTGAACTTGCCGAAATCCATGATCTTGCACACGGGCGGCGCGGCATTCGGCGAAATTTCGACAAGATCAAGACCGGCTTCTTCGGCCAGCATCATGGCTTGAGACGGTTTTACCACGCCCAGGTTTTCCCCTTCAGCCCCGATAAGTCGAATTTCTGGCGCACGGATGCGCTCATTGACTCGGGGGCCGGTGTCGCGCGGGGGCGGGGCATTGTGCGGTCTGCGGGCTATGGCTGAAATCCTTGTATAATGGATATGGTGGCGCGCAATTTAACGCCGGGGCCGATATGTTTCAAGCGGCAAATACATGCGCGTTTCCGCCAACTCACACGGGCTTGCCTTTGCAAGCGCAGCAAAACCTGTCATATGCAGCGCCAGCATAGCATTGGTGAAAGAGGACCATGAAATGAACAAGATGGTATTGACCCTGATCGCCGTGGCCGTGGCCGCGGTTGGGATTTGGCTGGGCGTGCAGTCGCGCACCCCGACCGAGGTAAGCGCACCGGTAGAAGCCCCTGCCGCCGAAGCAGAGGCCGTGGAAGACGCCGCAACTGAAGCAGAGACCGCCGTGGAAGAGGCCGTGGAAGACGCGGTGACCGAGGCCGAAGAAACGGCTGCCGAAGCAGAAGACGCGGTGACCGAGGCTGTGACAGACGCGCAAGAGACCGTTGAAACCGCCGTGGAAGACGCTACCGCCGCCGTGGAAGAAGCCGCCGGACAGGCGACTGACGCCGTCGAAGGCGCTGTGGAAGACGCCGTGACCGAAGCCGAAACCATGGTGAACGACGCCATGGCGTCGGATGCCGCAGACACGGCCGCAGAAGTGACTGAAGGCGCGGCAGATGCTGCCACAGAAGCCGCAGATACCGCCGCAGAGGCGACCGATGCTGCAACGGATGCCACCGCAGACGCGGCTTCGGATGCAACCGAAGGCGCAGCGCAAGCCACGGATGCGGTCACAGATGCAGCAAATGCCGCCGCCGATGCCGCCGCAGAGGCGATTGAAGGCGCGGTTGAAGAGGGCGCGCGTATCCTGCAAGACGCCGTGCCGGGTTCGCAAGCCCAATAAGCCGGCGACAGGCCAACAAAAACCCCCGGTGTGCAAAGCGCGCCGGGGGTTTTCTTTTGACGTCCTGCCGTTTTTTAACGCCGCAAGAACGCGTCGCGGAACCCCATGCTGCGAACGTGCGACAGCGCACCATGCGCTTCTGCACCACTGCCGAAGGGGCCGACCGTGACCACACTCAGCCCGCGCGCGCTGTAGCTACCTGCGGGCAAGCCCGCCGCGCGCAGCCGCGCCACAAGTCGCTGGGCATTGCTATGCACGGCAAAGCTGCCAACCTGAACTCGCGCGCCATGGCCGACCGCCGCACGTGGCGCATGAGCCACGTGTTGCTGCGGGGGCGTGTTGACATACTCGTCCAGGAACAGCGCAGGGCTGGTGACACAGCGCACCATTTTCCGGCCCAGTTCGGTATCGACCAACTGGCCATAGGGCGATGTATCCGGGCAAGACGGATGGCGCCCCGATGCATCTGCCTGCGGCAGACGTGGCTTCGGCGCCGCGCGCGGGGTCGCGCGACGCGGCGCGACACTGGCCATTTGCGGCTCTTTGCCCAGAAAACTGGGGGACGGGCGGCGCACCGGGTCGGCCACCGCGCCCACCACTTCTATACGCCCGCGCGGCGCGTCGGGTGCGGCGGCGGGTTGGGCGTCAGGTGTGGCCGCAATCGCGGCGGGTTCCGCAGGGTCACCCTCGGGCGAAGCCATATCTACCGCCGGGGCAGACGCCGCGACGGCTGTGAAATCTGTCGGGCTTTGGCCACAGATCGGGTTACGGTCCGGGCCATAGCGCGGCACCCAAGTAACTTCGCCCCCAAAGGTGGAGCGCAGGAAAGAACATCCCGCGCTATCGACAAATTCGCGCCCGTCGAAGCCCTCGGGCGGCAGATTGGCGGGGTCCAACCCATTGGTCTGGGCCAAAGCCGAGCCGCCAGCAAAGAGCGCCGCAACGCTTGCGGCCATCCAGAAACGCTTCATCCTAACCCCCCGGTTAACTGGCTTTAGAATGGCGCTGCAAGCCTTGGAAAGTAAACCCGATTCGCCACAATTCGCCCTAGACGGTGCCGAAAATGCGGTCACCTGCATCGCCCAAGCCGGGCACGATATAACCCTTTTCGTTCAAATGGCTGTCAAGCGAGGCGGTCACGATACGCACATCGGGGTGCTTTTCGGCCATCACCGCCACGCCTTCGGGGGCGGCCAGCAAACAGATAAAGCATATCTGCGCGGCCCCTGCCCGTTTGAGCAAATCAATCGCCGCCGCCGCCGAATGGCCGGTGGCCAGCATCGGGTCGACCGCAATGGTAAAGCGGCCCGGCATATCCGATGGCAGCTTGTTGTAATATTCGATCGGGCGCAGCGTTTCCTCATCGCGGTATAGGCCAACAAAGCCCACTTTCGCGGTCGGCACCACGTCCAGCACGCCATCCAACAAACCATTCCCCGCACGCAGGATCGACACCACCGCCGGGTCCGGTCCGGCCAGCATGGGCGCATCCATTGCGGTCAGGGGTGTTTCTATCCGTTGGGGGACCACGGGCAGATCGCGCGTCGCCTCATAGGTCAGCAGCAGCGCTATCTCGCGCAGCAGGCGGCGAAATTCGGGGCTGGGCGTGCGGCTATCGCGCATCAGGCTAAGCTTGTGTTGCACCAGCGGGTGAGCAATCACGGTCAGGTCGGGATGGGTCATGCTTTCTCCAGTCTTTCGGACAGGGTTTTGCGGGTGGCCGCGTCACAAAAAGCGGCGCGCAGTGCGTTCTGGGCAAGCGCGTCGAATTCCGGTTGCTCCCAGCCGAAGGCGCGGTGCAGCGCGGCATATTCCGCGCTCATATCGGTGTGGAAAAACGGCGGATCGTCGGTCGAGACAGTGACCGCCACACCGCCCGCGCGCAAGCGCTCTATGGGATGCGCGCGCAACTCGGGATAGACGCCAAGCGCTACGTTGGAGCCGGGGCATACTTCCAGAACGGTGCCGGTTTCGGCCAGATGATCGACCAGCGCCGGGTCCTCAATCGCCCGCACCCCATGGCCGATACGCGAGACACGGAGGTGTTCCAGCGCAGCGCGCAACTCGTTCGGCCCGCGCCATTCACCCGCATGGGCGGTTAGGCCCAGCCCCGCCTCGCGCGCCGCATCAAAACTGTAGATGAAATCTGAAAGTTCGCCTGCGTTTTCATCGCCTGCAATGCCAAATCCGGTGATGAAATCGCCTGCCGTTTCCTGCGCACATCGAGCAATGACGCGCGCCTGTTCCGGTCCGAAATGCCGAATGCAGGTAATACAGCCGCGCAGGGTTACACCCAACTGCGCCTCTGCCGTTTGCGCCGCAGCTTCAATTGCCGCCAGATAATCACGCCACGCCACGAGATCGCCCCCACCACAGAAATCGGGCGAGAGGAACGCTTCGGAATAGATCACGCCATGGGCGGCCGATTGCTCCAGCACCGCCAGAGTCAGATCGTGGAAGTCTTGCGGGCTGGTCAGCACCGTGCAGGCCGCTTCATAGACGCGCAGAAAATCGACGAAACCATCATATTTATAGGCACCGCGTTCATCGAAAATGCCCGACAGGTCGACCTTCTTGCGCTGCGCCTGCGCGCGGATGAAAGCGGGCGGCGCGGCCCCTTCCAGATGCAGATGCAGTTCCAGCTTCGGCAGACTTGCGAAATCGCTCATTGCAGAAAGCTCCGTCCCGGCCCTTGGGCGGGAATGCCAAGGTGATGCGCGACAGATGCCGCGACATCGACAAAACCGCAATGCCCGATTTCACCCGCGCCACGGCCCGCTGCCAACACGGGAACCCGTTCGCGCGTATGGTCAGAGCCGGGGGCGGTCGGGTCATTGCCATGGTCGGCGGTGAAGATCGCTATGTCGCCGGGGCGCAAACGGTCCAGCATTTGCCCTGCCACCGCATCGAACCGCTCCAACGCGCGCGCATAACCCGCCACGTCGCGCGGATGGCCGTAAAGGCTGTCGAATTCGACCAAATTGCAGAAGGTCAGCGACCCGTCCTCGGCGCTGCCCACCAGCCGCAACAGGTGGTCGCACAAGGCCGCGTCATCCTTGCCCTTGTGGCTATGCGTTATCCCCTGCCCCGAGAAGATGTCGGATATCTTGCCCACGCCATGCACCACGCGCCCCGCGCCCTGAACCCAGTCGCACAGCGTAGGCGCAGGCGGAGCAATGGCGTAGTCGCGGCGGTTATGGGTGCGGGTGAACGCGCCCTCGGTGCCAATAAAAGGCCGCGCAATCACGCGGCCCACACGCATCGCATGCAGATGGGGCGCAAGGTCGGCGCATAGCTTGTGCAGGCGGTCCAGCCCAAACGCCTCTTCATGCGCGGCAATCTGGAAGACGCTGTCGGCAGAGGTGTAGCAGATCGGCCAAGTGCTGCGGATATGTTCCGCTCCAAGCTGGTCTATGATGGCAAGCCCGCCTGCGTGGCAATTGCCCAGAATGCCGTCCGTCCCGGCCAAGTCGCAAACCTTCGCTGTCAGGTCAGACGGAAACGCAGGCACTTTGCGCGGAAAATACGTCCAGTCCCACGGCACCGGCACACCGGCCAATTCCCAATGGCCAGAGGGCGTGTCCTTCCCGCGCGATATTTCGGTGGCGGCCCCCCAAAGGCCGGTAGGTGGCGCGCCAAGCCCCGGCGCGTCCAGCCCAGAGGCCAGCTTGATTGCCGCGCCCAAGCCCAGCCCGTCCAGGACCGGCAAGCGCAACGGTCCTACGCGGCCCTGATCCGCGCGCCCCGCGGCGCAGGCTTGCGCGATATGGCCCAATGTGTTCGCACCCATATCGCCAAAAGCATCCGCATCCGGTGCGCCACCGCAGCCAACCGAATCGAGCACGACCATAAAGGCGCGCGGCATCAGCCGCGCTCCATATGGTCCGCGCCAAACGCTCCGGGCAGAAGGGCGGCGACAGTGGTCTCCTGCCGCGCGCCGTTCAACGACAGTAGCGTGACCGGCACATCGCCCCGCGCGAATTCCGCGATTTTCTGGCGGCACCCGCCGCAGGGCGGCACCGGTGTGGGGCTGTCAGCGACGACCACGATTTCCACAATCCAATGCGCGCCGCCCGCGATCATGGCGGCAATCGCCCCCGCTTCGGCGCAGGTGCCTTCGGGATAGGCCACGTTTTC
>JAFGVZ010000012.1 GCA_016937725.1 Paracoccaceae bacterium | reverse complement strand
TTCGGGATGACGGCGGTCTGGGGCACGCAAGCGGGGCTAAGTGTGCTGCAAATCTCGATCTTCACCGCCGCGATCTATTTCGGCGGGCTGGTCTTCCAGATCCCGATCGGCTGGCTGTCGGACCGGATGGATCGCCGCAAATTGGTGATCCTTGTCGCCTTGGTCGGGACCGGCGCGGCATCGCTGCCCTTGCTGGTGCCGATGCCGTTCTGGGCGCTGGTCATCGTGGCGCTGGCTATTGGCGGGGTGTCGAACCCGCTTTACGCGCTGCTTCTAGCCTATACCAACGATTACATGGAGCAAGACATGATGGCCGCCGCCTCTGGCGGGTTGCTGTTTGTGAACGGGATGGGCGCAATCATCGGGCCTTTGCTGATCGGGCGGATGATGGGCGTGATCGGGCCGGACGGGTTTTTCCTGTTCATCGGCGTTCTGACGGCCGTTCTGGCCAGTTACGCCGCTTGGCGGATGACGCAGCGCCCCTCGACCCCGGTGGCGGAAACCGGGCCGTATGCGCCGGTCTCTCCCGTGGTGTCGGCAGCGACGGTAGAGGCGGTGTATAGCGACTTGACGGAGCAGGCCGACTCCGCAAACAGTGACACCATTGTAACAAAATGAGCAGAAACATGCCTGTTTTTGAAATATTGTTACAACGCTGTTGTCAGGCCGGGGAAAGCCTGCAAAACTGCTTTAACGTGAAACAATCTGGATGTGCACAATGTCGACGGTAGACGAGGTAATCGCGTTCTGGCTGGAAGAGGTTGGCCCGGACGGCTGGTATGCGCAGGATGACGCGCTCGATGCCAAGATCCGCGACCGCTATCAGGCCTTGTGGGAAAAGGCCCGCGCGGGACGGCTGTGCAACTGGGCCTTCTGCCCCAAGGGTTGTCTTGCTTACCTGATCGTGACCGACCAGTTCCCGCGCAACATGTTCCGGGACGACCCGCGCGCCTTCGCCACCGACGAATTGGCCCGCAAGGTCGCCGCCCGTGCCTGCCATTTGCGGTTTGACGGCCAGATTGACGAACCGGCGCGCCAATTCTTCTACCTGCCGCTGATGCATTCCGAAAGCCAGATGGATCAGGACCGCGCGGTGCGCATGTTCTTGCTGCGCATGCCGAAAACTGGCGCGCAAAACCTTCTGCATGCCCGCGCCCATCGCGCCGTGATCCGCGAATTTGGCCGCTTTCCCTATCGCAACACGGCGCTGGGACGGGTCACAACATCTGCCGAACAGGCCTTTCTGACGGGCGGCGGCTATGGTCTGGCGGTGCGCAAGTTGCAGGACGCAGCCTGAGCATAAGCCATGCAGCGCCGTCATGGCCGGGTTTCCGCCTTTGCGTTGCGGCGATGCGAAATTTAGTTTAGTGCCAAACTAATTTCGCATTGCGCTTCAGGAGGAGATCTTCGCATGGCGGCCAAGACGTTCGACGTTGTTGTAATCGGGGCTGGCCCCGGCGGGTATGTCGCGGCAATCCGCGCGGCGCAACTTGGCCTGTCGGTCGCCGTGGTCGAGCGCGAACATCTGGGTGGCATCTGCCTGAACTGGGGCTGTATCCCGACCAAGGCCATGTTGCGCAGCGCCGAAGTGTTCCACCTGATGCACCGTGCCAAGGAATTCGGCCTGAGCGCCACGGGAATCGGCTATGATCTGGATGCGGTCGTCAAACGCTCGCGCGGCGTGGCCGGGCAATTGGCGGGTGGCGTCGGTCATTTGCTGAAGAAAAACAAGGTCACGGTCATCATGGGCAGCGCAAAGCTGGCCGGGAAAGGCCGCGTGGCGGTCACGACCGACCAGGGCAGCGAAGAGTTGGCGGCGAAGAACATCATCCTCGCCACCGGCGCGCGCGCCCGCGAGTTGCCGGGGCTGGAAGCCGATGGCGATCTGGTCTGGACCTACAAACACGCGCTGACGCCCAAGCGGATGCCGAAAAAGCTGCTGGTCATCGGGTCGGGCGCGATCGGGATCGAATTTGCCAGCTTCTTCAACACGCTCGGCGCGGATGTGACCGTGGTCGAAGTGCAGGACCGCATTTTGCCGGTGGAAGATGCCGAGATCAGCGCCTTCGCCAAGAAGCAGTTTACCAAGCAAGGCATGACGATCATGGAGAAAGCCATGGTCAAAAAGCTGGACCGCAAGGCGCCGAAAGTGACCGCGCATATCGAACGCGGCGGCAAGGTGGAACAGCACGAGTTCGACACCGTCATTTCCGCTGTGGGGATCGTGGCGAATACCGAAGGGCTGGGGCTGGAGGAAATTGGCGCGAAGATCGACCGCTCTTTCGTGGTGACGGATGAATATTGCCGCAGCGGGGTCGAGGGCCTGTATGTGATCGGCGATGCTACGAATGGCCCGTGGTTGGCGCACAAGGCCAGCCACGAGGGCGTGATGGTGGCTGAACTGATCGCGGGCGGGCATCCGCATGCCGTGGACCCGTCGTCGATTGCGGGCTGCACCTATTGCCACCCGCAGATCGCCAGCGTTGGCCTGACCGAAGCCAAGGCGAAAGAGGCGGGCTATGACATCAAGGTCGGGCGCTTTCCATTCATGGGTAACGGCAAGGCGATTGCGCTAGGCGAGCCGGAAGGCATGATAAAGACCGTGTTCGACGCGAAAACCGGCGAGCTCTTGGGCGCGCATATGATCGGCGCGGAAGTGACCGAGTTGATCCAAGGCTATGTTGTCGGTCGCCAGTTGGAGACCACCGAAGAAGACTTGATGGCGACCGTTTTCCCTCACCCGACGCTAAGCGAAATGATGCACGAATCCGTGCTGGACGCTTACGGCCGCGCAATCCATTTCTGAGGTCTGACTAAACGGAGCGGCCTTGCGGCCGCAAGGCTATGTCCAAAGCCCGCGACGCAGTCGCGGGCTTTGCGATTTGGCGCGCTGATCCCTGGCGATGTGCTTTGCTCTGAAACGCACCAAGTCGGGAGTTGACGCGAAAGGCTTTGCGGCGTCTTCATGCGCCCATGTCAATAAGCTCCCCTTCCATCCCACTTTCCTTAACGCTTTGGTTGGCGGGTCTTGGGGCTGCGGCACAATATGGCAAAATCAGCGTGATCTTTGACCGCCTGCCGCAAGTCTATCCGCAAGCCGGGGCGAGCTTGGGCTGGACGGTGTCGATGGTGGGCGTTGTTGGCATTGTCCTTGGCCTTGTCGCGGGCATTCTGGCCGCGCGCATCGGGTTGCGGCGCGCGCTTCTCGTGGGGCTTTGGGCCGGGGCGGCGGTGTCGCTTTTGCAGGCGAGTTTCCCGCCGCTGCCGGTATTCCTTGCGCTGCGTATGGTGGAAGGGGTGTCGCATCTGGCGCTGGTTGTCGTGATCCCGACGCTGATTGCGCAATTGTCCAGCGACCGGCTGCGCCCCCTGATGCTGACGGTCTGGGGCACCTTCTTTGGCGTGGCCTTCGCGGTTCTGGTATTCGGGGGGCTGCCCTTGGTGGACCGCTTCGGCATGGCGGCGCTGTTTGTGGCGCATGCCGTTTACATGGCTGGTTTCGCTATGGTTCTGCACGCATGGGTGCCGCGTGACCGGGCAGGACAGGGCCAGATGCCGGGGCTGGCGACGCTGGGGCGCGATCATCTGCGCATCTATCGCTCTGCCCATATCAGCGCGCCCGCTTGGGGCTGGTTGTTCTACACCTTCTGCTTCGTGAGTTTTCTGACCTTGGTGCCGCCCTTCCTGCCCGATGATCAGCGTGTCTGGATCGTGGGTGCCATGCCCTTGGTCAGCATCGCGTCATCGCTTTTGCTGGGCGTGCAATTGCTGCGCGTGACGAGCCCGGTCGGTGTGGCGGTGCTTGGGTTCGGGCTTAGCGCAGGCTGTGCGCTGGCGCTGCTGGCCGTTCCGGGCAACGCGGTTCTGTGTTTGGCCTTTGCGGCCGCTTTGGGCCTCGTGCAGGGCGCAAGTTTCGCAGCGGTCCCGCAACTGAATGCCGCACCCGGTAGCCGCGCCATGGCGAATGGCGGCATGGCGCAGATGGGCAATATCGGCAACACGCTTGGCACGCCGGTAATTGCTTGGGCCATTACGCTCGGCGGCCATAGCGCGATGATGCTATCGCTCGCCGCCGCCTTGCTGGCGGGAGGGCTGGTGCATCTATGGCTTGCGCATCTGCGCAGGCAGGGCGGTTATTGAACCGTCAGGCTTTGACTGGCCAGAATGCGCGGCGTCCGGCCCGTGGCGACATAGCGCAATTCATACGCGCCGGGCATGTCGGGCAGGGTGATCTGGGCTGGGCTTCCGGCCTCGACATAGGCGTAGCTTGCATATCCCGCCGCCCCGTCGCCCGGTATGGCGATGGTCAGGTAATCGCCCGCATAACCCGGCCCTTGCCATGTCACATCCAGCACGGCCCCCGCCGCACCAGATGCGGGCGCGGTCAGGCTTGTCGGAACGTCTGTCACGCTGATGGGGAGGCTGGCGAAAATGCTTGTATCTTGCCCGGTGATGTAGCGGATCAGGTAATCGCC
>JAFGVZ010000099.1 GCA_016937725.1 Paracoccaceae bacterium | reverse complement strand
GTTGGACATAGCGCACAAGCGCCATCAGGGCTTGAGCCGGTAACCTTTCCGAAACCAATGCCAGCACAACGCCATCGTGCCCAAGACCGAAACAAGCACCACCACCAGCCCCAGCCATGGCGATGCATCCGACTGTCCGATCATCCCGTAGCGCGCCCCGTCGATCAGGTAGAAAACCGGGTTCACTTGGCTGAGGGCGGCCATGAGCGGTGGCAATGTGGTAATGGAATAAAACGTGCCCGACAGAAAAGACAACGGCACCACGATGAAATTGGTAATCGCCGCGATCTGGTCGAACTTGTTTGCGATAATGCCTGCCGCGATCCCTATGGCTGATAAAAGCGCCGCCCCCAGCGTGACGAACACCAAAAGCCACAGCGGATGGGCGATCCCTTCGCCCAAGACCACTGCTTCGGCCAGCAAGATGACCACACCCACCATCAGGCCGCGCACGACCCCGCCCGCCATGTAGCCCAGCACAAGCTCTCCTGGCGACAAGGGTGGCATCAGCGTATCGACAATATTGCCCTGCACCTTCGAGATGACGATGGAGGAAGATGTGTTGGCGAATGCGTTCTGAATAATGGTCATCATCAGAATGCCCGGCGCCAGAAAGCTGATGAAAGGCACACCCATCACCTCGCCGCGCATAGGGCCAATGGCCAGCGTGAAGACCGCCAGAAACAACCCCGCCGTCACCAAGGGCGCGGCCAGCGTTTGGGTCCACACCACCAGAAAGCGCATGATCTCGCGTTTGGCCAAGGCCGCCAGCCCCAACCAATTCACCCGTCCAAAGCGGCGCGCGCCCATGTCGCGGAAGCCTGCCATGTCCATTCTGCTCTCCTTCCAGTCTATTGGCGTCGGTTTTGCCGATCGCGCATTGTATTTAGGCCCTGCGCCTTGTATTTCACCTGCCTGTCCCTAAACTTGGGACAAGATATTTCCAAGGGGTCTGCCATGTCATGGACGGATGAGCGGGTCGAGCTGCTCAAGAAAATGTGGAACGAGGGGCATTCGGCCTCGACCATCGCCAAGGAATTGGGTGGCGTGACGCGCAACGCCGTCATTGGCAAGGTGCACCGTCTGGGCCTGTCAAATCGCAACGGGCCAGAGACCAGCGCCGAGACGCCAGAGCCCAGCCGCCCCGCTGCGCCCGAACCCAACCCGGCCGTGGTCGATTTGGCACAGGTGAAAGCAGAGCGCGCGGCGCAGCCCAAGCCAAAGCCTGCCGCCGCCCCCGCGCCCAAGCCAGAGCCCGCCGCGGTGGCAGAACCGGAAGAGCCGGAAGAAGAACAGGTCGAAACCTACACGCCAAAGCCAATCATCCCGGCAGGCCAGCCCTTGCCGCCGCAACCTTCGGCCAATGAGATCGACCCCGAAGCGCTTGCCACGGTGCGAGAGGTCGAAAAGACCGCGATGAAGCTGTCGCTTCTGGAATTGACCGAGCGGACCTGCAAATGGCCCATCGGCGACCCGGCGACCCCTGATTTCTGGTTTTGCGGACTGCCCGTGAAGCCCGGAAAACCCTATTGCGAGGCGCATGTCGCCGTGGCTTTCCAGCCCATGAGCACGCGGCGCGACCGCAAACGCTAAGCTCTGTGCAGTGGCGCGCGGGGGCTGTGCGGTCCTGACTTTGGCCTGCATAGCCCTACCTTCCCTATGGTCATAACCTAGAGGGAAATCTCATGGCGTCTATCCACACGTTTTCTACTTTCATTCTCGGGCTCGGTCTGGCCACGGGCACAGCCATGGCGAATCCGCTGCCCTACACCCATGGCGACCGCGATTTCGAAGGCTATGTCGCTTCGCCAGAAGGCACCCCGCGCGGCACGGTTCTGCTGGTGCATGACTGGGACGGACTGACCGACCATGAGCGCGCGCAGGCCGATGCGCTGGCCGCCGATGGCTATCTGGCCGTGGCGCTGGACCTCTTCGGCACCGATGCGGTGCTCGCGGGCTTTGACGATTACCGCCGCGAGACCGGCGCGCTGTATGCTGACCGGGCAGAGTTTCGCGCGCGTCTTGCCGCCGGTGCAGAAGCCGCGACCGGGCTGGAGGGTGCAGGCAACATGGTGATCGCAGGCTATTGCTTTGGCGGCGCAGCAGCGTTGGAAGCCGCGCGCGCAGGGTTGGATATGGCCGGTTTCGTCAGCTTCCATGGCGGGCTTGGCACGCCGGAAGGGCAAGATTACAGCGCCACGCCTGCGCCGGTTCTGGTGCTGCATGGCTCTGCCGATCCGGTCTCTGGCATGGCCGATCTGGCCGCGTTGATGGATGAATTGCAAGGCGCAGGCGTTGCGCATGAAGCCCGCATCTTCGGCGGCGCGCGGCATTCGTTCACCGTGCCCACATCGGGCGATTGGGACCCAGAGGCGAATGCAGGTGCGCAGGCCGCGTTCCGCGACTTTCTGGCGGCGCGATTCTGAGAGCTAAGGGGTGCGCGCTGGACGCGCACCCTGCCCTTATGCGCCGTAAGGCACCCAGATTGTCTTGACCTGCACCATCGCCTCCAGCCAATCGCGGCCCTGCCCCTCTGGCGCGTGCCAGACAGGTTTCAGGTTGCCCGCACTCTCATGCTCGACCATCTGTGCCACAGCGGGCTGTGCGCAGGCCATAGCCGCCACGTCGTCATGGGCCGCCAGCGTTTTCGCAAGCTCTGTGACAGGGCCACTAACAATATTCACCACGCCGCCGGGCACGTCCGACGCGCCCAACATCGGACCCAATTCCAGCGCCGCCAAAGGGTTGGCCTGCGAAGGCACGACCACCACCCGGTTTCCCATGGCAATCGCGGGCAGGATCAGTGACAGCGCCCCCAGAAGCGGCTTTTCTTCCGGGCAGATCACGCCCATGACGCCGAACGCTTCGCGCATGGCCAGCGTGACATGGGCGCTTTGGGTGTTGTGCACAGCGCCCGAAAGCTTGTCGGACCAAGCGGCATAATACATCGTCCGCGCAATGCTGGCGTCGATTTCGGCCATCGGCACGAATGCCGCCAGCCCGTCACGGTGATGGTCCAGCGTTTCAGCAAGAAAATACATCACCTGCGCACGTTGATGCCCGCTCATCTTGGTCCAACCGCTCGCCTTGTGCGCGGCTTCGACCGCGTTGCGGATGTCCTTGCGGTTGCCAAGCGGCGCATGGCCAAGGCGCGTGTCGCCCGACAGGACCGACCAGCTTGCGCCGCCATCCGCGCGTTTCTGCGCGCCGCCAATATAGAGCTTGTGGGTGCGGTCCAACCCGTCCGGTGTGCCTGTTGCGGGCAGCGGGTCGATCGTGCCGGGGGCGGCGCCTTTTGCGGCATCGTCTTTGCGCAGATAGGCCCCCATCCCCTCGCGCGCGCCTTCGCGGCCAAAGCCTGACGCGCGCATCCCGCCGAAGGGCGCGGTCGCGTCGAACATGTTGGTGGCGTTTATCCAAACCACGCCCGCTTTAATTTGCGCCGCCAAGTCCATGGCAACAGTCAGGTTTTCTGACCAGATTGAAGCCGCCAAGCCGTAACGGGTGGCATTTGCCAATTCAATCGCCTCTGGCGGGCTTCGGAAGGTTTGCAGGGTCACCACCGGACCAAAGATTTCTTCGCTCGCGCAAGGGTTTGCGGGCGATACTTGATCTAGCAAGATGGGCGGGCAAAAGCAGCCTTCGGGCGCGCTGCCCTCATATGCGACTGCGCCCGCCGCCACGCCTTGCGCCACCAGATCGCGGATGCGCGCCAATTGGGCGGGGCTGACGATGGCCCCGATGTCGGTCGATTTGTCCAGCGGATCGCCCACGCGCAGCGTTTCCATGCGCGAAATCAGGCGCTTGCGGAAGGTCGCGGCCACGCTTTCGGCCACCAGAATACGAGTGCCCGCGCAGCACACCTCGCCTTGGTTGAACCAGACCGCATCGACCACGCCTTCGACGGCAGCATCCAGATCGGCATCCCCCAGCACGATGAAGGGCGATTTGCCACCTAGTTCCAGCGTCAGCGGCTTGCCCGACCCTGCCGTCGCGCGGCGAATGATCTGCCCCACTTCGGTCGAGCCAGTGAAGGCGATTTTATCGACACCCTTGTGCGCGACGATGGCCGCGCCGGTCGCCCCGTCGCCGGTTACGATGTTGACAACACCCGGCGGCACGCCCGCTTCCACGCAGATTTCGGCGAACAGAAGCGCGGTCAGCGGGGTATCCTCGGCGGGTTTCAACACGACCGTGTTGCCCGCCGCCAAGGCAGGCGCGACTTTCCACGCCAACATCAGCAGCGGGAAATTCCACGGGATGATCTGGCCGCAGACCCCATGCGCGCGGGCATTGGGGAATTCGTCGGCCAAGAGCGTCGCCCAGCCTGCGTGATGGTAGACATGCCGCGCGACCAAGGGGATATCTATATCGCGGGTTTCGCGGATGGGTTTGCCGTTGTCGAGCGATTCCAGCACGGCGAACAGGCGTTCGCCTTTCTGCACCTGCCGCGCCAAGGCATAGAGAATGCGGGCGCGCAAAGCCGGGTCAGCCTCCCACGCTGGTTGAGCGGTGCGCGCGGCTTGCACGGCGGCATCGACATCGCCCTCGCTGCCTTGCGTGACCTGCGCCAGAACTTCGTCACGGGCCGGATCGCGCACATCGAACAGCGCACCAGGCGCGGTAAAGCTGCCGCCAATGAACAGGCCAAACGGCCCGCGCGCCAGCCACTCGCGGGCAGCGGCGGTGCTTTCGGGGGCGGGACCATAGGCCATGGTTTCCAAAATCTCCGGTATCGACGTCATTTTATCCTCTTACGCCAGCGCGTGACGGTGGCTGGCGGCATAGCGCCCGGTGACGTGGTGCTCTAGCTGGCGTTCGATATCGGCCAGCATGGACGACGCGCCCAACCGGAACAGCCCCGGTCGCAGCCAGTCACGGCCCAGTTCTTCGCGCATCAGGATTTGCCAGTTCAGCGCGTCCTTCGCGGTTTTCATGCCGCCTGCCGGTTTGAACCCCACAATGTTGCCGGTAGCCGCGCCGTGGTCGCGGATCGCGCGGCACATTGTCAGGCCCACGGGCAAGGTCGCGTTCACGCCTTCCTTGCCGGTCGAGGTTTTGATGAAATCCGCCCCCGCCTGCATGGCGACCATGGATGCGGCATGGACATTGCTCAGCGTGACCAGATCGCCGGTGGCGAGGATGGCTTTCAGATGCGCGGGGCCGCAAGCGTCTTTCATGGCGGCAATCTCGTCATAAAGCGCCGACCAATTGCCGCCCAGCACATGCGCGCGGGTGATGACGATGTCGATTTCCGAAGCACCTTGGTCGACCGCATAGCGGATTTCGGCCAGTCGCAGGTCCAAAGGCATCAGCCCTGCCGGAAAGCCCGTTGCCACCGACGCCACGGGAATGCCCGAGCTATCGAGCGCCTTGACCGCCGCGCTGACCATCGTCGGATAGACACAGACCGCGCCGGTATGGGGCATCTCGGTCAGCCCCAGCCCCGCCACGATGTGATCGGCCAAGGGACGGCGCGCCTTGGCGCATAAGCGGCGCACGCGGTCCTCTGTGTCGTCGCCCGCAAGGGTAGTCAGGTCCATGCAGGCAATGGCGTTCAAAAGCCACGCGGCTTGATGCGCGCCCTTGATGGACCGCCGTGCCACCAGTGAGGCCGCTCGGCGCTCGGCAGCGGGCCGATTGATGGCGTGAAAAGCATCTGTGTTCAGTTGCGTGGCGGGATTATGCGGATGGTCCATGCGGTGCCTATGGGTCATGTCCCGCGCAGTATGGCCGCGCGCGCCAACACGGGCAATGCCCTTTTCGGGCAGCCCCGCGCTTGACCTTGCGCCATGCCGGAACAGTTGACGCGGGCGCGCATTCGGAATATCCGACAAGCGCGCTTGGGTTTCGCCAGCCGCAAAGGGTATCGAGCCATGAACAGCTTGCCAAAATCACTCAGCTTCAAAATGCCGGCAGAGGCGACGCCAATGGGCTACCGCCAAGCGCCGAAAAAGGTGCTGCTGTCGGTCGAACGGTTGCGCAAGCATTTCACGACAGGCGAGGCCCCGGCGGTAGAGCGCGCCAGTTTTTCCTTGGGCGAAGGCGAGATGTTGGCGCTTCTGGGCCCATCGGGTTGCGGCAAGACAACGACACTGCGCATGATCGGCGGGTTTGAAGAACCCGATGACGGCACGATCATCCTGCGTGGCAAAGACATTACTCGTGCCGCCCCCGAAACCCGTGGCATTGGCTTTGTGTTTCAAGACTACGCTTTGTTTCCGCATCTTACAGTGCTGGAGAACGTGAAATTCGGGCTGCGAAAGCTGAAACGCGCCGAAGCTGAGGCCCGCGCGCAAGAGATGTTGCGCTTGGTCGGATTAGACGGGCTGGGAAACCGCCGCCCGCATGAATTATCGGGCGGGCAACAACAGCGCGTGGCGCTGGCGCGCACGCTTGCGATGGCTCCGCCCTTGGTGCTGATGGACGAACCCTTTTCCAACCTTGACGCCGCCATGCGGGTCGAGACCCGGCAAGAAGTGCGCAAGCTGCTGAAAGCCACGGGCGCGGCAGGTATTATCGTGACCCATGACCAGGAAGAGGCGATGGCTGTCGCAGACCGCATTGCCGTTATGGAAGCGGGCCGCATTGTCCAGATCGGCACCCCGGACGAGATTTACCGCCACCCGGTTTCGGCTTTCGTCGCGTCGTTCATCGGGCGCTCGAATATTCTGACGGGCAATGCCAATGGTATGGAAGTGACCACGGAATTTGGCAACCTGCCCTTGTCGCGTGCCGCGAATGGTGCGGTCACGCTCTCGGTGCGGCCCGAGCAGATCATGCTCGAAGCCGACCCTGACGGCCCCGCATCGGTGGTCGGACGCGAATATCGGGGGCATGACCAGCTCTACTGGGTGCAAGAGGGCGAGCGCTGCATGCAGGTTATTTCGGGCGCGGGTGCCACAATCGAGGTGGGCCAGCGCGTGCGCCTGCGCATCTGCGATTGCGTCGTGCCCTTGGCTTAAGGCTTTCCTTCCGGTTTCAGGCGGTATAAAGCGCGGCCAACCCAGAGACCGGAGCGGATATTATGCAAGGCAGTGCCAATCTCAACGTCATGATTCAAGCGGCGCGCAAGGCCGGGCGGCTGCTGGTCAAGGATTTCCGCGAGGTTGAGAACCTGCAAGTGTCGTCCAAATCTGCCGGGGACTTTGTCAGCCGCGCCGATATCGCCGCCGAAGCCGCGATCCGCGAGATTCTGACCGAAGCGCGCCCGAATTACGGTTGGCTCGGTGAAGAATCAGACCCGATTGAGGGCAAGGACCCAACCCGCCGCTGGATCGTGGACCCGCTGGATGGCACGACGAATTTTCTGCACGGGATGCCGCATTGGGCCGTGTCCATCGCGCTGGAATTCAAGGGAGAGATCGTCTCTGCCGTGGTGTTCGACCCGGCCAAAGACGAACTTTATATTGCCGAGAAAGGCATGGGCACCTTCATGAACGGCACCCGTTTGCGCGTGTCGAACCGCAACACGCTGACAGATTGCGTGTTTGCGACCGGTATTCCGTTCGGCGCGAAACGCACTTTGCCCGCCATGCTGCACGATCTGGCGCAACTGATGCCCGCTTGCGCCGGAGTGCGTCGTTGGGGGGCTGCGTCGCTCGACCTCGCCTATGTCGCGGCTGGGCGCTATGACGGGTTCTGGGAACGCGAACTTGCGCCGTGGGATCTGGCCGCAGGGCTACTGCTGGTGCGTGAAGCGGGCGGCTTCACCGGCCCGATCCGCGAAGACAGCACGATCTTCGACCGCGGCGAAGTGATTGCCGCCAATGCCGAGATTTTCGACCGTTTCGCCAAAATCATCCGGTCGCGGCCCGCGTAAGGGCTGCGTCAGGCAGAGGTCAACGCCTCGACCCGCGCCGCGAGCCAATCCAGATCGGGGTCGCGCAGGCCCAGTTCCGCCAAGTGGCGCGCGGTGTTTACAAGATATTCCCAATTCGGACCGCGCCCGCCCACAGCGCGGGCAATGATCTGTGCTTGTTCTTCCAAGGGCAGTCCGCCGCAATATTGCCCATGCGCGCGGTCGATCACATAGGTAACAGCCTGCACGTTTGGCCCGCCTTGCAGCTTGATCGGCACGGTGCGTTCCAGATAGGCCGCCGAGATCAATTCGCGCGCGCGCAGGTATTCCAGCGTTTCTTCCGCGATGCGGCCATCCACTTCAAAGGCCAGCCCCTCGCACCCGCCCTGCCCTTCGTCCAGCGCCAGCACCAGCCCCGGCTGTTCCAACGTGCCGCGATGATGGATCGAGCGCATGCAAAAGCTGCGCTCATACCCGTCCAGCCGCGCGATGCGGGTCTGGCCATAAGCAAAACCGGGGTTCCAGATCAACGATCCGTACCCAAATATCCATAACGTGTCGGGCATGTCTGGCTCCTGTTACCCTTGGCGGTGTAGAGAGGAATCGTCACAAGGTCAAAAGGGGGGCCCATGCGCGCGATTGTCTGGCTATCCCTGCTTTCGGGGCTGTTTTGCGCTTATTGGTTTGGGGCGGCCTATCTGCTGCGCGCGGCCCCTACCTATGTGTCAGATCGCGGCGTGCAGGTGGCGCGGGTGGATGTGGCGGGCTTTCCCATGGGCTTTGACCTGCGCCTTGACGCACCCGCCCTGCCCGCTCGCGGCTGGCGCGCCGATTGGGCGGCGCTGTCAGTTCCAAGCTATTGGCCATTTTCGGCCCAAGGCACGTTGTCGGGCCAGCAGCAATTTCGGTGGCGGGGCGCGGAATGGCGCCTGACCGGCGCGGATATGCCCCTGTCGTTGGAACTGACACCGGGGCTGACGGTCACACGCGCGGCACTTGGCGGGCGCGATATGGCGCTTGCCGGTCCGATTGGGGCACAACTGGGCGCGCTGGATCTGACACTTACACCGGCAGAGACCGCGCAGGACTACCACCTTGCCCTAGACCTGACTGACTTGACCTTTGTTCAGCTTGGTCACGATCTGGACAGCGCAAGCCTGCGTGCAATCTTGCGCTATGCAGCACCTCTGCGGATGAC
>JAFGVZ010000098.1 GCA_016937725.1 Paracoccaceae bacterium | reverse complement strand
GCATAGACTTCGCCCGCAGGCACGTGGAAGCCTTCGGTGTAAAGCTTGAAATGGTGGATCAGGCTTTCCATCGAGGTTTTCATATCCGACCGCGACGGCGGCGTGATCTTGCCGCGGGCCAGCACATCGCCCTGCCCCTCTGGCGCGCGCAGCTTTTCAATCGCTTGCAACATGATGTTGGTCGATTCGCGCATTTCCTGCATCCGGCACAGGTAGCGATCATAGCAATCGCCGTTCTTGCCGACGGGGATCTTGAAGTCGAATTCGTCATAGCATTCATAGGGTTGCGCACGACGCAGATCCCATGCCAGCCCAGAGCCGCGCACCATCACGCCAGAATAGCCCCAATCGAGGATCTCCTGTTCCGAAATGATCCCGATATCGGCGTTGCGCTGTTTGAAAATGCGGTTTTCGGTCAGCAGCGTGTCGATGTCGTCCAGCAACTTGGGGAAGGCGTGCGCCCATTCCTCGATATCGTCGATCAGTGCGGGCGGCAGGTCCTGATGCACGCCGCCGGGTCGAAAATAGGCCGCGTGCAGACGCGCGCCGCAAGCCCGCTCGTAGAAGATCATCAGTTTTTCGCGTTCCTCGAACCCCCAGAGCGGCGGGGTCAGCGCGCCCACATCCATCGCCTGCGTGGTCACGTTCAGCAGATGCGACAGAATACGCCCGATCTCGGAATAGAGCACCCGGATCAGCGAGGCGCGGCGCGGCACTTCCACGCCGGTCAGCCGCTCTATGGCCAAGCACCAGGCATGTTCCTGATTCATCGGGGCCACGTAATCCAGACGGTCGAAATACGGCAGGTTTTGCAGATAGGTGCGCGACTCCATCAGCTTCTCGGTGCCACGGTGCAGCAGGCCGATATGCGGATCGCACCGTTCCACGATCTCGCCATCCAGTTCCAGCACCAGCCGCAAAACACCATGTGCCGCAGGGTGTTGCGGGCCGAAATTGATGTTGAAATTGCGGATGCGCTGCTCTTGCGTCAGCGTGTCCGGGGTGTAGCTGCCATCCATCATGTCAGACCTCTTGCCATTGGGGCGCGCGCCAATCGGCGGGAAGCTCTGCGCCAAAGCGCGCGCGGGCGAATGCGTATTGCGGGGCCAGGCGGGTATGGGCTTGCGCCAGAAGCCCATCATCCAGCGGCAGGCTTGGGCTTGTGTTGGTCTGGCTTGGCATGTCGGTCCCGACACGGTCCAACCCTAACCAATCCGTCAGGCGGTGCAGGGTTTCGGGTTGAAACAGCCGCTCGAAGAACAACACCAGCAGGTTTGCGGGCGCGATGGCCGCGTCCAGCCGCGCGAACATGGCGGCGTAGTCACTGCGCAATGCAAGCCCATCATGACGGCCTGCCAAGAACTGACGCAGGGTGCGCGTGGCCTCTGCCAGACGTTCAGACGGCTTGCGCAATTTGCGCGCAGCAATGAACTGGATATGCGACACCAGCCGCGCAAAAGGATCACGCAACACGATCAAAAAACGCGCGGGCAGACCCACAGTTTGCATCTGGCGCAAGCGCATTTCGGGCAGAGTGGCATAGGCCGGCGTGATGTCTCCCAACACCCGCGTGCCTTCGGGCGCTTCGGCCTGCAAGAAACCCAGATACTCTTGATGCGTTGCCCCGTTTTCCAGCGCGGCAATCAAGCCAGACAGCGCAGTCACACGCTCGTCAGACGGATCACGCGCTGCAATATGAGTGCGCTTGGCACGCAGATTATCCAAATGCTTGTCCATCCGGGCATATTCCAAACTGTCGAACCAATGCGCTTCTTTGACCGCGCGCAAATGCACCTGCGGATGCGCGCGCAGGGCCGCATGCAGCCAGGTAGACCCCGACCGCGTAACCCCTAGGCCATAAAGAAGCGACAAATCCGCCATCAGCCCTTCGCCCCCTCCTTGGGCTTTTCATCGCCGGGCAGGACATAGTCCGCCCCTTCCCATGGCGACATGAAGTCGAACTGGCGGTATTCCTGCACAAGGCTGACGGGTTCATAAACCACGCGCTTCAAGGTCTCGTCATAACGAACCTCGGTATAGCCAGTGGTCGGAAAATCCTTGCGCAGCGGATGGCCACGGAAGCCGTAATCGGTCAGCAAGCGCCGCAAATCCGGGTGGCCCGAGAACAGGATGCCGAACATATCGAACACTTCGCGCTCGAACCAATTGGCCGACGGGTGAATGCCGGTAATCGAGGGCACGATGTCATCTTCGCCCGCCATCAGCTTCAGCCGGATGCGGTGGTTCCGATACATCGACAGGAAGTGATAGACCACCTCGAACCGGTCAGCACGGCCGGGATAATCGACGGCCGTGATGTCGACCAAGGTGGAAAACCGCATCGCTTCGTCGGTTTGCAGCCAACGCACCAACACGGGCAAATGCGCCAGCGTGGTGGTGACGGTCAGTTCGCCAAACGCAATTTCATGTCCCACGACCACGTCGGACATACGCGCGTCGATCAGGGCGGCGATTTCTTCCAAGGCTGCGCTCATATTTCCCCCTTACCGAACCAGCGTGCCGGTGCGGCGAATCTTGCGTTGTAATTGCAGGATGCCGTAAAGCAGCGCCTCTGCCGTAGGCGGGCAGCCAGGCACATAGATATCCACGGGCACCACGCGGTCGCAGCCACGCACCACGGAATAGCTGTAGTGGTAGTAGCCGCCGCCATTGGCGCAGCTTCCCATGCTGATCACGTAACGCGGTTCCGGCATCTGGTCGTAAACCTTGCGCAAAGCGGGTGCCATTTTATTGGTCAGCGTGCCCGCCACGATCATCAGGTCCGACTGGCGCGGGCTGGCGCGCGGCGCAGTGCCAAAGCGTTCCAGATCATAGCGCGGCATAGAGGTGTGCATCATCTCGACCGCGCAGCAGGCAAGGCCGAAGGTCATCCAGTGCAGCGAGCCATTGCGCGCCCAATTGATGATGTCTTCGGTCGAAGTCAGCAAGAACCCCTTGTCCTGCAATTCGCGGTTCAGCGATTGCGTGGCAACCTCGCGGTCGGCGCCTGCGGTATTCGCACCTGCCATCACTCCCATTCCAGCGCCCCCTTCTTCCATTCATAGGCAAAGCCCACGGTCAGCACCGCCAGAAACACCATCATCGACCAGAAAGCGGTCATCGACATGTCGCCAAAGGCCACGGCCCACGGAAACAGGAACGCGATTTCCAGGTCGAAAATGATGAAGAGGATCGACACCAGGTAAAACCGCACATCGAATTTCATGCGCGCATCGTCGAACGCGTTGAAGCCGCATTCATAGGCCGACACTTTTTCCGGGTCGGGATTGCGCACCGCGATCACGATGGCCGACAGCAGCAGCACCAAGCCCAACGCCACGGCAATCGCCAGAAAGATCACGATGGGCAGGTAGGACGCGAGGAGGTCTTGCACCTTTGGCTCCTTTCGCAGGCAGCTTATGCCGCACCGAACTTTGCCAGCGGGTTACCCCACCGACATTGGCTTTGTTTCATCTACTCTGCAACGGCGGGTTGGTCAACTGAACTAGCCTGTTCAAAGGCGGAAAATCCTGCCTTTGAATACCTTGGCATACAACTAACATTCAGCATTTTGAATGGCTTGCCGCGTTTGCGAAGGGTTTTTGCTGCGTTTGCAGCAGCGACACCATGACCGCATCACCCCTCGCCGGAATAGAGCGCGCCTAGGTAAAGTGCTTGTTCCGCGGTCTCGTGCAACAGACAATTCAGATAGGCAGGTCCCGACCCGGTGCCCCCTTGCCAAAGCGAAGCCTCGTGGCTGCACCGCGCATCGCGGTAGGCAATCCAAGCGCGTTGCATGTCGCGCAAGCTGCTGGCCTGAATGGCCAATTCGGGGGGCAAGCCGTCATCCGCAGCGCGCATGGCCTGCATCAATTGGCCATAGGCGTCATTGAGCATGCTATCCCACCAACTCAGTTCACGGTCCAGACAGAACCCCATGCCCACGGTGCTAGACCCGCCGGGCTGGTCCATGCATTGGGCGGCGGCTTGCCCGATGCAAGCGCGCTTGTCGCCACCTTCGCCACTGTCCCACAGGCAAGTTTCGGTCGGATCAACTCGAAAGGACAGGTCTTGGGCATTTACGGGGCCCGCTAGTAAGAAAAGGAACAGAACACAGCGTTTCATGATGATTCCCATGTTGAAAAAATGCTTCGTCACTCTGCCACGCAGTGCCGTTCCAATCACGTCCCAATTTTCATTCCGGCAAACAAGGCTTGCGCCTCGCTGGCAGGCTGCGCATCTTGTGCGAGCACGAAAGGACATATCATGACCCGCAAGATCATCATCGATACCGACCCCGGACAAGACGACGCGGTGGCGATTCTTCTGGCGCTTGCCTCTCCGGAACTGGACGTGCTGGGCATAACCTGCGTTGCGGGCAATGTGCCGCTTGCGCTGACCCATGTGAATGCGCGCAAGGTCTGTGAATTGGCCGGGCGGACCGATATACCCGTCCATGCCGGCTGCGACGCACCGATGCAGCGCAAGCTGGTCACAGCCGAACATGTGCACGGCAAGACGGGCCTTGACGGGGTCGACCTGCCCGCGCCCAGCATGCTCTTGGCAGAGGGCCACGCGGTCGATGTCCTGATCGACACCTTGCGCCGCGAACCGGCAGGCACGGTCACGCTGGTGCCCATCGGCCCGCTCACGAATATCGCCACGGCCATGCAGCGCGCGCCCGACATCATCCCGCGCATTCAGCAAATCGTGCTGATGGGCGGGGCGTATTTCGAGGTGGGCAACATCACCCCCACTGCCGAATTCAACATCTATGTCGACCCGGAAGCCGCCAGAATCGTCTTTGGCGCGGGCGTTGATCTGGTGGTCATGCCGCTCGACGTGACCCACAAGGCGCTGGTCACGGCTCCGCGTGTCGAAGCCTTCCGCGCTCTGCCCGGCCAAGTCGGCCCCGCCGTCGCCAGTTGGACCGATTTCTTCGAGCGGTTTGACAAGGAAAAATACGGCTCCGCCGGTGCACCCCTGCACGACCCCTGCACCATCGCCTACCTGATCGCGCCCGACCTGTTCACTGGTCGTCACATCAACGTCGAAATCGAAACCGTCTCGGATCTGACACTTGGCATGACCGTGGCCGATTGGTGGCGCGTCAGCGGGCGCGCGCCCAATGCGCTGTTCATCGGCGATGTCGATGCGGATGGGTTCTTCGCGCTGCTGACCGATCGCCTGTCGCGCCTTTGACCCCTTCATCCTTGCAAAAATATCCTGGGGGAGGCCGGGCCCGGAACGGGTCCGGGCCGGGGCAAAGCCCCCCCAGCGCGGGTCGCCAAGGGTCAGCCGGCCCAATCCTCAAAGCCCAGCGCCCCGTAATCAAGGCCATAGGCGGCACGCCCCGCGGCTTCTATCTCGGCATCGTATATGGCGCTTAGGGTAAAGCGGCGCGGCGCGGCGAGCGGCACGAATTGCGGCAGCTCCAGCCCCAGATCGCGGCCCAAGGCCGGGAGATCGCGCGCTAAGCCCTCGACCCGCAGCAGATGATGGATCGGGGCCTGCCCCATCACACCTTCAATCACCTTGGTCTGGCTGGCCCATGCGGGCAGAACGGACATGGCCGTTTGCCCGTTCAGATTGGCCGCGGCAAAGCGCAGAAAGGCCAGAAAACCCGCACGGTGCAGCTCTGTGTCGTAGCTGTCCATCGCGTCCTTTTCCGGCAGGGTGACATTATGCACCCGCGCCAAAAAGGCGCGCACATTGGCGCGCTGGCCATGCACAACTTGGCGCAAATACACCTCATGCGCGCGGGCCAGAGGGTGATGCAGGACGGTAAATATGGCACGGCGCGGATGGGCCCGCAGCCACTCGCGCCAGCTTTGCGCGGTAAAATCCTCTAGCAGCGCATCATCGCCGGATATCTGCTCCAACCACTCCAACACGCCCGGATCGGCGGCACCGGGCATCGGCAGGTAGGCGATGGGCAGGGTCGCGCAGGCGCGCATCCCCCAGACCATCGGCCCGCGCCTTGGCTCGAAATTCGGCGTGCGCGACAGGTTGAAACGATCAAGCCGCGCCATGCCGTCACGCACCGCGTCGGGATTGGTCAGCTTTTGCTCCAGCGGTTCGGGGTTCTGGCGTTTCAGCTTGCGCGATGGCGCCTCGATTCGCGCAGTCACCCCCAGCCATGCGGCCAGTCCGTTCAGCACCGCGACATCATTGGCGTCTTCATAGGCTAGGTAGAACGCCGTCTGCCCGCTGGTTTGCAGCATGTTCAGGATACGCGCCTGAAAGGCTTGCAGGCGGGTGACATGGTCTTCGAACTCGACCGGATCGAACGTGACCTGCGCGCTGCGCTTGGTTTTCACGTCCCCCAGCTTCCATTGCTGCGTAGCCTGCGCAATTTTCAGCGACACGTAGCTGTCCAGCGGATTGCGCGTCAGGATAATCTTGGCGCAGCGCGGGTCTTGCATGAAGGTCGGTAGCACGCGCGCATCATGGTCGTGGAAAAAACGAAAGCCGGTCAAGTCGGATTGCGCGCGAATGGCCCATAACAAGGCCATCGGGTTGCGGTCGCGTTCCGCCAGCGTCACGCCGTAAAGTTCTTCTTTGCCTTGATGCGAGATGAAGGCGGGGTTGAACACCTCGCCCTCGCAAGTGATGCCGTCAAATTCGTTCAGGTTGGCTTCGATCAGGTTCGACCCGGTGCGCATTTCAGCAAGCACCACGAAATAGTCGAAAGGGGCGGTCTGAGTCATCTGTCCACTCTATCTGGCACCGGCCAGCCCCTCGAAATCGCGCAAAAGCACCGGGGGCAGACCCTTGTTGCGCAACTCGCGCAGGAACTCTTCCAAACCGTCAAGCGATTGCATCTGCGGCAGCCCATAATTGGCGATAGATGCTTCTGGCGCGATCTTGGCGACAACGTCTGACAAGTTCCGCTCGGGCGCCTCCAAGAATTCCGCCAATGTCCAGACGGAGATATCGGCCTGCACCCAGCGCGATTGCAAGACCGAAAGCATATGTTGCTCGCGTTTTTGCAACCATGCGACATGCGCGAGCAGGTCGTCAGGGCGATATTCGCGGCGGAACAGCGGCAGCAGGAAGCATCCGCTGATCAGCGAAATCTGCGCCTTGCGGTCCTTGGCCATAAACCACATCAATTCGGGCGGCACATGGTCGCGCGCGGTGATCGAGAAGCACTGACGCTCTCCCCGCGTGGCCCAAAGCAGGTTCGTCAGGAACATGCGCGGATTGTAGTCGCGCAGGGCCGCGCTGTTGGAAATCGCACCATGCCAGACCTGCGCGCCGCCATGGAAGCTTGCACGTTCTGGCGCGTATAGATGGCCATGCGCGCGTGTGCCCGTGACCTGACCAAGCCAATAGTCGAAATTGTAGAAAACTTGGTCAAAGCCGGAAAATACCGAATAGGGGCCGGCGGTCACGGCTTGCCCGCTCTCATCATGCGGGAAGCGGCTTTGCATATAAAGCCCTGCCCGCCCTTCGGTACGCTGATGCTCGGCAAGTTCAAAATAGCGGTCTATCTTGGCCGGTTCCGGCGTGACAGGGGCCAGCATCAAAGGCTGATCGGACAGGAAAAAGTCATAAAGCTTATTGGCTTGCGGCCAGATCTTGCGCGCCAGGAAGCGGTCGGACCGGCGCAACAATTGTAGATGATCGTCATAGAACAGGTTGGGCCGCCCGTTGCGGTCGAATTTCACCAATGTCAGCGAATGGCTTTCAATGCGCCGCCCATGCAACCGCGCAAGGGTCTGGAAATAGCTTTCATCGGGAATCCAGCAGCCCTTGAAATACCGCTCATAGCGTTTGCGCTTGGGGTGAGTGAGGATCGCATCCAGCGTTTCACGCGACAGGCACCACCATTGTGACCCCATATGCGGCTCTAGCGGGCGGGGGATTTCGCGTTCGATGCCAAAGCGGCGTTGCCACTCTACGGCACGATCAAACAACCACCGCCGCTTGCGCCATGAAAACGGAAAATAGAGCGTGAAACGCTCGCGCGACAGACCACCAGTGATCCAGTCCGCATGGTCGACGGCCACGGATTCGATGAAATCGGTGCCCTTGTTGGCGCGCAAATAATCGACCAAGGCGGTCGCCGGGCGCAGCGGCAGACAGGACCCGGAGCTGAGAAGCACATGGCCAATTCCGGAATAGGCGCGCAGCAGGATTTCCGCCGCGTCTTGACTGGCCGCGACAATGTCCCATGATCCCCAGTCGCACCGATGGCGCGGCACCATATGCAACAACGGATGCGCACCGATCTGGTCTTGCAGGGCGGCAACCTTTGCCTGCGGCACCGCGCGATCGACATGCAACGCCACCGCGCAGCCCGCATTCAGCCAGAACCGTGCAACCTGCCCCGCGCGGTCGAGCGCGGTATGGGCCAGAATAACAACGCCAAGCGTGGGGTTGGTCGCGCTCATGCCCAATCCCCTTTCGACATCAGGCCCAGAATTTCCAATTGCCGCCAGTTTATGAACTCTGTCGAGTGTTCGCACCACAGGTTTTGCCCGTCGCGCAAGGTCAGGTCGTACGCGCGGTATTCGCGGCTGTCGGCGTAATGCTCACCCCGGCTAAGTTCCTCGCCTGCCTTGGCCATGATCGTGTCCAGAAATTTCGCGTGCAACAGAACGCCCGAGGCCTGTTCGCCGCCCGTGTCATCATAGACCCGGTTCAGCCCACGCGGCAGCGCCATGTGGCTGGAACTGACATAGGCGTATTTGCGCGACCAATGCACCAGCGGCACTTTGTTCAAGGCCGGCGCTTGCTCCGGCGCGTCAGCCATGAAGCAACGCTGGCGGACGCCGCCCTGTATCCACAAATTGCCCATCAACGGGTTGCGTTTGATCGAATAATTCGCCGCATCGAACCAACGCGCAATCTCGAACGGGTTTTGCCCCGCGCGGTAGGGCTGCGCAGCGATCGGCCCTTTCGGATACATGTCCAGCAACATGGCCGAGAAGGATTTGCGCCCTTGGCTGTCCAGCCAGTCGGTCAGCGCCTGAATGGGTCGCGTGTCGGAATAAGGGTATAACAGGAATTCGTCGACATCTGCGACCAATATCCAATGCCCATGCCCGTAGCGCCATTGCAGGTGGTTCAGCCAATCCACCCCGAAGGACGCGGCTTTGTAGCTGCCTTGCGTGGTCCAAAGCGACACGTCGCGCTGCGCTTCCAGATACTCGGTCGTCCCATCGTCGGAGCCGTTATCGACCATCAGGAAATGGCCGATCCCCATCTTGCGGTAATAGTCCAGAAAATAGGGCAAGCGCACATATTCGTTGCGCAGCGTGGTGAAGCACAGAATATCGTCCGGGCGAATGCGGTCAGTGCGGTTAACGCGGGCGCGCAATTGCAGGCTTTTGCGCAAGGCGCGCATCAGTTTCACTTGCCGCCTTGCGCGCAATTTCAACTGTGTTTTCAAGCCCATGAACGCCCACTCGCAACCGATGTCCGGCCAACTGCGGCGGCCTTGATCCAGTCATGCCCGACCGATCGGGCAAATGCAACAATCTTGCCCAATATGGATTATTGTTGCGTAAATATAGGCAATCAGGCCCAGCCCCCGCGCGAGATCAGGCCCAACTCTTCCAAGTGTTCCCACCCGGTGAAACGCGCGGACTGCGCGCACCACAGGTCCGGGGCTTGTGCGACGGCATCATAATAGGCGTCGAATACGGGCGCATTGCCGAAATGTTCGGCGCGCGCCTTTTCCACGGGCGCGCGGTCAACGATCTGGGGCAGGAACTTGGTGTGCAGCAGCGCGCCCGAAATCCGCTCGCCCGCGCCCCGCGCATAGACCGCGTTCAGGTGACGCGGCAGGATGGAATGGGTCGAGTTGACCCACGTGTTATGGAAGTTCCATTTCACCAAAGGCAGTTTGGTAAGCGTCGGCGCCCGGTTGGGCTGGTCGGCAAAAAAGGCGCGCGCGCGCGGGCCGCCTTGGATCAGCAGGCAATCCAGCAGGGGTTTGCGCGTGATGGTGTAATTACCGGGGTCGAACCAGTGAAGTGCCGCCAGCGGGTCGGTGCCGCGTGGCACATGGGCCTGATCCAGCGGGCCCTTGGGATAGAGTTCCAACATCATGGCAGGCAAAATAGGCTGGCCTTGCGCGTCCAGCCAGTCCGTCAGCGCGTGCAGGGGCCGGGTTTGCCAATGCGGATAGATCAGCAATTCATCGGCATCGGCCACCACGCACCAATGCCCGCGCGCATTGGCCAGCATCAGCCAGTTCAACCAATCCAGCCCGAAGCGCGAGGCGCGGTAGCTGGCTTGGGTCACCCAGACAGAGGTATCGGGCTGGGCCAAAAGGGTGTCCAATGTGCCGTCATCGCTGCCATTGTCCACGAAACAGAAATGATCGACGCCCAAGCCCCGGTAATGCTTCAGGAACCAGTCGATGCGGTCAGCCTCGTTGCGGATGGTGCAGAACAACAAGATCGCCCCCCTGCCCCAGCGCCCGCGTTTAAGCAGGCGCAACTCGCGCGCCTTGGCGATGGCACGGGTCCGCAGGCGGCGGCGCTTCCAATCCATGCGGAAGCGATACCAACGGTCCCGAGATGGGGGCAGTTCGGAATACATACATGCCTTTTATCTGGCCTAGGCTACACAAGCGCGAAGCCGCCGTGCGCGCAAGCCTTTAGGCGCATAACAAAGGGGGCACCCAGCAGGCACCCCCCTTTTTTCTGTTTTCCACCGAAAAGCTTATTCAGCCGCCTGACGCTGCGCCATCAGGTCGGTCAGGAACTCATCCAGCTCATCATGCAGCTCTTCACGCGCCAGACCGAAAGCCACGGTCGCTTGCAAGAAACCGGCTTTCGAGCCGCAATCAAAGCGCTGACCGTCGAAGCGGTAGCCAAAGACATTGCGCTTCTCGGCAATCTCGCGGGCAATCGCGTCAGTCAACTGAATTTCACCACCCGCACCCGGTTTGATCTCTCCCAGATGCTTCATAACGTCGGGCGACAGGATGTAGCGGCCAATCGCGGCAAGGTTCGAGGGCTGCGTGCCCGGCGCGGGCTTTTCGACCATGCCGTGCATGGGCAGGGTGCGGCCAATCGCGGGCGGCACATCCATAATGCCATAGCTAGAGGCCATATGCGGGGCGACTTCCATCGCCGCGATCATGTTGCCACCAGTTTCCTGGTAAGCTTCGACCATCTGTTGCAGACAAGGCATTTCAGCCGCGATCACGTCATCGGGCAGCAACACCGCGAAGGGTTCATCGCCGATCAGGTGGCGGGCGCACCACACGGCATGGCCAAGGCCCAGCGCCTGATGCTGGCGCACATAGGCAATCGCGCCGCTATCCATGTTGGTGGCTTCCAGCGTTTCCAGAAGCGCGGTCTTGCCCTTGGCTTTGAGCGAGTTTTCCAGCTCTGGCGCGCGGTCGAAATAATCTTCCAGCGCGCCTTTGCCGCGCGACGTGACGAAGATGAATTCGGTGATGCCGGCTGCACGCGCCTCGTCAATCGCGTATTGGATCAGCGGGCGGTCGACCAGCGTCATGATCTCTTTCGGGACCGACTTGGTCGCGGGCAGGAAGCGGGTGCCCATGCCTGCGACAGGGAAGACGGCTTTGGTGACTTTGCGTTTCATTCCATGCTCCGTTCTGGTGCCAGTTAACATGGCGACAAGAGGCCCTTGGAATGCGGCGGCAATACGGTCAGAATCGGTTAAGAATCGTAAAAGTTAACGAATTCGTTAACGCGCGGCGCCTTATTCAGATTGAACCAGCGACACGGCAGGGTTGCGGGCAATAAAAAACGGGTTCTCAAAGCCGGGCTTGCCATAGCGCAAAGGGGTGTGGTCGTCGAAGCGCAGCACCTCGCCGCCCGCCCCGCGCAGCACTGCATCACCCGCCGCCGTGTCCCATTCCATGGTGCGGCCAAGACGGGGGTAGAAATCGGCCTCACCCGCCGCGACAAGGCAAAATTTCAGCGAAGAGCCCGCACTGCGCATATCACCCACGCCGTAGCGGTTGATGTAATCGTCGGTTGCGGCATCGCGGTGGGATTTGGAGGCCACGACGATAAGCTTGTCCGCATCGGGGGTGCTGAGCTGCAAGGGCCGGGTTTCGCCGGGCGTCTCGGGATCGAACGGGCCGATTTCTTCGACGCTCGCACCGGTCGAATCGGTGTAGAACATGCGCCCCTTGGCGGGCGCATAGACAATACCCGCAACTGGCACCCCGTCTGCGACAAGCGCGATATTCACGGTAAAATCCCCGCGCCGCTTGATGAATTCCTTGGTGCCATCCAGCGGGTCCACGATCAGGAAAGTGGCCGCGCTTTCGGCATGGGTCGCGGCCTGTTCTTCGGTCACAAGCGTGACATCGCCCATCTCGGCCCGCAAACCCATGCTGATGATGTCATCCGCCAAACGGTCGGCCAGCGTGACGGGGCTGTCATCGTCTTTGCTTTCCACCCCCATATCGGCGCTGTCATAAACACGCATGATCTCTGCCCCGGCTTCTAGGGCCAATTGGCGGAAAAGGGCGACGCGGGCGGCGGGGTTCAACATGAAAGCTCCTGAAATTGCGGGCAAGATTGCCGTTTGCCCCGTTTTCGTCTAGATTTTATGTATAGTCAGAGCATTCACAGGCGACAATCGGAAAGCGGTTTCATGTTCAGCCCAACCACATCGCGGTCTTTCGGCTGGCGGCTTTGGCACACGCTAGAGCTTATTTTTACGCAAGCTGTGCGCAATGTGCGCAAAAACCATGGCAATGCCATTATCGGCCTGATGCTGAACATCGTGCAGACCATGATGCTGCTGGGCGTTTTCCTGTTGATCTTCGTCTTTGCCGGTGGCGGTGGCGCGGCGATCCGCGGCGACACGGTGATCTACCTGATGAGCGGCGTGGTCCTGTTCATGGCGCATATCAAGACCCTCTCGGCCGTGGCCGCCGCCGAAGGGCCGAATTCCGCGATGATGAAACATGGGCCGATGAACCCGATCGTCGCCATTGGCGGCGCGGCACTGGCAGAGCTTTATATTCAGGTTCTGTCGATTGCGGTAATCTTGTTCCTGTATCACACCATATGGACCCCGATAGAAATTGACCGCCCCTTTGGCGCTTTCGCAATGCTCTTGTCGGTCTGGTTCTCTGGGTTGGCGATTGGCGTGGTCATGTATGCGCTGCGCCCGTGGTTCCCGTCGCTTTCAAAGCTGTTAACCACGCTTATTTCGCGTCTGAACATGGTTGCTTCGGGGAAATTCTTCTTGGCAAATACATTGCCCAGCAGTGTGCTGCCTTATTTCCTGTGGAACCCGCTTTTCCATTCCATAGACCAAGCACGCGGTTTTGCCTTTATCAACTACAACCCTATGAATACATGGGTATATTACCCCGCGCTGTTCAGCCTGTGCGTGATCATCGTGGGAATGCTGGGCGAGTTCTACACGCGCAATCGCGCATCCCTAAGCTGGGCGGCCAAGCAATAGGGGCTGACCGGCACGCCTTGAAATTTTGGCCCAATCGGGCCACCTTCCCTATATGTTTCTTGTCCTTGGCCTACTGATCGTTTTTGCCGCGATCCTGATCTTACGCCCATGGCAGCGGCGCGGATGCCGTTGGCGCGAGGACAGGCGCGCGCTGGCCGATGGGCGGGTTTTGCATGTCTGCGCGGCCTGTGGGGCCGAATTGGCGCTACCCCGCGGGCGCAGCCCGAAACACTGCCTTGCCGGAGGGCCAAAATGACCGACCAGCCCACAGACGCAGAATCCCGCCGCGCTGTGGCCCCGGTCATCTGCTACCCCAATCACACGCTGCCAAAGCCCGATCTGGCGCTTTACGCAAGCGCCCGCGCGACGGCGCAACCCACCACCCGCGTGACCATCCCCCCGCGAGAGGCGCGCGCGTTTCATGTTGGTGCGGGCAGCTTCTTTCGCATAACATGTCCCGATGGCCCGCAGGTGGGCGATCTGAACCTGTTTGCGACGCGCAACCTGAACGAGCGGTTCTTTTCCGGCAAAACCCGCGCGCTGCATGGCAGCCATGTCAGCGTGGGCGACCGGCTATGGTCCTGCCTTCCCTATCTGCGCCCCATGGCCACGATCACGGCGGACAGCTTGGCATGGTATGGGGTGGACGCATTTGGCGGGCGGGTGCATGACGTGATCGGCACGCGCTGCGATCCTTACACGAACCACCTGCTGCACGGGACCGAATACCACCAGACCTGCCATTCCAACCTGACCCGCGCGCTGGCCGCAGAAACCGGCCTGCCGCTGGCAGAGGCCGAAGCGCATGTGCATGACGTGATGAATGTCTTCATGTGCACGGGCTTCACCCGCGACACCGGGCAATATTTCATGAAGGCCACACCGGCGCGGGCGGGCGATTACATAGAATTCTTCGCCGAGATCGACCTGATGGGCGTGCTCTCAGCCTGCCCCGGCGGTGATTGCGGGGCCGAACACAGCTCTGACTCCGCCCTGTGCCACCCGCTTGAGGTGACGATCTTCGCCCCGCAAGCTGGCACGCTGGATGGCTGGTATTCCCCAAGCTACAACCGCTATTCGCGCCGCCACGCGCCCGAATAACGCAAGGCGCGCAAGCCATATTGACCGGGGCTTGAAAGCGCGACATATCAGCGGGCATGACACAGCTTTCCCATATCCGGAACTTCTCGATCGTGGCGCATATCGACCACGGAAAATCCACTCTGGCGGACCGGTTGATCCAGTCCACCGGCACCGTGTCCGACCGCGACATGAAAGAGCAGATGCTCGACGCGATGGATATCGAGCGCGAGCGCGGGATCACCATCAAGGCCAACACCGTGCGGATCGACTATGTCGCCAATGATGGCGAACATTACGTCCTGAACCTGATCGACACGCCGGGGCATGTGGACTTCGCCTATGAAGTCTC
>JAFGVZ010000097.1 GCA_016937725.1 Paracoccaceae bacterium | reverse complement strand
CATAGAAGCTGCGCGCCTCAAACGTTCCAAGCGCAAGGGGGCCTGAGCGGTGACGCAAATCAGCCTGCAACCCGGCGAAACGCTTGTCGCCCGCGTGCCCCAAGACCGCGAGGTGGCGATCTTGTCAGAAGCACTTTTGGGTGTCCTTGGCCTGTTTGCCTTTTCCGTAGCCTATTTGGTCTATGATGGCGCGCGCGGTGTAGCTGGGGCAGGGTCACCACTTGGCACATTGGTCACGCTGGGTTTTCTATTCGGCCCGATTGCCGCGCAGCGGCTGATGCGGCCCATGCCCAGCTATTGGCTGACCAATCGCCGCCTTGTCCTGGATGAACGCACCGAAGTTGCGCTATCGGACATTCGGCGCATCCGCGTTTGGTTGACCGGGCTGACCCTGCGCACTGACAAGGCCAGCCACAAGCTTAGCCTGCTGGTGAACTCCTCTGCCGTCGCCAAGCTGTTGCGCGACACGATTGCCCGAAAGGAAGACGCCTGATGCTTTGGTTTCACAACGCGCGGCTGATCGACCCAGAGGCCGGGACGGATGCCATCGGCGCGCTTCTGGTGCGCGATGGCAAGATCGTCGAGCGCGATGGCCCCTGCCCCGAGGACGCCCGCGCGGTCGATTGCGGCGGCAAATGCTTGGCACCCGGTATTGTCGATATGGGCGTGCAAGTGGGCGAACCCGGCGCGCAGCACAAGGAAAGCTTGCGCACAGCCGGGTTGGCAGCGGCGCGCGGCGGCGTGACCACCATCATCATGCGCCCTGACACTGATCCCGCCATCGACACGCCGGAAGTGCTGGAATATGTCACCCGCCGCGCGACGGCGCGCACACCCGTGAATATCCGCGCCATGGCCGCGCTGACGCGGGCGCGCGAGGGGCGCGAGATGGCAGAGATCAGCTTTCTTTTGGATGCCGGCGCCGTGGCCTTTACCGATGGCGACCGCGTCAGCACCGACACCAAGGTTCTGTCGCGCTGCATGGCCTATGCGCGCGGGCTTGGCGCGCTGGTCATCGGCCACCCGCAAGATCCGGGCCTGTCACACGGGGCTTGCGCCACGTCGGGCAAATTCGCATCCTTGCGCGGCTTGCCAGCCGTGTCGCCCATGGCCGAGCGCATGGGCTTTGACCGTGACATGGGCTTGGTGGAAATGACAGGCGTGCGCTACCATGCCGACCAAGTGACCTGCGCGCGCACCTTGCCCGCGTTGGACCGCGCGAAAGCCAACGGGCTAGATGTGACGGCGGGTATCTCGATCCACCATCTGACCCTGAACGAATTCGACGTGGGCAGCTATCGCAGTTTCTTCAAATTCACCCCGCCACTGCGCGCGGAAGAAGACCGCCGCGCCATGGTGCAAGCGGTGGCGGACGGGTTGATCGACGTGATCTGCTCCATGCACACGCCACAAGACGAGGAATCGAAACGCCTGCCATTTGAAGAAGCGGCCTCTGGCGCGGTGGGGCTGGAAACGCTCTTGCCCGCTGCGATGCGGCTGTATCATTCGGAGGGCTTGGCGTTACCGACCATCTGGCGCGCTTTGTCGTTGAACCCGGCCAAACGCTTGGGGCTTGCAAGCGGCAAGTTGTCCCTTGGCGCGCCTGCTGACCTTGTGCTGTTCGACCCCGACGCGCCCTTCGTGCTGGACCGCTTTACACTGGCATCGAAATCGAAAAACACGCCCTTTGACGGTGCCCGCATGGAAGGCCGTGTGCTGGCCACCTATGTCGGCGGCGCATGCGTGTTTGATGCGCAGGAGGTGCCCGCATGATCCCCGAGCTTGTCACACCCCTATGGTTGCTGGGCGTGGTGGGACTGCTGTCCTACATGCTTGGCTCCATCCCGTTTGGCGTTGTCATCGCGCGGCTGATGGGCCTGGGCGATCTGCGCGCAATCGGGTCGGGCAATATCGGCGCGACCAATGTCATGCGCACCGGCAACAAGGCGGCGGGCATCGCCACCTTCGCACTGGATGCGCTGAAGGGCGCGGTTGCAGCACTTCTGGCGGGCTGGCTGATCGGGCCGGATGCAGCGCAGGCAGCAGCCCTTGCCGCCTTCATCGGCCATCTTTACCCCGTCTATATCGGGTTCAAGGGCGGCAAAGGCGTGGCCACCTTTATCGGGATCACGCTGGCACTGGCATGGCCCGTGGGGCTGGCCACCTGCGCCACATGGATCGTGACGTTCAAACTTAGTCGCTATTCATCTCTTGCGGGGCTAACGGCCTGCGGCATGTCGTCGATCTATGCGGGTCTGATGGGGTATTTGGCGGTTGTGGCTGTGCTGGTCGTTGCGAAAGTTCTGGTCTTCTACAAACACCGCGACAACATCAAACGCCTGTGGAACCGGACAGAACCACGCTTCAAGAAGAAGAGCTGATCAGAGCATCGCTGCCGCGTTCGATCATATCGAACACCTCGGCAAAGCCGCCCATATAATAGGGGTCCGGAACATCGCTGCGTTGGCCCAGCGTATGCTCCAGAAACAGCGCAACCTTTGCGCTGCCCTGCTTGGGGCGAAGTGCAAGAATATCGCGTAGGTTGCTGCGGTCCATGGCGAGGATCAGATCAAAACGCCCGAAATCATCGGCCATGAACTGCTCGGCGCGCAGATCGGCCATGGGATAGCCGCGCGCCTCGGCCTCTGCGACCGCGCGCGCGTCGGGCGGATGGCCAACATGCCAGCCGCCGGTGCCTGCGCTTTCGACCGTCCATCCCATGCGCTGCACCTTCGCACGCAACACCGCATGGGCCGTGGGCGAGCGGCAGATATTGCCAAGGCAGACAAATTGAACGCGCATTTAGCCCCCGAAAGAACAGGGCGCGAGCTTACCCCTCGCGCCCTGTGAGTATCATTGCATCTTGCCGTGGTTCATCTGCATGGCACCTTCGCCACCCATATTGCCATGATCCATCTTCATGCCACCCATCGCGCCGGTCACGTCGTTGCGTTCCAGATCAACCGGAATGATGACGTCCATCTCACCGGCCTTCTCAAAGACCAGCGTCACGGCAACTTCGTCGCCATGGGCCAACCTGCGGTTCAGGCCCATGAACATCACGTGGTGGCCACCGCGTTCCAGCATATGGGTGTCGCCTGCCGGGATTTCGAAGCCTTCTTCAACCTCGACCATGCGCATGACGTCTCCATCGGCGATATGGGTGTGCAACTCAACCCGCTGCGCCACGTCAGAGCGCGCGGCGATCAAGCGGTCATCTTCCGCACCGGTGTTCTGAATGCCCATGAAGGCCGCGCCGGATTGCGCCATCGGCGATGCCACCCGCGCATAGGCGTCGTTGATGAGGATATCTGCGGAAACCGGCAGGGCGAAAATTGCGGCGGTCGCCGCCACGAATGCAAAGCGTTTCATGTCATGTCCTTTGTCTTTGCGTTGATTGGATCAGATCAGGCAAGGACAAAACTTGGCGGCGCACGTGCATCGCGCCAAGCATCGGTGGTTTGGGGTTGGTGAGGGCGCTGCGCCCCACCACGCACGATGCGAGAGATTAGCAAACGTTCGAAGGCCACAGCCGGGGTCAAATCAGGCAGCGCCGCCGAAAGCGCTATGCTGTCGGGGCAAGGCACGCCATCGGCTACGCGATTGCCGTTTTCATCTACCGAAATGGTGACAAGCCCGTAGCCGGTGCAGATGACATATTGGTCAACGCCCGCGCCCGCCTGGTGCGAGCGCGCAAAACCAACGGACCCCAGCGCCAGCACAAGGGCCAGCGCGAAGGGGGTCACAAATGCCATCATGCGTCGCATGTAAGGGTATTAGCTAATAATCCGACCCAAGCCTAGCCTATTCGGGTTCAACAAGGCGCGCGATCGCGGCAACATGAGCAGACGCGGCGGCGCAGGCATCGGCGGTCAGGGCGCGGGCCTCGTCGAGCAAAGTGTCAGGCGTGGCGATACGGTCGATCAAGCCCCAAGCCAGCGCCTCATCGGCCTCTATCTTTGCGCCCGCCATCAAGATCATCTTGGCGCGTGCAGGGCCAATCAGGGCGGCCAGACGCGCGGGGTCTGAGGGCTGAGGCAGAAAGCCCAGTTTCATCACCGGGTAGAAAAACTTCGCGCCCGACACCGCCAGCCGGATATCGCAAGCCAGCGCCATGCCGAATGCACCGCCGGCAAGCGTGCCGTTCAGCGCCGCGATGGTCAGGCAGGGCAGATCTGCAATCTGGCCGGAAAGCCGTTCCCATAGCGGCGATGTTGCCAGCCCCGCGCGGGCCGCTTCCAGATCGGCCCCAGCGCTGAACACGCGACCCGCACCTGTCAGGATCATCGCCTTGGGTAGGTCCTTGCGCGCGGTGATCTCGCACAGGGTTTCCAGCATGTCGGGCGTCAAGGAATTGGCCTTGTCGGGACGGTTAAGGGTGATCGTCCACAGATCATCGGCTTGTTCGAAGGCAATCATGCAACCAACCCTACCCGCTTGCGAATGGCCCCATCCCGCAAGGACACTTCCTGCCCGACCCAAGCATCGGCATCGGCTGTGCACATCCATGCCAACGCACGAGCGGGCCAGTCTGCCGGGATATGCGCGGCCCAATCCAACTGGCTGACGGCATTGATGCCGCTGTCCCGAATGGTGCGCTGCATGTCGGTCGCCACAGTACCGGGCGACAGGCTCATGATGCGCAGATGCGGCGCTTCCAGCGCGGCGACGCGCGTCAGCATCCATGCGCCAGCTTTGGAACTGCAATACGCGCCCCACCCTTCCAACGGGTTATACGCCGCGCCAGAGCCGACCGTGATGATCGTGCCACCCGGCTGCATCACAGGCATGGCCGCGCGCAACCCGTGAAACACGCCCTTCAGGTTCACGTCGATCAGCCGCCCGAATTCTGCGGGGTCCGCCTGCGACACAGGCGCGATCGGGTCGATGATGCCCGCGTTGTTCACCAGCACGTCCAAGCCGCCAAACCGCGTTGTCATCTGCGCCACCGCGTCGGTGACTGCCGCATAGTCGGTCATGTCACAGGCAATGGGTAGCGCGCCTGTCTGCTGCGCCAAGGCATCAAGCGCAGCAGCATCGCGCGCCACCATGCCCACCTGCGCGCCGGCTTGCGCGAAGACGCGCACGGCCTCTGCCCCGATCCCACGGCTGGCCCCTGTGATCAGAACTGATTTGCCCTTCAGCGATGACAGGTCAACGGACATGCTCTTTTCCTCAATAGTCGCGCTCGAAAAACAACCCGATGCTGGAGCGCCCTTCGTTATTGACCTGGCCGCGCGCGGTCAAAGAAGGTGACAGATCTATATTGATGGATACTTCGCTGTCGCCCTGCGGGTTTACTTCCAGATCGGTATAAACGTTTTCCGTCAGGTAGCGGCCCACGCGCAACGAGGTGTCCCCCTCTTCATCAGTGCGCACATCAAGATCGTCCAGCCCGATATTGCGGCGCAAGCGTTCCAAAATGCCTTCGGATCGCCCCGATAGCGTGGCCAGAGACGACGCCAGTTGCGCGGCCTGAAACAAGCTGAGCGTCTCAAACCCGCGCCCGAACAGCAGCAAGGACACGATTTCTTCTTGCGGCAATTCCGGGCTGGATTCGAACAGGATTTCCGGCTCGTTCGCGCGGCCTTCCAAGACAATGCGCGCGTCTACGCCCTCGCGCTCGGTCGAGGCGATGAGCCGCACAAACGGCATGAAATCGCCTTGCAAACTGGCGAACCCTTCGTTCAGGGCAAAGCGGTTGCCCAGCAGGTCCAGCCGCCCCCGGATCAGGTTGAACTGCCCGATGGGAATGACATCTGCGGTGGTGCCCGTCAGGCGCAGGTTGCCGCCCAATTCTGCATCCAGACCACGCCCGCGAATGAAAATCCGGTTGGGTGCAGCGATCTCTATGTCGAGTGGAGAGGGAAAGCGCGCACGGCCATGGGTTTCGCCCGAAAAAATCCCGGCGCGAGCGCGGGTGGTTTCTGCCTCGGTGCTTTCGCCAACATGCTGAATACCGGGTGGAATATAGGCAGGCCCCGTTAGACCAACACGCGGAATGCGCAGTTCCATGCTGTCAAACTGCAAACGCCCCGACAGGGCCGGTCCCCGTGCCAAGGTTCCCGAGATATCAATATTGCCAGATACCGACAATTCGAAAAGCTGCGGGTCGATCACGCGCAAGGCAGTCAAGCGGGCTTGCAAGCTGCCATTGAAGGGCGGAACAAGATCAACCCCACCCTGAAGCGTAAGGCTGCCGCCTTGGGCAGATTGGCTGGACAGGTCGATCCGGGCCTGCCCGCCCGCCAGATCGGCGCGCGCGCGCAGGTCCGACAGGCGCACACCGCGCCGGGGATCGACGACGGTCACACCATCCATCGTGGCTGTGCCGCTCAACGACCCAAGCTGCAACGGTCCGCGTAAGGTCAGGTCAAAGCGCGCGGGTCCTTGCACCGAGCGCGGCTCTATGCGCGGATTGACCAGCGCTATGTCGGTGCTGCCGGTAATGCGCAGATCGGATTGCAGCGTTTTCGACAAGGTGCCCGCAACGATCACATTCAGCCCCGCCGGGCCATTTGCGGTCAGATCCAGCGCATAAGCATCGCCCGTGTCGCGCACCTTCCCTGACAGCGCCAAGGGCCCGGTAATCCCGGGCGCGACAAGGGCCAGATCGGCCAGCCGTGCCTCTAGCGTCAGGTCAGGGCGCCCCTCGCGCAATTGTCCGGCCACGCGGGCAGACAGGGCGGGGCCATCCACCGCCAGCCGTTCCAGCAGCACGATGTCGGGTTTCGCAAGGGCGTCTATCTGCACAATATGGCGCCCTGCAAGAACGCGGTCGGCGGCCTGCGCGCCGAAAGCCAGATCACGGGTCTCCGCGTTCAGCGACAGGCGACGATCCTGCCCTTCTTCGCGCAAGGCAACACTGCCGCTGACCCCGCCCCGGAAACCGGGCCGCACCGCGCCAAGGTTGGGCAAAGCAAAGCTGCCATAGAGCACGGACGCACCCGGATCAACGCGGCCTTGCGCTTGCGCGGTCAGCGTTGGGTTGTCCAGTTGCAGGCGGGTCAAATCGAAGGCCGCACCATCGCGTTGCCCCGACAGGGCAAGCCGGGTTTCGCCGCGCAAGGCGCGGTCCAGATCGGGCTGGCCAATCGCCAGATCGGACCCGGTCGCGGTCAGGTCCAGCGCTGCGGTGTCGGGCGCGCCACTGAGCGTGACATCGGCCTGAACCTGCCCGCCATATTGCGCACCAAGAACGGACAGGTCCGCCACGCGCAAACGGCCCGACAGGTCCAAAATCTCTGCCGAGACTTGGCCCGACACATCTGCCGTCAGCGTCTGGGCCTCTGCCCGGAATTCGCGCAAGGTAATCTGCCCATCCGCACCAAGGGCAGATAGCGTGATCACGCTGTCCTGTGCCAAAAGCGCATCAAGTTGCGGCTGGTTCAAGGTCAGATCGCGGCCAGTCAGGGTGCCAGTCAAGTCAAACCGGTCACGCTCTGGGCCAAACACGCCGCTCACTTCGGCATCAACCGCGCCGCCAAGGGGTCGCCCCGCCAAGCCAGACAGGCGCGAGATATCGGTATAGGCCGCGCGCACATCCGCCTCGACCCGGCCTTCGTCCAGTCGGGCGCGGCCTTGCAGCGCATAGTCGCGCCCTTCCAGCAAGAAGCCCGGCATCAGGAAAGGCTGCCCCTCGCGCCAGATGAAGGCGATCGAGCCGCTGACATTGCGCCCCAGCGCCGAGGCCAGATCCGGGTCGCGCGCGGACAGCCCGAGGGTCGAGAAATCGACCAGTGCATCGATCGTATCGCGATCTTCACCAAAAGCTTGTGACGTGATCCGGCCCAGGCCGTTCATGAACAACGATTCAACCGCGAAATCGCCATTGTCGAAGGCGATCAGGTCCAGCACCAAGTCCCAATCTTCGCTGCGCGCGGCGTCAAAGCTCAGTTGCAGGTCGGCACTTTCCACGCTGGTATCGGCCCCGGCCAAGGGCAACAGAACACGCGCGCCGCTCGGGTCGATCAGCGATCCGCGCAGGTCGATCAACTCTGGCAAGCCTTCTGTCCCAATGCGCGCCCGCCCATCGACAGAGAGGGTTTGCGTGCGCACGCTCAGCGCATCCAGCGACAAGCGGCCATCTTCGAAACGACGCGCGCGGGTGATGAAGCTGCTCTCCTCCCCGAAAAACGGGTGGTAGGCTTCGGCCAACAAGGGGCGCAGGTCGCCCGTCAGGTTCAGCGCGACGGCCTGCTGCACACCCGGCTGGGCGGTCTGCAATTCGAACCGGCCCTGCACGCGTGGCGCGCCATCCGTCGCCAGCCGAATATCGGCGGCGAAATTCTCGATCGGGCCTTCGCCCTCGACCCGCAATTCGGCAGAGGGCAGGCCGGGCACGTTCAGACGCGACACGGCAATGCCGCCGGGGGCTTCCACCGCTTCCAGCACCAACGACAAGATGCGAGTTTCGTTGGAAAAGGCCGCATCGAGCGTGAAGCGCCCCTCGACCGCATCCAGCCGTTCCAGCGCCAGGGTGGCAGACCCAGCCCCCGCCGCCAGATCGGCACGTCCGCTGACACCGGCCCGCACCGCTTGGCCCAACAGCTCTGGGGCCAGCGAAACTTCGGCCAAGGCCAAAGTCCCCAACTCGACCGAGACGGGCAATTCCGGCAATTCGAACCGCCGGAAAGGCACCAGCTCGTCAGAGGGCGGCGCGACCGGCAGGCGCAGTACATCGACCCGCGCCGCCGAAATCTCGGAAATCTCGATCCGGCGCTGAAACAGGGCCGCACGGTTCCATTGCAATGCCCCGCCGGTTATGCGCAGCCAGATGCCATCATCATCCGCGATTGTCATCTCGTCGAAGGTGGCGCGCGATGACAGGGCCCCTTGAAAATTCGTGATGCGCACGGACCGGCCCCGGTCGGACAGGCTGTCTTGCAAAATGCGGGTCAGAAAGCCGACATCGCTTTCATCCGCATCAGGCAGGCCCGCTTCTTGGGCGAAAGCCGCCAAGCCCATGGTCAGGGCCAGCACACAAGCGAACCAAAGGCGGCGCATCAGAAGGCCTGCCCAATGCCAAGATAAAGCTGCGCCCCTTGTCCTGTGCCGCCGCGCACCGGAAAGCCCACATCCAGCCGCAAGGGGCCGATGGCCGTGTCGTAGCGCAGACCAACGCCCGCGCCCGCATGCCAGTCAGACGCGCCAGTGAAGGTTCCGGCGGAGACATAACCTGCATCCGCAAAGGCCGCGAGGCCGATCGTGTCGGTTGCCTGCATGCGCAATTCCAGCGAGGTCGCGGCAAAGCCTTTGCCACCGGAAAAGACGCCACCCGTGGTCGTGCCCAAGCTGCGATAGGGCTGGCCACGCACCGACCCGCCGCCCCCCGAATAAAACAGAAAGTCGCGCGGCGTGGCCAGCAAGCTTGGGCCATAGACCGCCCCCAATTGCGCGCGCCCGGCCAAGACAAAGCGTTCGCCCAAAGGATAATAGCCCCGCATATCTGCGGTCGCGCGGAACCCTGCACCTGTTCCTGAACTGCCGAAAAAAGGCGTCAGGCTGGTGTTCAGATAGTAACCCGACCGCGGATTGCGCTCATCGTCGCGCCGGTCATAAGTTACATCCAAGGGCACAAGAAACAGCCTATAGTCCGCGCGGATAGCCAAACCCGGGCCAAAATAAGCGCGTTCGGCCAGCAGGCCCAGCCCGCCAGAGAAGGACAACGAATCGCTGTAGCGATGCACCAGTTTGACATCGGCCCGGATGCGGCGTGCCTCGAAATCGCGCTCTTTCTCGGTTTCGGCAACGGCCTCGAAGGTCAAGGTTGTATCTGGGGTGAAGGTGGCTGGGCGCGAGAATTCCAAGCCAAGGCTGTAGTCCAGCCCCCCGGCATTCGCGCCCAGCCCGTCGATCATCCCCTCTATGCGGAACCGCTCTGCTCCGCCCAGAAAGTTGCGGTGCAGCCAGAACCCCGTGATCTTGCCACCGCGTTCGGTGTCATATTCAAGACCGGCCCCAATGCGGCGCGGCGGGGCTTCGACCACAGAGGCCGTAATATCCAAGCTGCCGTCCGCGTTTGCCGCTTCTGCTTCGCGCAGGGCGGCGGAAGAAAACGTCCCCGTGGCGCGCAAACGCTGCGCGGCGCGGTCGATCTGGTCTGGGTCGAACACCTCGCCCGTGGGCAGGCCCGCAATTTCGACTATGCGCTCTGCACGGACGTTTTCTTGCCCATCCGGGCGCAGATCGCCAAATCTCAGCCGTGGGCCGGGGGTGAGTGTGATCGCCACATCAAGCGATTGTGCGGGGTGGCTGGCTGTGATGGCCTGTGCAGTGGGTTCGGCCTTGGCATGGCCCTGCGCACGCCAGTGATCAATGGCAGCGCCGGTGGCGTCGCGGATGACGGTGCTGCGCGCGGGCGCACCAGACACGAAAGCGGCGGGCAAGGTCGTGCCATCGGCCAAGGGGGCAATCTGTGCGCGCCCGAAGGAAAATGCCGGCCCGGGCACCATGTCGACCACGATCTGACGCACCTGTGCCGGAGGATCGAGAGGAGATATCTCCGCCGCCTCGCGCCCGTCTATGCGGACCGAAATTTGCGGCGCATAGTAACCCTGTTCGTAAAAGACGCCGATCAATCGCCCATATTCCGCGCGCGCAGTAGAGAATATCTCTAGAGCATCGGCAACATTCTGGGACTGCGCCTGTCGCAGAAGCGACGCGCGTTCCAGTTCGGTTCGCAAAACGTCGGACCCGCCATTCACCCGAAACTGCAAATCGGAAAACGCCCATACGGGACAGGCCAGCAAAAGCCAGACCACGAACACTTTGCCCAGCCGCGCTGCTGGTCGTGCCATTTTACCCGATATTGATACGACCAAACGGTCCACCGCTTTGCCAGTTAAGATCCAGCTTTATCGGTGTTGTCGCAGATCATGCGGCATGCGACAACTCGAAACTCTGTTAGCTTGCGTGATCCCGCCGAGGCGACGCGCCGCCGCTGTGGCCGGACGCGCTATTGTCGTCTTAACCCCAGAGTGCTATCTGCCCCGACAAGTTTGTCTTTTTCTCTACAAGGAGCTTGGGCTAGATGGCGCAAGACTATATCGTCAAGGATATCACACTGGCCGAGTTTGGCCGCAAAGAACTGGATATTGCCGAAACCGAAATGCCCGGCCTGATGGCGCTGCGCGAAGAATTCGGTGCAGCGAAGCCACTGGCAGGCGCGCGCATTGTCGGATCGTTGCATATGACGATCCAGACCGCCGTTCTGATCGAAACCCTGACCGCTTTGGGCGCCGATGTGCGCTGGGCGTCGTGCAACATCTATTCCACGCAGGACCATGCGGCAGCGGCGATCGCGGCTGGCGGCACCCCGGTTTTTGCCATCAAGGGGCAGACGCTGGAAGAGCATTGGGATTATCTCGACAAATCCTTCATGTTCGCTGAGGGCGCGAACATGATCCTTGATGATGGCGGCGATGCCACGCTTTACGTGCTGCTCGGCGCGCGTGCGGAAGCCGGTGAGGATATCATCCCCGTCCCGCAATCCGAGGAAGAAGAGGTCATCAAAGCGCAGATCAAGAAGCGCATGAATGAGACCCCCGGCTGGTTCACCAAGACCCGCGACGCGATCAAGGGTGTGTCTGAAGAAACCACCACCGGCGTGCACCGTCTGTATGACCTGCACAAGAACGGCCAACTGCCCTTCCCCGCGATCAACGTGAACGATTCTGTCACCAAGTCGAAATTCGACAACAAGTATGGCTGCAAGGAATCGCTGGTCGATGGCATTCGCCGCGCGACCGACACGATGATGGCGGGCAAGGTCGCCGTGGTCTGTGGCTATGGCGATGTGGGCAAAGGCTCTGCCGCGTCGCTTCGTGGTGCAGGTGCCCGCGTGAAAGTGACCGAAATCGACCCCATCTGCGCGCTGCAAGCCGCGATGGACGGGTTCGAGGTGACGACGCTGGAAGACGTGGTCAAGACCGCAGACATCTTCATCACCACCACCGGCAACAAGGACGTCATCCGCATCGAGCATATGCGCGAGATGAAGGACATGGCAATCGTCGGCAATATCGGCCATTTCGACAATGAAATTCAGGTCGCGGCCCTGAAGAACCACAAATGGACCAACATCAAGGACCAGGTGGACATGATCGAGATGCCGTCTGGCAACCGCATGATCCTTTTGTCCCAAGGCCGTCTGCTGAACCTTGGCAACGCGACGGGCCACCCGTCCTTCGTGATGTCGGCGTCCTTCACCAACCAGGTTCTGGCGCAGATCGAATTGTGGACCAAGGGCGAGGAATACCAGCCTGGCGTCTACCTGCTGCCTAAACATCTAGATGAAAAGGTCGCGCGACTGCATCTGGAGCGTATCGGCGTGAAGCTTACGGAACTGCGCCCCGATCAGGCCGACTATATCGGCGTGACCGTCGAAGGCCCGTTCAAGCCGGAACATTACCGTTACTGACCTTGCGTCACATAGCCGTTACAGGCGACCACTAACCAAGGCTCCATCACTCACCCGATGGAGCCTTTTCTCATGCGCGTGTCTTTCCTTGCCCTTCTGGCCACCGGAGCGCTTGCCGTCCCCGCTATGGCGCAGTCCAACTTCAACCGCATCGCATCCTTCCCGGTTGCGCTGAACACCCCCGATGCCGAAGAAACCTCGGCAGAGATCATCGCCGCGACCGGCGACGGTATGACGCTGGTTTATTCCGACAGCCCCGCCGGCGTGATCGGGTTTATTGACATCACCGACCCCGCGAATCCGCAGGCGGCTGGTGTGTTCACCCTGCCCAATGGCGAACCGACCGCCGTGTCGGCACTGGGCCAGACCGTGTTCGTGGCTGAAAACACCGCTGAAAGCTTCACCAACCCGTCGGGCGTGCTGCACGCAATTGACGCAGGCTCGCGCGAGGTGATCGCGTCCTGCGATCTGGGTGGCCAGCCCGACAGCACCGCCGTTGCCCCCGATGGCAGCTTCATCACCGTTGCGATTGAAAACGAGCGCGACGAAGACGCGGGCGATGGCCGCGTGCCGCAGATGCCCGCCGGTTACTTGGTCATTCAGCCCTTGGGCGACAATGGCAGCATGGATTGCGCCGCGCAAATTCGCGTGGACCTGACGGGCCTCGCCGCCGTTGCTGGCGAAGACCCGGAGCCGGAATTCGTGGACGTGAACGCCAATGGCGAAATCGTCGTCACGCTTCAGGAAAACAACCACATCGCGGTCGTGTCCTCGACCGGGGACGTGCTGAGCCATTTCTCCGCCGGTTCGGTCAGCCTTGATGGCATCGACACCACAGAGGAAGGCGCGCTGATCTTCACCGAAAGCCAAGCGGACGTTCCGCGCGAACCCGATGCGGTGCAGTGGATCGACACCGACCACATGGTCGTTGCCAATGAAGGCGACATGGATGGCGGCAGCCGCGGCTTTACCGTGTTCCGCCGTGACGGGACCGAGGTGTTCGAGGCGGGCGCATCTTTCGAACATGCCATCGTCCAGATTGGCCACTACCCGGAAGAGCGTTCGGGCAACAAGGGCATCGAACCCGAAGGCATGGAATTCGGCACCTTCGCCGAAACCCCGATGATGTTCCTGCTGGCCGAACGCTCGTCGGTTGTCGGCGTTTACGACATGACCGACCCGTCCGCGCCCGCGCTGGCACAGCTTCTGCCCTCTGGCACCGCGCCCGAAGGTGCTATCGCCATTCCGGGCCGCAACCTTCTGGTTGTCGCCAACGAATATGATGGCCGCGAAGATGGCGCCGCGCCCTCGCATGTCATGCTGTTCGAATATCAGGACGCAGCAGCCGTTTATCCACACCTGACCAGCGCAGGCATGGATGAACTGACCGGCTGGGGCGCGATCTCTGGTCAGGTCATGGCCGAAGATGGCACCATCTACGCCGTGTCCGACAGCTTCTACGGCATGCAGCCGACCATCTTCCACATCGACGTGTCGCAAACGCCTGCGCGCATTGTCGATGCGACCCGCGTCACCCGCGAAGGTGCCCCGGCGCAGTTGATGGACATGGAAGGCATCGCGCTGGATGGCGATGGTGGCTTCTGGGTCGCATCCGAAGGTCGTTCCGACCGTCTGGTGCCACATGCGATCTACCATGTTGGGGCCGATGGCGCGATCGAAGACTACGTCGCCCTGCCGAACGAGTTGCTGGCGGTCGAAACCCGTTTCGGCTTCGAAGGCATCACCCGCGTCGACAACATGCTCTATCTGGCCGTGCAGCGCGAATGGCGCGACGACCCGGCAAACCACGCCAAGGTTCTGGGCTATAACCTGGACACCGAGGAATGGTCTTTCGCCCATTACCCGCTGACGGACCCCGCCACCGGCTGGGTCGGTCTGTCAGAAATCGTGGCGCATGACGGGTTCCTGTATTTCGTGGAACGCGACAACCAGCATGCGACCTCCGCCGTGACCAAGCACATTACCCGCGTGGCGCTGGACAGCGTGACCATGGTTGCGCTGAATGAGACCCCGAACGTTCTGGAAAAGGAAGTGGTGGTCGACCTGCTGCCCGCCCTCACCTCGACCGGCGGCTATGTGCTGGACAAGGTCGAAGGCCTGGCGATTGCAGCGGACGGCACGATGTGGGTCTCGACCGACAATGACGGGGTCGATGACCATTCGGGCGAAACGATGTTCTTCAGCATCGCGCCGATGTAAGCTTCGCACCATAAACACCCTTCAGGGCGGTCCATCACGGGCCGCCCTGATTGATTTTGGGCGTTCCGTGGACATTGCGGAAAAATTCGCTCCTCCCGAATTTCGCCACATATTCGGCGTCTTTGCGCAGCAGCGTAGCGTAAAACTATTTCAGGTGACGGAGTAAATTATGCTCAAATCCTTTATCTTGCGCGAAGACGGCGCGGTCACGGTCGATTGGGTTGTTCTGTCTGCGGCTATTGTGGGCCTCGGTGTGTCCTCGGTCGCCGCCGTGCGCACCGGGGTCGGTGACTTGGGAACGGACATCGGCAATTCTTTGTCGAATGCCAGCATTGCGTCATTGGGCGGCGAGGTTGTCGGCTTTGACGGCATGCAAGGTTGCGCGGGCGGCGCGGCAGCCATTCAGGATTACGCCCAAGCGCAAGCAGAGGCAGGAAATTGGGACGTCGCTGGAGAAGGCCCCAATTACGGTGCCTTTGACCCAAGCGATGTTGCAGGTGAAATATCCTCCGGCTTTTCCAACATGACAGAGGCACAGGCACAAAACCTGCTCGCAACCTATGCCAGCCAACACGAAGAGCGGGGCGACGAATTCCACGCGTCGGACTACGTGGAATGGGCCATTGCCGAATGTGTTGCAGCCGGCAATACGGGCTAAAACCAGCCGAATGTGTTGTTGCACGTCCTGACCACGACACAGCACCCGGACCGGACAACATGGCCCGCATGGTCTGCACACCGGGCTCGGCCCATTTGGGCCTGTTAGCTACATTTGGCGTTGCAAGCTTGCGGATGTCACGACATGCCCTGGGCGGTTCAACACGCGATCTTGGCCGCTGGGTTGGCTTTGCGGGTTATGCTCTGTGCGCGTCGCAGCAAGTGCCATGCTGCTGTTGCTGCTCCGGGGTCTGCTGCCGTGGGCCACGCGACCCGCCTTGTCATGCCGTGATCTGATTACATGGGTTGGGCCAATCTTTGTGCTTAGCGTTGTCGCATTCGTCACCCATGCAAGGTCCATGGTTTTCTGCATCGGGTCGGTCTAACATGCCGACCTGTTTTTCATGCGCCTGACCGCGAAGGGCCAATGACCGCTCCTCATCGCACCTCGATCGTCATCTTCGGTATCGCCATCTTTTTTCTGGGGTTCCTGTATGACGCCCGGTTTTCCGGCCTGCCTTACCAAGACCCAACCCCGGCCATGCAGGCCGATTGGCTGTTTCACGGCATGATCGCCGCATGGATCATGCGCACAGGCGCGGCAATTGCCTTGGTCGGGGTTCTTTGGGCCGGTCTTGCACGGCTAAAGGGAAGACGGTGACGCCCACCCGCTTGACCACGCCCGCCCCTTGCGCTACCCACTCATGCAGCGCGGGCGTTGTGTAATGGTAAGACCTCAGCCTTCCAAGCTGATGATACGGGTTCGATTCCCGTCGCCCGCTCCATCCCCCTCTTGCCATTCACGCCGGTTCAGCCTTTGCTGAGACCAAACCAAGTGAAAGGCGCGCCCCATGTCCGACATCCCAATGCCCCTGGCCGGTCAGGTCAGCGATTTTCTGGAACATCACGCACCTAAAGCGCTGCGCGAGACGGTCGAGGATGCCAAGGCGCGCGACACGCTGGCGGGCGATTTCCCCTATCCGCGCTGGATGGACAAGGACGATTACAAAGACGCACTGGAACCGCTGCAACTGGAACTGATGAAGCTGCAACACTGGCTAACCAGCAGCGGCGCGCGCGTGGTCGTGGTATTCGAAGGGCGCGACTCTGCTGGCAAAGGCGGGTCCATCAACCGCATCGCCGAAGTGATGAGCCATCGCATATTGCGGGTCGAGGCCCTGCCCAAACCCACCGACCGCGAAGCGCGCGAATGGTATTTCCAGCGCTATGTTGCGCGCCTGCCCGCGGGCGGCGAAATGGTGCTGTTCGATCGCTCTTGGTATAACCGGGGGATCGTCGAACCTGTCTTCGGCTTTTGCACCCCGGCCCAGCGCGCGGCGTTTTTCGACCAGCTACCCGCGTTCGAAAACCTGCTGGTGCAAGACGGTATCCACTTCATCAAGATCTGGCTCAATGTCAGCCGCGCTGAACAATTGCGCCGCCTGCTGGCGCGCGAGGGCGATCCGATGAAACACTGGAAGCTGTCGGGCATTGACGTGAAGGGCCTGGGCAAATGGGACAGCTACACCCATGCGATTGCCGAAACCTTCGCGCGCAGCCACACAGCCGCCGCCCCATGGACCGTCATTCGGTCAGAGGACAAATACCGCGCCCGTCTGGCGGTGTTGCAGCATATCCTCGGGCAAATCCCCTATCATGGCAAAGCTGCCATCGGCGCCCCGGACCCTGCCATTTGCGGCACACCCGCTTTGTGGCAGCCAGAGCTTTGGGACGACGGCAGCTAGTCCATCACGGATCAGGTGCCAGATCGCTACCCCTGTGCTAGACTGGGACAGAATCCAGCGCCGGGGGCCACCATGCTGCATCTGCTTCATCTTGCCGTAAATACTCTGCGGGGGGGCCATGCCGCGCATGGCGGGGGGCGCAAAGCCCCCCTGATCGCGGTCACGCTTGGTGCGGCCCTTGTGTTTGGCGCGCCAGTCGCCGCTCAAGACAGCCCCCTGCCGCCGCGTTTTGCCACCATGCTGGACAATACCGACCTGCCGGGCGGTGATCTGACCCCGATCTTCAACACCAATCTGGCGCAATGCCACGCCGCCTGCCTGCGCGACCCGGAATGCACAGCCTTCACCTTCAACCAGCGCGCGGGCGCGTGTTTTCCCAAAGCACAACCCGGCGATGCTATCGCGTTTGAAGGCGCGCTGTCAGCCCGTGTCTCTGCCACAGCGCAAAGTGTGCTGCCACGTGCGAGCGCGGTCCGGGCCGAAGCGAGCTTCCTCTCTGCCCGCGACATCGACATGGCCCGCGCGCAGGCCGACACCATGGCCGAGCGCTATTACGCCAATGGCCTGAGCGAAGCCGCGCTATTGGAAGGGGCATTGGGGGATCGTGGCGTGCTGTTCACCGGAGCCGCAGTGACCGTTGCCCACTCGGGCACAGCATGGCTGGCCCATGCGAACGCGCTTCTGGCGCAAGCCGCGCGCGACAATCAGACCAGCGCAGAGTTGCAAAGCCAAGCCATCCTTGCCGCCACCAATGCTGCGCTTCGGTTGGACAACCCTGCCCCCGCGCTGGTCGTTCTGGCCGATGCGCTGGAAAAACGCTTCAGGGGCGAGGATGCCTTGGCGGCAATCCGTCTGGCCGAAGCCCGCAGCCCCGGCATTGCGCCCGACACGCTGGCGCGCCTGCGAGAGCAATACGGCTTCCGCCTGCTTTCGCATGACGTAGACAGCAACACCGCCACCCCGCGTATCTGCGCGCGGTTTTCCGAGCCGTTGGTTGCCAGCCGCGATTACGCCCCCTTCCTTGCGGGCGATGCGATCGGATTGGCGGTCGAGGTTGAGGACAGCCAGCTCTGCCTGACCGGCGTCGAATTTGGCGCGCGCTATGAAATCCGCCTGCGGGCAGGTCTGCCAGCCGCGGGTGGCGATACGCTGGCGCGCGACGTGCCCTTGGCGGTCTATATCCGTGACCGCGCGCCCTTGGTGCGCTTTCCGGGGCGCGGCTACGTGCTGCCCGCCACGGGTCCGCGCGCGCTGCCGGTCGAAACCGTGAATGCCGATGCGCTGGACCTGACGCTCTACCGCATTTCCGACCGCAACCTTGTGACCGCCATACGCAACGGCAATTTCGCCCAAGCGCTGGATACTTGGGACGCCGAGATCCTGACCTCGGAGCTTGGCGAATTGGTCTGGCAAGGCAGCGCCACGCTCGATGGCGCGCTGAACCGCGAAACCCGCTCGCGCTTGCCCTTGGCAGAGGCTGGGGCGCTGGAACCGGGGGCTTATCTCTTGCAAGCCGCAGTGCCGGGGCGCGACCCTTACGATGTGTCGCCCGCCTCGCAATGGTTCATGGTGTCCGATTTGGGATTGTCCAGCCTGTCGGGCAGCGACGGGCTGCATGTGGTGGTGCAAACTCTGTCGACCGGGCAGGCGGTGGCGGGGGCTGAGGTGGCGCTGGTTGCGCGCTCGAACCGCGTGCTGGGGCAAGCGATGACCGACGCGCAGGGCATGGCGATTTTCCCAGCGGCCTTGGCCGCTGGAAGCGGCAGCGCCGCGCCCGCGTTGATTACGGTGGCGCAGGGCGACGACACGACCGCGCTTTCGTTGGAAGACCCGGAATTCGACCTATCCGATCGCGGCGTTGAAGGGCGCGCCGCCCCCGGCCCTATCGACACGTTCATCGCAACCGATCGCGGCGCCTATCGGCCCGGAGAGGTGATCCACGTGACCGCCCTTGCGCGCGACGCGCAGGCTCAGGCCCTTCCCGGCCTACCCGTGATCGCGCGGTTGATGCGGCCCGATGGGGTCGAATATTCCCGCGCGCTCAGTGCCGAGGGGATGGCAGGTGGCCATGTCTTCGCCCTGCCGCTTGGGGCCGATGTGCCGCGCGGCGCGTGGCGGCTGGACATGCTGTCGGACCCCGACGCGCCGTCGCTGGCAAGTGCGCGTCTGCTGGTCGAGGATTTCCTGCCAGAACGCATCGACTTTGACCTGTCGCTGTCTTCCGATGCCCCCGTGGACCCGCTCAACCCACCAAGCCTTCAAATCTCTGCCCGCCACCTGTTCGGAGCCCCCGCCGAGGGGTTGAACCTGTCGGGCAGTGCCATCCTGCGCCCTGCCACGACGCGCGCGGGGTGGGCGGGCTATACCTTCGGTCGCCACGATCAACGCGTGGACCCGCAGCGCTTTCCGCTGGGCGACGCGACCACCGATGCCGAAGGGCAGCTTGTGACCCCCCTGATCTTCGAAAACGCCGAATTTGAAGCGCGGCCCTACACGCTGGACATTGTCGCCACCCTTTTGGACGGGGCCGCGCGCCCGGTGGAACGCACGCTGACCGCGCCCGTGGCCGCAACCCAACCCATGATCGGCATTCGCCCCGGCTTTGACGACACGCTGCCGCAAGGGGCCGAAGCCATGTTCGATCTGGCATTGGTCGCCCCCGACGGGCAGGCAATGACGGGCACGCTTGCGTGGCAGGTGGACCGGATAGAGACGCGCTACCAATGGTATAGCGTCGATGGTCAGTGGATGTGGGAACCCGTGACCGAGCGCAACCGCGTGGCGACCGGGGCGCTGGACGGCACTGGGAAAATCAAGGTCCCGCTGGATTGGGGCCAATATGAACTGCGCGTTACCCATGATGGGGCAGACCATGCAACTGCCTCCATTACCTTCGCCGCCGGATGGTATGGGGCCACGGCAGGGCGCGACACGCCCGACCGCTTGGCCGTAGCGCTGGACCGCGACAGCTACAGCCCCGGTGACACCGCCCGCCTGCGCCTGACAGGCGAGGGGATGGCGCTGGTCAGCGTGCTGTCGGACCGCGTGATCGACATGCAACTGGTGGAACTGACGGGCACATCCGAGATCACCCTGCCAGTGACCGACGAATGGGGCACGGGCGCTTATGTGACCGCCAGCCTGCTGCGCGGGGCCGATTCGGTGGACGAGATGCCTGCCCGCAGCATGGGGCTGGCCCATGCCGCGATTGATCCGGGCGCGAAGGCGTTGATCGTGTCGATTGACGCGCCAGAAGCCGCCGACCCGCGCGGGCGGATAGAGGTGACGCTCAGCGCCCAAAGCGATGGCCCGGTTTACGCAACGCTTGCGGCTGTGGACCTTGGCATCCTGACGCTCACGGATTTCGACGCGCCAGACCCAAGCGCGCATTATTTCGGCCAGCGCCGCCTTGGCGTGGCCCTGCGCGACATGTATGGGCGGCTGATAGATGCGCGGGCGGGCGCGATCGGGCAAGTGCGCTCGGGTGGCGATGCGTCGGGCATTGACCGCGCTGGCCCCGCGCCGACCGAAGCACTTCTGGCCCTGTTCGAAGGCCCGATCACGCTGGAAAACGGCCAAGCCACCATCGGCTTCGACCTGCCCGCCTTCAACGGCACGGTGCGGCTGATGGCGGTGGTGTGGTCCGATACCGGCGTGGGCCAAGCCGGCGCCGACGTGCTGGTGCGCGACCCGGTGGTGGTGCAACCCAGCCTGCCGCGCTTCCTGACGCCGGGCGACACAAGCCGGATGCGGCTGGAACTGACCCATGCCACAGGCGTAGCGGGCGAGATGGCGCTGCGCGTCACCGGGCACGGCCTTGGCACGGTGCCGGACAGCGTGACCCTGATCGAGGGCGGGCGCGCCGTGCTCGATCTGGCACTCGCGCCCACAGACTTGGGCGATCATGTCTATCGCGTGGAACTGACCACGCCCGATGGCCACGTGCTGACGCGCGACCTGACGCTGACCGTCCAACGCACCGACCCCGAAATCGCGCGCAGCTCTCAATTCGTGCTGGCCCCCGGCGACAGCTTCCGCTTTGACGCGAACGCGCTGGACGGGTTGGGCGACGGGGCCCGCGCCACGCTCATCGCGGGCGCAGGGGCCGCGCTCGACTTGCCGGGCTTGGTGCAGCGCCTGACGGGCTATCCCTATGGCTGCACAGAACAACTCGCTTCTGGCCTGCAACCGCTGCTCTTGGCGTCGGGGGCCGCGATAGAGCTTGGCCTTGTCACCGAAACAGAAGCACAGACGCGCATTCAATCCGCCCTTGACCGGATCCTGACACGCCAAGGGCGAACAGGTAGTTTCGGCCTATGGGGCGCGGGCGGCTATGACCTGTGGCTGGACGCTTACGTCACTGACGTGCTGACCCGTGCGGCGGGCCAAGGTGCCGATGTGCCGGACACGGCCCTGCGCATGGCGCTCGACAACCTGCGCAATCAGGTCGCGCAGGCGGGCGACCTATACGACAACGCCTCTGGGATAGCCTATGCGCTTTATGTGCTGGCGCGTTCGGGCGAAGCCGCGATTGGCGATTTGCGCTATTATGCCGATACATTGGCCGAGAAGTTCGACACGCCCCTGTCGGCGGCGCAACTGGGCGGCGCGCTGGCGGCTTACGGCGAACAGGCGCGCGCCGATGCCATGTTCCGCCAAGCGGCCAGCCTTGCCACCAGCGACGGGGCCGATGGCTACCGCAACGATTATGGCACCGGCCTGCGCGACCGCGCGGGGCTTTTGGCGCTTGCGTCGGAAGCGGGCAGCGGTGCAGTTGACCGGGTGCTTCTGGCGCGGCAAATTTCGCAGCGCAGCGCAGTGCATGAACTGTCCACGCAGGAAGCCGCGTGGTCGCTGCAAGCCGCCGTGGCGCTTGGTGCGGATGGTGGCGGACTTAGCGTTGATGGGCGCGCGGTCACCGGCAACGTGGTGCAGCTTTACAATGGCAGTGCGCGGACCATCACCAATACAGGGCAAACCCCCACCATCGTCACACTAACGGCCTTCGGCGTGCCCGATATTGCGCCACCCGCGCGCGGCAACGGTTACACGATCGAGCGCAGCTATGTCACGCCAGAGGGCGAAGCGACCAGCCTTGACGACCTGCGCGTGGGCGACCGCCTGATCGCCGTGCTGGAGGTGCGCCCGGATCGCGGCATCGCGGGCGGTCGGCTGATGGTGGATGATGCGCTGCCAGCGGGGCTGGAGATCGACAATCCGAACCTGCTGCGTGAAGGCGATATCCGCGCGCTCGACTGGCTGGGCCTGAACGCCTATGCCGAGATGACCGAAGCCCGCAGCGACCGCTTTCTGGCCGCCGTCGATTGGACCGCCGACACCCCCTTGCGGCTGGCCTATGCGGTGCGCGCGGTGTCACCGGGCGAGTTCCACCACCCGGCGGCGCAGGTCGAGGACATGTATCGCCCCAGCCTGCGCGCGATCACCGACACGGGCCGTGTGACGATAGCCCCATGAAATGGGCGCTTGGCCTGGTTGTGGCGCTCTGTGTCGGCGCTTGGCTGGCGCTGGACCGCTGGGTGGCGGCGACCGACCTGCCGCCCCTGACCCCCGCCACCGGGGCAGAAGTGTTGGCCAATGATGGCACCCTTCTGCGCGCCTATACCGTAGCCGATGGGCGCTGGCGGTTGGCGGTGGACCCCGCGCGCGTAGACGCAACCTATCGCGCCATGCTGTTGGCCTATGAGGATCGACGCTTTTACAGCCATAAGGGCGTCGACCCCATCGCCCTGCTGCGCGCTGCGTGGCACTCGGCCCTTGCAGCGCGCATGGTGTCCGGCGGCTCTACCCTGACCATGCAGGTGGCCCGCCTGCTGGAAGACGGGCCAACCGGCACATGGGCGGGCAAATGGCGGCAAATCCGGCTGGCACTGGCGCTGGAGCGACGGTTGGATAAAGACACGATCCTTTCGCTTTACCTGCATCTGGCGCCGATGGGCGGCAATCTGGAAGGGCTGCGCGCAGGCAGCTTCGCTTGGTTCGGCAAAGACCCAACCCGGTTGACCCCTGCTCAAGCCGCGCTTTTGATCGCATTGCCGCAATCGCCAACCCGCCGCAGCCCGGACCACAACGCGCAAGCCGCGCGCGCCGCCCGCGACCGTGTGCTAGAGCGCGCTGTCACTGCCCGCGTGCTGACCCGCGCGACGGTCGACGCGGCAAAAAGTGAACCCGTCCCGACCACGCGCCGCCGGTTTCCCATACTGGCCCCGCATCTGTCCGACCGGCTGGTGGCAGAGCTTCCCGACCGAAGGTTGCACCGCACCACGCTTGACGCCCAGTTGCAATCGGCGGTGGAGGAGGTGGCGCGCGACACGCTGCGCGACCTGCCGCCCCGCGCCGGGATCGCATTGGTGGTGGCAGATGCACAGACAGGCCGCATCCGCGCGCATATCGGCGGCGCGTATGGCGATGACGCGCGCGGCGGCTTCAACGATATGACACGTGCCATGCGCTCGCCCGGGTCCACGCTGAAACCGCTGGTTTATGGCTTGGCCTTTTCCGACGGGCTGGCGCATCCGGAAACGCTGATCAACGACCGGCCTGCCAATTTCGGCGGCTACGCGCCGCAAAATTTCGACGGGCGGTTTCGTGGCCCCGTCTCGGTGCGCGAGGCATTGCAGCTTTCGTTGAACCTGCCGGTGGTCGAGATGACCAACACCCTTGGCCCCGCCCGGCTAATGACCGCGCTACGCGCCGCTGGGGTAGACACGGCGCTTGACGGCCAGCCGGGGCTGGCGGTGGCTTTGGGCGGGGTGGGCGTGTCGCTCGAAGGGCTGGTGCAGCTTTACGCGGGCATTGCGCGCGGTGGACAGGCGGTGACGCTTGCGACTGCTGCCGGCCCGATGCGCGAAGGCGCTCAAATCATCCGGCCAGAGGCCGCTTGGCACCTTGGGCAAATCCTCGCACGCGCGCCGCGCCCCGCCCATCTGCCGGGCTGGCCCTTGGCCTTCAAGACCGGCACTTCTTACGGGCACCGAGACGCTTGGGCCGTGGGTTTTGACGGGGCCCATGTGGCAGGGGTCTGGATCGGACGCGCGGATGGCACGCCCGTACCGGGCACGTTCGGGCTGGATGCCGCTGCTCCCGTATTGTTCGAAATCTTCGCCCGGCTTGGACCGCGCCCTGTGCCCTTGCCGCCCGCACCACCGGGCACATTGGACGTGGCCTATGCCGACCTGCCCGCACCGCTGCGCCGCTTTGGCCCACAATTGGCACTGGATGCAGACGCGCCCGAACTGGCTTTTCCACCCGCAGGGGCCGCGCTGCGCCCGGTGGGCGGGCAGGTGATGGCCCGCGTGGACCGAGGCCGCGCACCCTTCACATGGTTCGCCAATGGCGCACCGCTTTTGACCCGCAGTTATGAGCGCGAGGCGCTGCTTCCCGTGGATGGCCCCGGCTTCGTCACCCTATCCGTTGTGGACGCCGCAGGCCGCGCCGCGCGCGTGGCGGTGGAGTTGCGTTAGGGCATGGCGCGCGTTTGGCCCATGTCGTGCCGTGAGTATTTATGGCAAGATGAAGATGCAGGTCAGAGCTTCGCCGCCAGCCGCGCGCCTTGGTCGATAGCGCGTTTCGCGTCGAGTTCTGCCGCGACATCTGCCCCGCCGATGACATGCGCGTGGGGCAGGCTGTCGACAAGTTCGCGCAGCGGGTCTTGGCCAGTGCACAGCACAATAGTGTCGGCGGGCAGCAGGTGTTCCGCGCCCTCGCGTTCCACCACCAGCCCATCCGCCGTAATGCGCTTGTAGCTCATCCCGCCCAGCATGGTCACATTCTTGGCGGCAAGGCTGGCGCGGTGAATCCAGCCGGTCGTCTTGCCCAACCCCTTGCCGGGTTTGCCGGGTTTGCGCTGCACCAAGGTAATCTGGCGTGCGGGCGGGGTAGGTTGCGGTCCGTCTGGGGCCAACCCACCGGGCGCATCTGCGGGGTCGGTGACACCCCATTCGCGCTGCCACAGGTCTAAATTCAGCGCCGCGCTGGGGCCGTCATGCGCAAGGTATTCGGCCACGTCGAACCCGATGCCGCCTGCCCCCACCACAACCACGCGGGCGCCAACGGTTGCTTGCCCGCGCAGCACGTCGATATAGCGCAGAACGTTGGGGCCGTTCTGCCCCTCGATCTGCGGGTCGCGGGGGAGAACGCCAGTGGCGAGGATGACCTCGTCGAAACCCGCCAACATGTTGGGCGTCGCGCGGGTGTTCAGATGCACGGCAATCCGTGAGGCGTCGAGCATGGTCTGGAACCAGTCAACAAGCCCGTGGAATTCTTCCTTGCCGGGGATCACACGGGCCATGTTCAACTGCCCGCCAATGCGGCTGTCGGACTCGTAGAGTGTCACCGAATGCCCGCGTTGATCGGCGACAAGTGCAGCCATCAACCCGGCAGGGCCAGCGCCAACTACGGCGATGCGCTTGGGGCTATCGCTCGGCGTGTAGCGCAACTCCGTTTCATGGCAGGCGCGCGGGTTCACAAGGCAGCTAGAGATCTTGCCTTGGAATGTATGGTCCAGACAGGCTTGGTTGCAGGCGATGCAGGGCGCGATGTCGCGGGCCCGGCCTGCGGCGGCTTTGGCCACGAAATCGGGATCGGCCAAGAAGGGGCGCGCCATCGACACCATGTCGGCGGCCCCGCCTGCGAGCAATTCTTCGGCCAGTTCCGGCGTGTTGATCCGGTTCGAGGTGATGACAGGGATACCCACCTGCCCCATCAGCTTGCGCGTGACCCAAGCCCAACCGCCGCGCGGCACGGATGTGGCGATGGTCGGCACCCGCGCTTCGTGCCAGCCGATGCCGGTATTCAGGAT
>JAFGVZ010000096.1 GCA_016937725.1 Paracoccaceae bacterium | reverse complement strand
CCCGCGATTGACCAATCGGCTTGGGCGCATTTGGTCGAATTCGACAGCCTTGCGGGGCGCAACGCGCAGGCCGCCTTTGAACAGATGGAATGGGAATAGCCAGAACCCGCCGATTAGATCGTCGTGCGTGCCCCTCTGGCCTATGCCGTGATTGCGCGCGCGCAGCCACGTCGCTAAGCTGGCGCTATCTCGTTTGCAGCCTGGGAGGGCAACATGCGCAATCTGGTTCTGGCGGTGCTGTTCGGCCTTGTCGCGCTACCGCTGCGGGCCGAAAACGTCGCCCTTCTGGTGGAAACGCGCGATTATCGCAACCTGCCGGCCTTGGATGACCGCATCGTGCTGGACCAAGCGCAAGGGCTGCTGGTGCGGCGCGGGTTTGATGTGGTGCTTGCGCGCGATCTGCCGCTGGCCGATTTGCGTGCAGAACTGGCTGCCATTCAGGCCCGCTTGGCAGAAAACGCGACGGCGCGGTTGATTATTGTCATCTCTGGCTGGTTCGCCGCGTCTGAGAGCGGTGCTTGGGCCTTAGCGGCGGATGCCGAGCCGCCAAGCCTTGCCACGGTTGATGGCGCGGGGCTGCGGCTGGACACGATTATGGAGCTTGCCTCTGCGGCGCCCGAAGCTGCGCATCTGTGGCTTGTTGAGGCGGGGTCTGATGACCTTGCCGACAGCCGCCTTGGCACGGGCCTGCGTGCGGGCCTGCCAGACCGCTTTGCGGTGCCGCGCGGCGTTGCCGTGTTGCGGGGCGACGCGCGCGCCATCATCGCAGGGCTGGACGGCGTGCTGCAACCCGGCACCACCTTGTCCGAAGCCTTGGCTGCCACGCGCGATTTGCGCGCAGAAGGCACCGTTCCCACCTTGGTGCCGTTCTTGCCCGAAGGCTTCGCGCCCATTGCCCGCGCCGACCGCGAAGCTTGGGAAGATGCTCGCACGGCCGATACCGAGGATGGTTATCGCGCTTATCTGGGGCAATATCCGAACGGGCTGAACGCGCAGGAAGCCCGCGACCGCATAGAGGCGATCCGCAACGCGCCAGAGCGGATAGAGGCCGATCTGGCGCTCAGCCGCGACGAGCGCCGCGCCATCCAGCGCGACCTGACCACGTTGGGCTATAGCACGCGCGGCATTGATGGGCTCTTCGGCCCCGGAACGCGCGCGGCGATTACCGCATGGCAGGCCCGCAACGATCTGGCACAGACCGGATTCCTGACCAGAGACCAGATTTTTCAGTTGGCGGGCCAAGCTGCCCGCCGCACCGCCGAGCTAGAGGCAGAAGAACGCGAGCGCCGTCAGGCGCTGGAGCGCGCCGACCGGGCCTTTTGGGAAGGCACCGGGTCTGGCCGCGACGAGGCGGGGCTGCGCGCCTATCTGGACCGCTATCCGAACGGCATATTTGCCACGCTGGCCCGCGAACGTCTGACCGCGCTCGAGGCAGAGACCCGCGCCGAAGCCGACCGCGCCGCATGGGCGCGCGCGCAAAGCGCGGATACTTTGCGCGGTTATCGGCAATATCTGGCAGCCTTCCCGGATGGCGCTTTCGCAGCCCTTGCGCGCGCACGTTTGCAAGATTTGCGCCCGCGTCCCGACCCTTTGCCTGAAGCCCCCCTCGCGCCCATTCCCGGCATGGCCGAAGCCGAGGAAGCCGCCCTGAACCTGCCGCTTGCCGTGCGTGTGCTGGTCGAGCGGCGTCTGGCAAGCTTGGGCTTTGACCCCGGCATGCCGGATGGCAACCTGGACCAGAACAGCCGCCGCGCGATTGCGCGCGCGCAAGATCGGTTCAGCCTGCCGGTAACCGGGTATCTGAGCCAACCGCTGTTGGACGCGATGCTGGAAGATGTGCTGGATGGCTTCTTTCGCTAGGCTTGTCTTGGTCGCGTGTCTGGGGTAGCGCAGGCGGCAACACAGCCAAAGCCCCGGAGCGCGCCCCATGTCCGACCCCAAGTCTGGCCCAAAGTCCGATGACCGCCTGATCGTCGCGTTGGATGTGCCCAATGCCTTGGCTGGGCTGGATATGGCATCCCGGCTTGGCGATGCGGTGTCCTTCTACAAGATCGGCTTGGGTATGCTGACTGGCGGCGGGTTGGCCTTGGCCAATGAGCTGAAACAGGAACACGGCAAACGCATCTTTCTGGATATGAAATTCTTCGACATCCCGGCCACGGTCGAAAATGCTGTGCGCGGGATCGCGGCCTATGATCTCGACTTTCTGACCGTGCATGGTGACCCGTCTGTGGTTGCCGCCGCGCGCGCCGGGGCTGAAGGGTCGGGGCTGAAAATCCTTGCAGTGACGGTGCTGACCTCGTCCGATCGCGCGGATCTGGACGCCGCGCAAATCCGTCCCGGTGCGGTGCCAGAGATCGTTTTGGCCCGCGCCAGTGCTGCCTTTGACGCAGGCGCGCATGGTGTGATCGCAAGTCCTCAAGAAGCCGCCGCCATCCGCGCGCTGCCCAATGCGGTTGGTCGGCTGATCGTCACCCCCGGCGTTCGGCCCAAGGGCAGCGCCACCGATGACCAAAAGCGCATCGCCACGCCTGCGCAGGCGCTAGTGGATGGGGCCGATCATATCGTGGTGGGCCGCCCGATCTGGCGCGCGGATGATCCGCGCGCAGCAGCGCAGGCGGTGGTCGCGGAACTATCTGCTAAGGTGCAGTGACAAACCCCGCCGCGCGGAGTTCGTCATGTTCGGGATACCACATCGGCGCTTGCGGTAGGATCGCCAATTTCCGCACGAACGGTTCGTCGATATTCTGCGCCCGGTAAATCGCCATATCGCGCGCCATTTCGCGGCGCGGGTCGATCATGCCGAAATATATGTTGCCGGGGCGCAGCGCGTAGCCATGTAGCCCGATCCGCGCCTCTGGTGCGAGGGACCGCCGAGTTCCGCCTGCAAAAATCAGTGCGCAGGCAGAGGCGCAATGCCCCTCGACATGGGTGGCAATCCCGCGTGCCTGCAACACCGTAACCGCGCCGCGCGCTTCTGCGATATAGCCGCCATGGCTGTCCAGCACCAACCGCTTCACCTGCGGATGGGTCACCGCCAAGGCTCGCAAATCCCGCGTCAGCCCGAAATCGACCAGCCCCGAGAAGCGAAAGCTCTCGCCATCCTCCGACACGCTCAAAGCATAGTCCGGCGGTGGCATGGTGCGCAGCACGCGGGTGCTGTCGGTCATTGCCATGCCGATCCCCACCATCGCCAGCCCCGTCAACGCAACCGCCAACAGGCCACGCAACACGATCACATCAATCGGGGTCTTCGAATCCATGCCCAAAGTGTAGCACGAACCCGTGCTATTTCATCCTTGCCCAAATATCCTCAGGGGGCGAATGGGCCGATCAGGCCCAGAGGGGGGCGCGAGCGCCCCCCTTGGCAGATGTCAGAGAACGCGCTCGACCATCATTTTCTTGATCTCGGAAATCGCCTTGGCGGGGTTCAGTCCCTTCGGGCAGGTCTTGGCGCAGCTCATGATCGTGTGGCAGCGATACAGCTTGAACGGGTCGTGCAGATCGTCCAGACGCTCGCCCGTCGCCTCGTCCCGGCTGTCGATCAACCAGCGGTAAGCATGCAGCAGGGCGGCCGGGCCAAGGTAGCGGTCGCCGTTCCACCAATAGCTCGGGCAAGACGCGGAACAACAGGCGCACATCACGCATTCATAAAGCCCGTCCAGCTTCTCACGGTCCTCGATGGATTGCTTCCATTCCTTCGCGGGCGTGTTCGACTTCGTCTCCAGCCATGGCTTGATCGACGCGTGCTGCGCGTAGAAATGCGTCAGGTCCGGGATCAAATCCTTGATCACGGGCATATGGGGCAGGGGGTAGATTTTCACATCGCCCTTCACTTCGTCCATGCCGAAGATACAGGCCAAGCGGTTCTGCCCGTCAATATTCATCGCGCAAGACCCGCAAATGCCCTCGCGGCAGGACCGGCGGAAGGTCAGCGTGGGGTCGATCTTGGTCTTGATATAGATCAGCGCGTCCAGCACCATCGGTCCGCAATCGTCCAGATCGACGAAGTAATTGTCCACGCGCGGGTTATCGCCGTCATCCGGGTTCCAGCGATAGATGCTGAATTTTCGCAGCTTGCCCCCGGTTTCGGGCTTCGGCCAAGTTTTGCCGGTGCGCATCTGGCTGTTCTTGGGCAGGGTCAGTTGGACCATGGGTGCCTCCTTACATCAGGAACGGGGCAAGCCCGTCCGTGGCTAAACATCTAATCGTTTCGGG
>JAFGVZ010000095.1 GCA_016937725.1 Paracoccaceae bacterium | reverse complement strand
CACGGCGGCCAATGACATCGCAAACGGCTCTGCCACATCGGTCACGGCCATGTCGTCTTCCAGCAGCATGGCCAGAATGGCGCGCCGTGTGGGGTCGGCGAGCGCGGTGAAAACCAGATCAAGCGAAGGGGCAGGGGGCATATGCATAACACTATCTTTCGCGGACCCGCAGAAAGGTCAACTGAATGGTTGAATATGCTGCAAGCGCGAAATCGGTGGTGGTGGCGGCCAATGAGAATCACGCATAAATTTTTATTCATTTATATCAGTTAGTTATTTGAATATGCTCATCACATTGCTTTCTTGACTCTGAAGCCCCCTCTGCATAGCTTGCGCCCAACTTGTAATCGGAGAGGGCATGACCGACAGCGAAGAGCGCGAGCGCCTCAAGGCACTCGAAACACGCATCTCGCAGGTTCGGGCCAAGCATGACCCAAAACCGGTCGCGCAAGACCATCATTCGATTGCCCAAGTGGGCTGGCGTATGGTGATCGAACTTGTTACCGGCCTGTTGCTTGGGGCTGGCATCGGATACGGGCTGGATTGGCTGTTTGGCACAATTCCTCTGTTTCTGGTGGTGTTTACATTGCTGGGCTTCGCCGCCGGTGTGCAGACCATGCTCCGCTCGGCACGCGAATTGGCCGTGACGACAGATCAATCGACCCCGCCGCAAGCGGGCGCACAGAAAGAGGACTAGACCTGTGGCAGAAGAAAGTGGCGGCCTTGTCATCAAGCCAATGGATCAGTTTCGGGTCGAAGCGCTGTTTGGGGGTGATATTGCTTGGTATACGCCCACCAATGTCACGTTGTGGATGGCGCTGACTGTTGTTGCCGCAACGCTGCTGATGGTCGTCGGGGCGCGCGGTCGCGCGATGGTGCCAAGCCGCGCGCAATCTGCGGCAGAAATGACCTACGGTTTCATCTACAAGATGGTCGAGGATGTGGCAGGCCACGATGCCGTGCGCTTCTTCCCCTACATCTTCACCCTATTCATGTTTGTGCTGTTTGCCAACTTGCTGGGCCTGATCCCGTTCGCCTTTACCACCACCTCGCATATCGCGGTCACGGCGGTTCTGGCGTTTACCGTGTTCTTTGCGGTCACAGCGCTTGGGTTCATCCTGCACGGCACGAAGTTTCTGAAACTGTTCTGGGTCAGCAGCGCGCCCTTGGCTCTGCGCCCGGTTCTGGCGCTGATCGAGGTGATTTCTTACTTCGTGCGCCCGGTCAGCCATTCCATCCGTCTTGCTGGCGCGATGATGGCAGGGCACGCCGTGGCCAAGGTGTTTGCAGGTTTTGCCGCGGCACTTGGCGCGTTCTTCTTTCTTCCCATTCTGGCGGTGACCGCGCTTTACGCGCTGGAACTGCTTGTGGCCGTTATTCAGGCCTATGTGTTCACCATTCTGACCTGCGTCTATCTGAAAGACGCGCTGCACCCGGCTCACTAAGGGCGCAAGGTCTGAACCCTATCTAGCCAATTCCAACGTAAGGAGAGACGACTATGGAAGGCGATATCGTACAAATGGGCGCTTATATCGGTGCTGGCCTCGCATGCTTGGGCATGGGTGGTGCAGGGATCGGTGTGGGCCACGTCGCTGGCAACTACCTGGCAGGCGCATTGCGTAACCCGTCAGCCGCTGCTGGCCAGACCGCATTCCTGTTCATTGGCATCGCATTCGCAGAAGCACTGGGGATCTTCTCGTTCCTCGTTGCTCTGCTGCTGATGTTCGCCGTCTAAGATCTTCCCGACGTATCCTTACGGCTGGTGGGGCGTTGTTGCGCCTCACCAGTGTTTTCCGGGGTTAGGGGGATGATATGGCAGACACTGCCGCTACGGGGCCAGGCATGCCCCAACTGGATGTAACCACCTTCTCGAACCAGATTTTCTGGCTGGTCGTGGCTATGGTGGTGTTGTATTTCGTCATGTCGCGCGTGGCCTTGCCGCGTGTTGCGTCGGTTTTGGCCGATCGCCGGAGTGCGATTACCGCCGACATTGCCGCGGCAGAGGAATACAAGCTGAAAGCGCTGGAAGCCGAGGAAGCCTTCAAAAAGGCGGAAGCAGATGCCCGCGCGGAGGCAAGCCGCATTGTCGAAGCTGCCAAGGCAGAAATGCAAGAAGCGCTGAATGCGCAGATTGCCAAGGCCGATGCGGAAATCGCCGCGAAATCGGCAGAATCGGAGAAGCGCATCCGCGAGATCACCGCCAACGCGGTCGAGATGGTGAATGAGGTCTCCACCGATGTCACCAAGGACATTCTGGCGGCGTTTGATGTGAAAGCGGATGCGCGCAGCGTGACCGCAGCGGTCAAGGCCCAGATGAAGGGGGATGCATGATGTTGCGGATCGCAATTCTTGCCGCGCTTCTGGCCAGCCCTGCTATGGCGGCGGTTGAAGGCAAGCCGTTCTTCTCGCTCTATAACACCGACCTGATCGTTCTGGCCGCGTTCCTTATTTTCAGCGGTGTGCTGATCTACGCGAAAGTGCCCGGCAAGCTGGGCGGTTTCCTTGATAGCCGTGCCGAGACGATCAAGGCCGAGCTGGACGAAGCCCGCCGCCTGCGTGAAGAGGCATTGGAACTGCACGCGTCTTTCGAGCGCAAGCAGGCCGAAGTCAAAGAGCAGGCCGCTCGCATAGTCGAGAGTGCCAAGGCTGACGCGCAGCTTGCGGCGGAACAGACCAAGGCGGAGATCGAAGCGTCCATCGCCCGTCGGTTGAAAGCGGCGGAAGATCAGATCGCGTCTGCCGAAGCGTCGGCCATTCGTCAGGTGCGGGATCGCGCGGCGTCTGTTGCTATCGCAGCGGCCAGCAGCGTCATCGCCAAGAATATTGATGACGCCCGCGCCGATACGCTTGTGACAGACGCCATCAAAGCCGCTGGCGAGCGTTTGCACTAAACTTTCGCCCGGTCCCAATTAGAAAAACCCGGCAGCACTGCCGGGTTTTTTCATGCTTTGCGGTTACACGCCCTGTTGTGCATGTTCGAACCGCAACCGGGCAATTGCTTCGTTATGTTCACTGCGTTTGTGGTCGTTCATGATCTGCTCGACAAAATCCAGATGCGCAATCGCCGCGGCCTTGGCGGCCTTCGGGTCGCGCGCCTGAATGGCGCTATTGATCGCCTTGTGTTGCGCCAGCAGATCGCTGCGGGTGGCGCGCTGGCGGAAGATCATTTGTCGATTGTAGAACACGCCTTTGTGCAGCAGGTCGAACATGGCCCGCATCATGTGCAGCATGATGATGTTATGAGACGCCTCAACGATCGAGAGGTG
>JAFGVZ010000094.1 GCA_016937725.1 Paracoccaceae bacterium | reverse complement strand
CCGCGCTAACATGAAGAAAGCCCAGCCCGGCAAGAAAGCGTTGGAGCGCGCCAAGGAAAAGGCCGCCAAGGCAGAAAAAGCCACCGAGGCTGCGGAATAACCTTTTTCTATGGACCGGGCGGGCTTTCTGCCCGGTCCATTTCCGCCCCAGATTGGTTTTCGAACTGGCGGCATGGCCTGATGGCGGGTAGGCTTTTGTCATACGCCCACAAGTAAGGTCAGGTTTATGCGCATTTTGATCGCGGGAGAAAACGCATCCGCCCGCAAGGGTGGCGAAGCGATCCTGCCCCTGATCTATGCCAAAAGGTTACAGGCGCGCGGGCACGACGTGGTGCTGATAACCCATGCGCGCAATCGTGATGAAATCAGCACCGATTATCCAAATCTTGCTCCCGTCACTCATTACATCGAAGATGCTCGCGCGCATCGCGTGTTGTGGGCCTTCGGCGAACGGTTCCCTGATGGGCTGCGCGACCGTCTGTTCGGCAATCTGATCGGCATCCTGACGGCTTGGGACATGCGGCGCATTGCGCGCCGGTTGGTGGCGCAGCACGCTTTCGACCTTGTGCACCAGCCGATCCCCGTCTCTCCGGCAACGCCGTCACCGTTATATGGCCTAGGGGTGCCAGTGGTGATTGGCCCGATGAATGGCGGTATGTCCTACCCGCCTGGCTTTGACGCCCGCGAAGGCCGCGCGTCGCGGGTGTTTCTGAAGCTGGGGCGCATGACCGCGCGCCTGGCCAACCGGCTTTGGCCAGGCAAACGCAAGGCTGCTTTGCTGATGGTGGCCAATGAACGCACCCGGCGCGCCCTGCCGCTGGACCATCCGAACATTCTGACCATTCCAGAAAATGGTGTGGATCTGTCCATCTGGGTGCCACCCCCACCGCATAGCGGGCCAAGCAAGCGCCAAGGGTTCCGGATGGTGTTTATGGGAAGGATGATTGCCCTCAAGGGGCTGGATCTGACCATGCAGGCGCTAGAGATTACGCGCGCGCGCAGGCCCGATTTGAACATAACGCTGGACATATTGGGCGATGGCCCCGAACGCGCATGGATTGAAGCGCGCAACCTGCCCGGTGTCTATGTCCACGGGTTTTTAACGCAACCCGAATGTGCCGCGCGTCTGACGGGGGCGGATGTGCTGATCTTGAACTCGCTGCGCGAATGTGGCGGCGCGGTCATTCTGGAAGCGATGGCGCTGGGTGTGCCGGTCATCGCGTCGGACTGGGGTGGACCGGCGGATTATGTCACCCCCGCAACGGGCGTCTTGGTTCACCCGGCCCCAGCAGACAGTTTTGCCGACCGCTTGGCCAATGCCATTGTGCATCTGGCCGAACATCCCGATCTTGCACAGCGCATGGGGCAGGCGGGACAAGACCTGATCCACGCCGAGTATGATTGGGAAAAGCGGATCACGCGCATGGAACAGATCTATCAATCCGTCTTGACCTGACTTGCAATTCCCGTCGGAATTCGAAAAAGGCGGAGAGCGTTATAACCAAGAGGATGACCATGGCTGGGCAAGCAGGGTCGGAGAAACACAGGTCCGAGCGCGTCTGCGTCGGCGCGGTTGCCGGGGCATATGGTGTGCGCGGCGAAGTGCGCCTGAAAAGCTTTTGCGCGGAACCAGAGGCGATTGCCGCTTACGGCCCGCTTTGGTCCGAAGACGGCACCCGCAGTTTTGACGTGACACTGGGGGCCGCAATTGCCCAAGGTTTTGCCGCGCGGCTTGGCGGCGTAACCACGCGCGAGTCCGCGGACGCATTGCGTGGGCTGCGCCTGTTCGTGGACCGCGACCGCCTGCCCAGCCTGCCGGATGACGAATTCTATCATGCCGACCTGATCGGCCTTCAGGTGTTCGACACGGGCGGCGCGGCCTTGGGCCGGGTGAAAGCGGTTTTGAACCACGGCGCAAGCGATCTGTTGGAACTGGTCACGCCGGGGCAGAAAGGCGCGGTTCTGTTGCCTTTTACCCGTGCGATCGTGCCAACGGTGGACCTGACGGCAGGACGCATCGTGGCCGACCCGCCGGAAGGGCTGCTGGAATGAGCGCAGCGCCCCCACGGCGCGCGGCGGGACGGCTGTCTGTCACGCCCTCGCTTGCGCCGCGCGATATGGACCGGCCGCGTGCGTCTGCGCGTGTATGGCAGGCGCGGATCATCACCCTGTTCCCAGAGGCGTTTCCCGGCGTTCTGGGCCTGTCGCTGACCGGGCGCGCCTTGAAGGAAGGGCGTTGGGGGCTAGAGACGATTGATCTGCGCCCTTATGGGCTTGGCAAACACCGCAACGTGGATGACACGCCCGCAGGCGGCGGTGCTGGCATGGTGCTGCGTGCCGATGTGCTAAGCCGCGCCATCGACGATGCGCAACGGGGTATGCCCGAGAATCGCGCCGCTTGGCCGTTGGTTTACCTTTCGCCGCGGGGGCGGCCCTTCACGCAAGCCATGGCGCGGGATTGGTCGCGCGCGAAAGGGGTGACCCTGCTCTGTGGCCGCTTCGAGGGGGTCGACCAGCGGGTGCTGGATCATTACGCGGTTGAAGAAGTGTCCTTGGGAGACTTCGTCCTGACCGGGGGCGAATTGGCCGCGCAGGCGATGATTGATGCGACCGTCCGGCTTTTGCCCGAGGTGCTGGGCAATGCCGAATCTACCGAGGAAGAAAGTTTCAGCGCGAGCTTGCTGGAGCATCCGCAATACACCAAGCCCGCCGAGTGGAACGGTCTTGGCATTCCGCCGGTGCTGCTGTCGGGCAACCATGCCGAGATCGCGCGCTGGCGGCAGGAGCAGTCGGAGGCTGTGACACAGGCACGGCGCCCGGATTTATGGGCGGCGTGGACAGGCGGCCAGCCGGATTAGGGGGCTTTGCCCCCGCCGCGCTGACGCGCGTCTCCCCCAGGATATTTTTGCAAGGATGAAGGGGGTTAGTGGAAATCCCGGCTGGGAAACAACTTGCGCGCCTGGTCGCGCGGGTGGCGCGCGCCGGATGTGTGGGGGGCCATGCTGGGCACAGGGCGGCGGGTTTCATCCGCGCGGCCATCATTGGGAGGGAGCGGCGCGGGGCCGCCAAGTTGGCCCAGCAGTGGGGAGATGTCGTCGATCTGTTCCGCGATGACATGGGTCACCGGCCCGTCGCGCTGCACTCGGCCCGTGACGCGTAGCAGCCGACCGCCAATGACGGCGCGGCGAAAGCGGTCATACATGGTTTTCCACACGACCACATTGGCGCAGCCGGTTTCATCTTCCAGCGTCAGGAACACCACGCCCGACGCCGTGCCGGGGCGCTGGCGGGTAATGACAAGCCCCGCGATGGTGATGCGGCGTGTGGCGGTGGGCAGCTTGTCATGCGGCAGGGTTTGCGGCAGGCGCGGGCGCAGCAGTTCCAGCGGATGGGCGCGCAGGGACAGGCGCAGCGACAGGTAATCTTCGACCACGGCTTCGCCCAAGCTCATGTCGGGCAGGGTGACGGTGGGTTCCCGTTCGCCTTCGCCATCCAGCCCGAACAGCGGCAGGGGCGTGGGCGCGCGCAAGGCCCGGACCTGCCAAAGAGCATTGCGGCGCGACAGGCCAATGGCGGTGAAGGCGTCGCCCTCGGCCAGCCGTTCCAGCGTATCGGGGGGCACGCCTGCGCGACGCCACAAGCTGTCTATGTCCGGGTAGCCATTGCCGCGCGCGGCGACGATCCAGTCGGCATCTTCCTGCCCCACACCCTTGATCTGGCGAAAGCCTAAGCGCAGGGCCAGCGCGCCATCCGCGCGCATCTCCAGCGTGCAATCCCAGTCGGAATGGTTGATCGAGACGGGGCGAATTTCCACCCCATGCTCGCGCGCGTCGCGCACCAATTGGGCGGGGGCGTAAAACCCCATCGGCTGACTGTTCAGCAGCGCGCAGGTAAACACCGCCGGATGGTGGCATTTCAGCCAAGCCGAGATATAGACCAGCCGCGCGAAGCTGGCGGCATGGCTTTCGGGAAAGCCGTAGCTGCCGAAGCCCTCGATCTGGGCGAAACACCGCGCCGCGAAGTCGGGGTCGTAGCCGCGCTGTAGCATGCCGGTGATGAAGCGGTCCCGAAAGCCGCCGATCGTGCCCATGCGCTTGAAGGTGGCGAGTGCGCGGCGCAATTGGTCGGCCTCTGCCGGGGTGAAGCCTGCGGCGACCACGGCAATCTGCATGGCCTGTTCTTGGAATAGCGGCACGCCGTAAGTATGACCCAACACCTCCATCATGGCGGGGCCAAGGTCTTCGACGGGCTCGCGGCCCTGACGGCGGTTGATGAACGGGTGCACCATGCCGCCCTGAATGGGGCCGGGGCGCACGATGGCAACCTCGCAGACCAGATCGTAAAAGGCGCGCGGGCGCATCCGGGGCAGAAAGTTGAGCTGTGCGCGGCTTTCGACCTGAAACACGCCAATCGCATCGGCCCGGCAGAGCATGTCGTAGACTGCCGGGTCTTCGGGCGGGACATTGGCCAAGTCCAGCCGCGCGCCCCGGTGCTGCGCCAGCAGGGCAAAGGATTTGCGGATCGCGGTCAGCATGCCCAGCGCCAGCACATCGACCTTCAGCAGGCCGAGCGTGTCGATATCATCCTTGTCCCATTCGATGATGGTGCGGTCGTCCATGGCCGCGTTCTCAATCGGGCACAGGTCATCCAGCCGCCCCTTGGTGATGACGAAGCCGCCGACATGCTGCGACAGGTGGCGGGGAAAGCCGATGATTTCTGAGATCAGCGCCAAGGCTTGCCCGATGCGGCGGTCGCTGGGGTCCAGCCCTGCTTCGCGCAGGCGGTCGGCGTCGGGGGGTGCTGCGGACCAGCCCCAAAGTTGCCCCGACAACCGCCCGATCACATCGGCGCTCAGGCCCATAACCTTGCCGACCTCGCGGATGGCCGCCCGGGTGCGGAAATGGATGACGGTCGCGGTCAGGCCCGCGCGGTCGCGCCCGTAGCGGTCGTAAATCCACTGGATGACCTCTTCGCGGCGTTCATGTTCGAAATCGACGTCAATATCGGGCGGCTCTCCGCGTTCCTTGCTGATGAACCGCTCGAAAATAAGCGTGATCGATTCGGGCGGCACTTCGGTCACGCCCAGCAGGTAGCACACGACCGAATTTGCCGCCGACCCGCGCCCTTGGCATAGGATGCCGCGTGACCGGGCAAATTGCACAATGTCATGCACGGTCAGGAAATAGGGGGCGTAGTCCAGATCGGCGATCAGGCGCAGTTCCTTTTCCACCCGCTCGACAATCTTGGGCGGCGCGCCTGCGGGGTAGCGGTGGCGTAGCCCTTCGGCGGATAGCCGTTCCAGCCGGGCTTGGGCGGGTTCGCCGTTCTGCGCCTCGTCGGGGTATTGGTAGCGCAGCTCGTCCAGCCCGAAGGCGCAGGCATCGGCAATTTGCACAGAGCGGCGGATGGCGGCGGGGTGATGCTTGAACATCCGCGCCATTTCCGCGCCGCCTTTCAGCCGGTGTTCGGCATGGGGCAGGCGGTGCTGGCCGATACTGTCTATCGTCAGGCCAAAGCGCAGGCAGGTCAGCACATCGGCCAGCGGGCGGCGCTGGGCGCTATGCATCAGCACATCGCCCAGCGCGACCATGGGCAGGCCGGTGGTTTGCGCCCATGCGCCAAGCTGCGCCAGCCGCGCCGGGTCGCGCCCGTCATAGCGGGGCGCGGCGCCAAGGTAGCATTGGCCGGGGAAATGGCCCAGCATGGCGCGCAGGTCATCGGGCACGGGCATTTGCAACGGGTCGGGCGGCAGCGCGATCAGGATCATGCCCTGGCAGCCTGCGTATAGATCGGCGCGTGCAAGGTGGCACTGGCCCTTGGGCGCGCGGCGTTTGCCAAGGGTCAGAAGCCGTGTCAGCCGCGACCATGCGGGCAGGTCGGTGGGCAGCGCCAGCCAGTCGACCGCGCTGTCGGTCAGCACCAGCCGCGCAGCGGGGATCAGCCGGGGTAAGGGGTGATCGGAAAGCGCAAGCGGCGCGGCATCTGGCGCGGTGGTCTGGCGGCTGGAGGGATCGGTCTGGCGCCGGGCGCGCACGCCCGCGGCATGGGCCACCCCGTCCGCGCGCAGCCGCGCCAGTTCCTTCAGCGCCGCATAGGCCCGCACCACGCCCGCAACCGAATTGCGGTCGGTGATGGCAATGGCATGCAGCCCCAACTCGGCGGCGCGCGTGACCAGTTCTTCCGGGTGCGACGCGCCCCGCAGGAAGCTGAAATTGCTGGTCACGCAAAGCTCTGCATAGGTGGGGTCGGACATGGCTGGCCTTGGGTTTGTTCTTGTTATGTTCATATATCTGCGACTGGCCCCAAGTCGAGTCCTGTTGCCCGCGCGCAACCCCCTTGCGTTTGTGTGCGCATAGGCCTATATCGCTTGCAACAGCGGCGCGCCGAAAGATGCACCACCGGAAATTTCAACGGGCCGCATGGCCCGTTTTTTGTTTTCTGAACCCCAAGGAGGGGTCATGTCCGACCTGATCGCGAAAACCACGCTCGACCAACGGCTGGCAGCCATTGTCGCCCCGGTGATCGAGGGTTTAGGATTTGAACTGGTGCGCCTTCGGGTGATGTCGGGCCGGACCCGGACCTTGCAGATCATGGCCGACCGTCCCGATGGCGGGATAGAAGTGCAGGATTGCGCCGATATTTCCACGGCCGTGTCGGCTGTTCTGGATGTCGAAGATCCGCTGGAAGATGCCTATACGCTGGAAGTGTCCAGCCCCGGCATTGACCGCCCGCTGACCCGGTTGAAAGATTTCGACGCGTGGAATGGCTACGAGGCGCGGATCGAGACGACGGAACTGATCGACGGTCGCCGCCGCTTTCGCGGCATTCTGGCCGGGGTTGAAGGCGACGAAGTGCTGATCGAGCTGGAAGAAGGCGACGAGACCGTCACCATCGGCCTGCAATTCGACTGGCTGTCGGACGCCAAGCTGGTCCTGACGGACGAGTTGATCGCGGAAATGCTGCGCGCCCGAAAAGCCAGCGGTGCCATAGACGAATCGCAATTCGACGAGATTGAAACCGACGCGCCGGATGACCAAGCGCGCCCCGAGGAGAGCTAAGATGGCCATCACATCTGCAAACCAGTTGGAACTGCTGCAAACCGCCGAAGCCGTGGCGCGCGAAAAGATGATCGACGCCGAATTGGTGATCGAGGCGATGGAAGACAGCCTCGCCCGCGCGGCCAAGTCGCGCTACGGCGCCGATATGGACATCCGCGTCAAGATCGATCGCAAGACCGGGGTTGCACGGTTCACCCGCGTGCGCACCGTGGTCGAAGATGACGTGCTGGAAAACCACCACGCCGAACTGACCGTCAAGCAGGCCGCGCCCTATCTGGACGACCCCAAGGTTGGGGATGAGATTGTTGACGAAGTGCCGCCCGTGGAACTGGGCCGGATCGCCGCGCAATCCGCGAAGCAGGTGATCTTGCAGCGTGTCCGCGAAGCCGAGCGCGACCGCCAGTATGAAGAATTCAAGGATCGCGCGCACACCATCATCAACGGCGTGGTCAAGCGCGAAGAATACGGCAATATCATCGTCGATGTGGGCGCGGGCGAAGCGATCCTGCGCCGGAATGAGAAGATTGGCCGCGAAAGCTACCGCAACGGCGACCGCATCCGCTGCTACGTAAAAGATGTGCGCCGCGAAGCGCGCGGTCCGCAGATTTTCCTGTCGCGCACCGCGCCGGAATTCATGGCCGAATTGTTCAAGATGGAAGTGCCGGAAATCTACGACGGCATTATCGAGATCAAGGCGGTCGCCCGCGACCCCGGTTCGCGCGCCAAGATCGGCGTTATCTCGTATGATTCCGGCATCGACCCGGTCGGCGCTTGCGTGGGTATGCGCGGCAGCCGTGTGCAGGCAGTGGTGAACGAGCTTCAGGGCGAGAAGATCGACATCATCCCGTGGACCGAAGATCAGGCCACGTTCCTTGTGAACGCGCTGCAACCGGCAGAAGTCTCCAAGGTTGTGATCGACGAGGAAGCGGGCAAGATCGAGGTCGTTGTGCCTGATGAACAACTGTCGCTTGCGATTGGTCGCCGGGGCCAGAACGTGCGTCTGGCCAGCCAGTTGACCGGTCTGGACATCGACATCCTGACCGAATCGGACGAATCGGCCCGCCGTCAGGCCGAATTTGCCGCACGCACCAAACTGTTCATGGACGAATTGGACATTGACGAGATGATGGCGCAGCTTCTGGTTGCGGAAGAATTCACCGCTCTCGAAGAAGTGGCCTATGTCGATCTGGACGAGCTTCTGGCCATCGACGGGTTCGACGAAGAAACCGCAGAAGAGCTGCAAACCCGCGCCCGCGAGCGTCTGGAAGCCGTGGCGGCTGCCGCGCTGGCCAATGCCCGTGAAATGGGGGTCGAAGACAGCCTGATCGAATTCGACGGCCTGACGCCCCAGATGGTGGAAGCGCTGGCGAAAGATGGCATCAAGACGCTGGAAGATTTCGCTACCTGCGCCGATTGGGAATTGGCGGGCGGCTGGACCACCGTCAATGGCGAGCGCGTAAAGGATGAAGGGCTGCTGGAGCAGTTCGACATGAGCCTTGAAGAAGCGCAGACGCTGGTCATGACCGCGCGCGTTCTGCTGGGCTGGGTCGACCCGACCGAGATGGAGGACGACGCCGAAGAGGCCGAGGCCGAGGTCGAGGCCGAGTCGCGCTAAGGAATCAACCGGATGGCACGCGGCGGGCGCAAGGATGAACGCGAAGAGCCCGAGCGGCGCTGCATTGCCACCGGGCAAAGCCAGCCTGCGCGCGGGCTGATCCGCTTCGTGGTCGGGCCGGACAACCAGATCGTGCCGGATGTGGCAGGCAAGCTGCCGGGCCGGGGCATCTGGGTCAGCGCGGATCGCGGTGCCTTGGATTTGGCGGTGAAGAAGAAGCTCTTTGCCCGCGCAGCCAAACAGCCTGTCACGGTGCCAGAAGGGCTGGCCGATCTGGTCACGGCGCTGATCCTGCGCCGCGCGCTTGATCTGTTGTCGCTTGCGCGCAAAAGCGGACAAGCCGTTGCGGGCTACGAGAAGTGCCGCGAATTGGCCATGGCCGATGAGATGGCGGTGCTGATACAGGCCGCCGATGGATCGCCACGCGGCAAGACCAAATTACGCCCGCCCGAGGGCGAGGCGACCTATATAGACTGGCTGTCGGCCCAAGAACTGGGTTTGGCATTCGGTCGTGAACATGTGATACATGCCGCGCTTCGTGCTGGCGGATTGCGGCGACCTGTTGTAGAGGAAGCGGCAAGACTGGCAGGATTGCGCACAGATATCGGTGGATATGCCGCCGGAGAGGATAAGACGGACGTATGAGCGATACAGACGGAAAGAAGACACTTGGACTAGGCGGACAAGGCGGTCAGGTGAAGCAAAGCTTCAGCCATGGGCGCACCAAGTCTGTTGTGGTCGAGAAGAAGCGCAAGCGCGTTGTGGTTCCCAAAGCAGGGGCCCAGCCGGGTGCTGCTGCGGGCAAGCCTGCGGGCACGCCAAAATCCGATCCGTCGCGCCGTCCCGCCGGTATCTCTGAGGTAGAGATGGAGCGCCGCCTGAAGGCGCTGTCCGCCGCCAGAGCGCGCGAGACAGAAGAAGCCGCAGCCCGCGCCGCCGACGAAAAGGCCCGCGAAGAAGAGCGCCAGCGCCGCCGCGACGAAGCCGAGGCCCGCGAACGCGAAGAGCGCGAGCGCGAAGCGGCCCTGCGCGCCAAGGAAGAAGAAGATGCCCGCGCCAAGGCAGAGGCCGAAGCCGTCAAAACCCGCAAGGCCGCGCCTGTAGAAGAAACCGCAGCGCCCGCGGTGCCCGATGCGCCATTGTCCGAGCGCTCGCGCCCGGCCGGGAATGACGCGCGCAAGCCTGCCAAACGCACGGAAGACGATCGCGCCGGTCGTCCGTCCAAACCGCGCGAAGATGGCGGTCGCCGCGCTGGCAAGCTGACGCTGAATGACGCGCTGACAGGTGGGGCAGGGCGCGAACGCTCGCTTGCGGCCATGAAACGCAAGCAGGAAAAAGCCCGCCAAAAGGCGATGGGTCAGACCCAGTCGCGCGAGAAAGTTGTGCGCGAAGTGCAGCTGCCCGAAACCATCGTGGTGCAAGAATTGGCGAACCGCATGGCGGAACGCGTGGCCGATGTGGTCAAGGCGCTGATGAAGATGGGTGTCATGGCCACCATGAACCAATCCATCGACGCCGACACCGCCGAGATCCTGATCGAGGAATTCGGCCACAAGATGGTGCGCGTGTCCGATTCCGACGTGGAACAGGTGATCGAACAGGTTCAGGATGATCCCGAAAACCTGCTGCCGCGCCCACCGATCGTAACGATCATGGGGCATGTCGACCACGGCAAAACCTCGCTTCTGGATGCGATCCGCAAAACCAGCGTTGTCTCTGGCGAAGCGGGCGGTATCACCCAGCATATCGGGGCCTATCAGGTCACGACCGAAAGCGGCGCTGTGCTGTCGTTTCTGGACACTCCGGGCCACGCGGCCTTTACCAGCATGCGCGCCCGCGGTGCGAATGTAACCGACATTGTTGTGCTGGTTGTGGCCGCCGACGATTCGGTCATGCCGCAGACGGTAGAGGCGATTAATCACGCCCGCGCCGCAAAGGTGCCGATGATCGTGGCCATCAATAAATGCGACAAGCCTGCTGCCGACCCCAACAAGGTGCGCACTGGGTTGCTTCAGCATGAAGTTGTCGTCGAAGCCATGTCAGGCGATGTGCAGGACGTGGAAGTATCTGCCGTGACCGGCAAAGGGCTGGATGAGTTGCTGGAGGCCATCGCGCTTCAGGCAGAAATCCTTGAACTGAAAGCCAACCCCAACCGTGCCGCCATGGGTGCTGTGATCGAAGCGCAGCTTGACGTGGGCCGTGGCCCGGTTGCGACTGTTCTGGTGCAGAACGGCACATTGCGCCAAGGCGACATCTTCGTTGTGGGCGAGCAATGGGGCAAGGTGCGGGCGTTGCAAAACGACCAAGGCGAACGCGTCAAGGAAGCCGGCCCGTCGGTTCCCGTAGAGGTGCTGGGCCTGAACGGCACGCCCGAAGCGGGCGATGTGCTGAACGTGGTCGAAACCGAAGCCCAAGCGCGCGAGATTGCCGAATATCGCCATCAGGCTGCCAAGGATAAACGCGCCGCAGCCGGGGCCGCCACCACGCTGGAACAGCTGATGGCGAAGGCGAAGGAAGACAAGGACGTAGCCGAACTGCCGGTTCTGGTGAAGGCCGATGTGCAAGGCTCTGCCGAAGCCATCGTTCAGGCGCTGGAAAAGATCGGCAATGACGAAGTGCGCGTGCGCGTGCTGCATTATGGTGTGGGCGCGATTACCGACACCGATGTGGGCCTTGCCGAAGCTTCGAAAGCGCCGATTATCGGGTTCAACGTGCGTGCCAACGCTTCGGCTCGCAATTCCGCGAACCAGAAGGGCGTTGAACTGCGCTATTATTCGATCATCTACGATCTGGTCGATGACATCAAAGCTGCCGCCTCTGGCCTGCTGTCCGCCGAAGTGCGCGAGAATTTCATCGGCTATGCCGAGATCCGCGAAGTCTTCAAAGTGTCGGGCGTTGGCAAAGTGGCTGGCTGTCTGGTCACCGAAGGTGTGGCCCGCCGGTCTGCCGGGGTGCGCTTGCTGCGCGACAACGTCGTGATCCACGAAGGCACTCTGAAAACCCTGAAGCGTTTCAAGGACGAGGTCAAGGAAGTGCAATCAGGTCAGGAATGCGGCATGGCCTTCGAGAATTACGACGATATTCGCCCCAAAGACGTGATCGAAATTTTCGAGCGCGAAGAGGTCGAGCGCTCGCTGGCGTGACCCGTCTGTGATAGACTTGGAAATGGGCACCTTCGGGTGCCCTTTCTGTTTGGTGGGGCGGCGGCAGTCGGTTGCGCCATTGCATTGGCCGCTCGGGATCGTCTATCGCTGCGCTACATGTTCGCCCGGACCCGCCAATGACCTTTGCGCCGATGATATTGCTGGCCTGCCTGATCGATCTGGCCGTCGGCTGGCCAGACGCGCTGTTCCGGCGCATTGGCCACCCGGTGACATGGGTTGGGCGCGTGATCAGCCTGCTGGAGCGCCGATGGAACCACGGCACGCGCCCGGCGCGGCTGGCCTTGGGTGCGATCACAGTGCTTTTGGTTGTTGGTGGCGCTGCGGTGATGGGTGTTCTGTTGCAAGGGGTGCTGCCAGACGGGTTCGCCGGCGTCGCGATCGGCGCTGTGCTTGCATGGCCCTTGCTTGCCTTGCGGTCCATGCACCAGCATGTGCGCGCCGTTGCCATACCGCTTACAAAGGGCGACCTGCCCGCCGCGCGGCAGGCCGTGTCCATGATCGTGGGGCGCGATGTTTCGCGCGCCGATGACGCCGCGATCAGTCGTGCTGCGCTGGAAAGCCTTGCGGAAAACAGCGCCGACGGCATTGTCGCGCCCGTGTTTTGGGGTGTGGTTGCGGGTCTGCCGGGGATTCTGGCGTATAAGGCCATCAATACGCTCGATTCCATGATTGGCCACCGCACTGACCGATACGACGCATTTGGCAAAACCGCCGCCCGGTTGGATGATGTGGTCAACCTGATACCGGCGCGTCTGACCGGTGTGCTTTTTGCGCTTGTCAGCGGGAGGGCATTGTGGGCGCTACGCGTTATGCTGCGGGATGCCCGCGCTCATCGCTCGCCCAATGCCGGTTGGCCAGAAGCAGCAATGGCGGCCGCGCTGGGTGTGCGCCTGTCCGGGCCACGGCAATATGGCGATGTGATCGCCCCAGAACCGTGGCTGAACCCAGAGGGCGCAGAGGCCGATGCGGCCGATCTTGACCGGGGTTTGGCCCTGTATCGGCGGATGCTGGGGGCCATGCTGTTGTGTCTGGCCGCGATCTGGGGCCTGCCCCATGCGTGACCATGGGGGCGATCTGGCCCGCGCGCAGGCGCTTTACGGACCGGGCGACTGGCTGGACCTGTCCACCGGTATGAACCCCGGTGCCTTACCCGATGCCTGCCCTGACACCCCAAGTGCTAGCCCGCTTGCCCTGTTCTGATGCAGTTCGCGCTTTGGAGAAAGCGGCGCAAGCCTATTTTGGCACCACGGCGCCAGTTGTGGCGCTGTCGGGCGCGCAAGCGGCAATCCAGCTTGTTCCGCGCTTGCGCAAGCCGGGTCAGGCATGCGTGGTTGCCCCAACCTATAACGAACACGCCGCCGCCCTTCGGGCGCAGGGTTGGCATGTGGCAGAGGTTGCCAGCCCCCAAGGGCTGGCGGGGGCCGATCTGGCTGTCGTTGTGTCGCCCAACAACCCCGACGGGCGTGTTCTATCGCAGAGCACCTTGCTGGGCTTGCGCGACCGTGTTGGGCTGCTTGTGGTGGTGGATGAAAGCTTTGCCGATGTCACGCCTGATGCCTCTGTCGCGGCCTGTCTGACCCCGACAGAAGAGCGGATGCTTGTCCTGCGCTCTTTCGGCAAGTTCTTTGGCTTGGCCGGCCTGCGGTTAGGGTTTGTCATTGCGGGTGATGTGCAGGGCCGCATGCTGCGCGACATGGCTGGCCCTTGGGCGAACAGCGGGCCAGCTTTGGTAGCAGGCCAAGCGGCGTTGGCCGACACGCAGTGGCAAACGACAACCCGCGCCCGCCTTGCAACAGAGGCCAGGCACCTAGATTCGCTGGCAGCAGAGGTGGGTTGGGCCTTGGTCGGCGGCACCAGTCTGTTTCGAACCTACCACACGCCCAATGCGGCAGCAGCGCAGGCGCAGCTTGCGCGCGGGCATGTCTGGTCGCGGATTTTCCCTTATTCCAACCATTGGCTGCGACTGGGCTTGCCAGCGCCAAGCGGTTGGGCTCAGGTGACGTGGGCAATGCAGGCAAAGTGATGGGCATGACATTCTTGAACAATGCGGGCAGTCTGACACTGCTTGATGCCGTGGCGGTGGCTCTGTTCTTCGCGGTCTGGCTGTGGCTGGGTTGGCGTATCGGACACCCCTCGGCGGCCAGCCCGTCGGTGACGGTTTTGATGCAGGAATACCGGTTGCAATGGATGAAGGTGATGGCCCACCGCCAGCCCCGGATTTTCGATGCACAGATCATGATGAGCCTGCGCCAGAGCACGTCGTTCTTTGCTTCGACCTGCCTTTTGGCAATGGGCGGCCTCTTGGCCCTGATCGGGAATGTCGAGCCGCTTCAGGGTGTGGCCAGCCGCCTGACCAATATCGAAAGCGCCAGCGTTGCTTTACAAATCAAACTGTTTCTGCCGCTGTTCATGCTGGGCAATGCGTTCTTGAAATTCGTCTGGTCAAACCGGGTTTTCGGATATTGCTCTGTGGTCATGGGGGCCGTGCCGAATGACCCCGAGGACCCGCAAACCCTGCCCTTGGCGCTGAAGGCCGGGCACCTGAATGCCCGCGCGGCGATAAATTTCAATGCCGGATTGCGGTCCATGTATTTTGCGCTGTGCGCCTTGGCATGGGTGGCAGGCGCGTGGTCCTTGCTGGTGGGCATTGCGGTTACGGCTTGGGTCGTGTGGAGCCGCGAATTCGCCTCGGCCTCACGCGAGATTATCCAGTCGCGCAGCGAGGATGCATCTTGATGGTGGGTGATGAGAGACTCGAACTCCCGACATCTTCGGTGTAAACGAAGCGCTCTACCAACTGAGCTAATCACCCGCCATGACGCGCGCTTTAGCGGCTTTCGCAGGGCTGCGCAAGATCGCAGGCAGCGCTTTATGTGCCTAAAAGCTCTGTTACAAGCGGGTTGGGAAAGCGCCGTGCGCGGGTGATGGCAAGGAAGGTCTCGTCTATCCCGTCAAGCTGTTTCAGTTCCACCAGCATTCCTTGGCGCAATTCGTCCCGCACGGCGATCGGGGGAATGACGGCAAAACCCGCATCGGCCCGGGCGAGTAGGCGCAGCATGGCCATATCATCGGCCTCTGCGGCGATGTTGGGCGTAATCCCAAGCTGATCGATCAGCCCGTCGAACGCGGCGCGTAGCGCGGTTTCCGGCGTGGGAAGCACAAGTGGCGCATAGGTCAGCAGGTCCGGCAAGGCCATTGGTGCGCGGGCCGCCCGCAAAGGCGTGCCGATCAGGCTAACTGGTTGCGAGGCAATGCGTTGCACCCGCCATGGGCTGGCCGCATCCCGCGCGGGCGCAAGGTTGGTCAGCACCACGTCATAGGCCATGGCGTCCAGCCCACGCAGAAGGTCGCTTTGGTTGCCGGACCGTAGCACCACCTCGACATCGGCGCGGCCCACCAGCGGTTCCAGAAACTGCATCTGGAAATTGCGCGACAGCGTGGCCAGCGCGCCGACGCGCAGCGCACGGCGCACCTGCCCGCGTTCGCGCAATGTTGCCGACAGGTCTTCGGCGGTTCGGAAGATGGTTTCGGCATGTTCTAGCGCGATTCGTCCCGCTTCGGTCAGCACCAGCCCGCGCCCGCGGCGTTCGAACAGGTCATGGCCCAGCGCGCTTTCCAGGGCCTTGATCTGTGTAGAGAGGGCGGATTGCGACAGGTTCAACCGTCCGGCAGCACCCGTCAGGGTGCCGTCCGTGGCTACGGCGCGAAACAGGCGCAGGTGATGCAGGTTCAGCATTATTCTATCAAAAAGAACGATAATAAAGAAAATATGTAATTTTATAGAAGAATGGCAAGTGTTATCCGCAATGCAGCATTTTTCACCGGAGGGCTGACATGACGACGCTTTTGCCATTGGGCCACTTTGCCCCGCTACTTGTTCTGGTGGCTGCCATCCTTGGGTTTCTGCGCCCCGGCCGCCGCCCTGCACTTGTGCCGCAACTGGCAGAGGCGGCGGCGCTTGGCGCGCTGGCGCTTGCTGCACTGGGCGCGGGTCAACTTGTCATGGGTGGTGCGGTCAGCACTGGGACGGGCGGTCTTTCGCTGCGGTTGGATGCCGCCAGCGCGACCATGACCCTGCTTGTGGCCTTTGTTGGCTGGATCGTGGTGCGCTACTCGCGCAGCTATCTGGATGGCGAAGCGCATGAAGGGCAGTTCCACGGCCTTATGCTGACCGCGCTCGCCGCTGTTCTGACGCTTGTGCAGTCGGGCAGCTTGCCGGTGCTGATTGCGTCTTTCATCGCCGTCGGTTTGGTGCTGCGGCACTTGCTGTTGTTCTATGCCGACCGGGCAGAAGCCCAGCGCGCGGCCACCAAGTTCACCATTGTCTGGGGCGCGGGCGATTTGGCACTGGTTCTGGCCGCATTGTTTCTGTGGCAAGCCTTTGGCACTGTTGATGTGGTGGCGCTGGGCGCGGCTGCACAAGATGGTCTGCCGGTGGCGGGGCATGTGGCCGTTGGCTTCCTGGTGCTGGCAGCGGCGCTGAAAACCGCGTCTTTCCCGCTGCATGGCTGGCTGACAGAAGTGATGGAAGCGCCGACCCCTGTATCCGCTTTGCTGCATGCGGGCATTATTAACGCCGGTGGCTTTCTGCTGATCCGCAACGCAGAACTCGTGCAAGCCAGCCCCGGCGCTTTGGCTGCGCTGGTGATGCTCGGTGGTCTGACCGCGCTGTTCGGAGCCATGGTCATGCTAACGCAAAGCGCCGTGAAAACCGCGCTTGCATGGTCCACCGTCAGCCAGATGGGGTTCATGCTGCTGCAATGCGGATTGGGCCTGTGGGCGCTGGCACTGCTGCATATCGTGGCGCATTCCATGTACAAGGCGCATGCGTTCCTTGCCTCCGGTGGTGCTGTTCGGGCGGTCGCGGGTGTTACCCGGCCCGGTCCGGTCGCCGTGCCCGGCCTTGGCGCGGTGGCGCGGGCCTTCTTGTTGGCGCTGGCGATATACGCGGTGGTGGCCACCGGCTTCGGCGCGGTGATGGGCGCGAAATCTGCCCAAGCCTTGGCCCTTGGCGCGATCCTGATCTTCGGAGTTGCCTACTTGGTGGCCCAAGGTCTGGCAGATGCCGCCCCGCGCGCGCTGACGCAGCGCACCGCCTTGGCCTCGCTGGCCGCCGCCGTGGCCTATTTTGCGCTACATGTGATCGCAGGTGCCCTTTGGGGGCCGCATCTGCCCGCGCCACCCGTCCCCGGTGCGCTGGAATGGGCGCTGATCGTGTTGGCGCTTGGCTCGTTCGGCCTGATCGCGGTTGCGCAGGCATTGTTCCCGCTTTGGGCGCATCATCCGGCGACGGCCGGGCTGCGGGTGCATATTGCCAATGGCCTGTATCTGAATGCCGTGCTGGACCGCCTGATCGGCGGCCTGCGGACCACCACCAAAGCGTAAGGGAGAGAGCAGATGTTCCACAAGCAAGACCAGTTCACGCCCGCGCATATCTCGGGCATTCTGAAAGCTGCCGAGGCCGCCGCGCGCGACATCCCGCCCGCCTTTCCGCTGGATGCCACGGTTGCCGTGAACCCATTCATGGGGCAGGTGGCAGAAGATCTGGCGACCGCCAGCGCGCGGCTTGCGCGTGTGGCCGGTGTTCGGGTCACACGCGAACGCGCAGACTACGCCCGCGCGGTGGCGGATGGCACCATCACAGATGGTGATCTGGCAGAGGCGCTCGGCGCTTGCCCGCACGGCAACAAGCCCGCCACCCTGGAGGCGCTGAAAAGCCAGCTTGCCACCGACAGCCCCGCGCCGCGCGCGCTGCCGACTGTCGCGCTTCTGGCTGCCCATGCCACGGGCACCGACTGGCCCGCGCTGATTGATCGGTGTTTCGGGCTTTGGGCGGCGGGCTATTTCGACCGGGGCCAAGCGCTCTGGACGCCAGCGCCCAGCCATTCGGCTTTCGCGGGCTGGCGGGAATGGGCCACGCATGACCTGACGCCCGAAGTGGCTGGGTTGACCGGGTTCTGCGCGCATGTCGCGAGCGCGCCCGACACGCCGGAACGCGCCATCCTGCGCGCCGCCGACCGGCTGGGGCTGGGCGAGGATGTGGCCGAGCAGGTCTTTCATCGGTTGCTGATGGATATTGGCGGCTGGTCGCAGCACGCCCGGTGGCTCTTGTGGCGGGCCGAATTGGCCGGGTCCAGCGACGCGACCATCACCGACCTGTTGGCCATTCGGCTAATTTGGGAAGAGGCGCTGCTAGAGCTTGCCCCGCAAGCCGCCAAGCCATGGGCGCAGACACGGGCTGCGCATGCCGCGCCCTTGGTGCCAAGCCCCGCACAGGTGGTCGATGTGATCTTGCAAGAAGCCGCCGAGCGCGCGCATCAACGTAGCCTGATCGCGGCTTTCGCAGGCGCCACAGAGGCAACCGGCGGGCCAGAGATGCAGGCGGCTTTCTGCATTGACGTGCGGTCCGAAGTGTTCCGGCGCGCGTTGGAAGCGCAGGATGGCGGGATTGAAACCATTGGGTTTGCTGGCTTTTTCGGCCTGCCCTTGGCGCACCGGCCCCACGGCACCGACCAGACGCAAATCCACCTGCCGGTGCTTTTGAACCCGGCGCTGACCACTTGTAGCCACGCCGCGCCCGCGGCAGAGGAAGAGGCGCGTATTTCCGCCCGCGCCGCGCGGGCATGGGGCCGGTTCCGGCAGGCTGCGGTGTCGTCGTTTGCCTTCGTCGAATCTGCTGGGCCGATCTATGGCTGGAAGCTGGTCAAGGGTGCGCTGTGTCTGGACGGTGCGAAGGCCGCGAAATCCCCTGCACCGCAGGTTGAAGGTGGGCTAAGTGCCGAGCAAAAGGCGGATATTGGCGCGAAAGTGCTGACTGCCATGAGCATGACCAAGGGCCATGCCCCCTTGGTGCTGCTGCTGGGGCACGGCGCAAGCGTGACCAACAACCCGCATGAAAGTGCCTATCATTGCGGGGCCTGTGCAGGGCAGACGGGCGAGGTGTCGTCGCGGATGCTGGCGATTTTGCTCAACGATCCCGAGACGCGCGCCGGGTTGCCCGCGCATGGCATTGCCGTGGCCGATGATGTGCTGTTCGTGGCGGGCTTGCACGACACCACCACGGACGAAATCACGCTTTACGATGATTGCCCGGCCCCCGCCCACAAGGATCGTTTGGCACAAGCGCGGCGCTGGCTGAAAGCGGCGGGCGCGCAATCGCGGGCCGAGCGGGCGCTGCGCCTGCCGGGTGCGAAAGCGCAAACCATCACCGAGCGGGCGGCCAACTGGGCAGAACTGCGCCCCGAATGGGGGCTTGCAGGCTGTGCGGCTTTTGTCGCGGCCCCGCGTCAGGCGACCAAAGGCACCAACCTTCACGGGCGGGCGTTCCTGCACAATTACGATTGGCAGGATGACGCGGGCTTTGCCACGCTGGAGCTGATCCTGACGGCGCCCGTGGTCGTGGCAAGCTGGATCAGCCTGCAATATTATGGGTCAGGCGTTGCGCCCGAGGCGTTCGGCGGTGGCAACAAGCTGATCCATAACGTAGTGGGTGGCATCGGTGTGGTGCAGGGTAATGGCGGCGTGTTGCGCCCCGGTCTGCCGTGGCAAAGCATTCACGATGGCGAAGGGCTGGCGCATGAGCCTTTGCGCCTGTCGGTTATGGTCGAAGCACCGACCCAAGCGATTGCCGATATTCTGGCCAAGCACCCCGATGTGCAGGCGTTGTTCGACAATGGCTGGCTGCACCTGTTCGCGCTGGAAGGCGGCAAGGTCGTCTCGCGCTACCGCCCCGGTCTGGTCTGGGACGGAGCCGAGGTGCAGGCCAAGGCAGCCTGACGGTCTGACCACCCTGACACCGCCGAAATGCGGCGGTGTCAGTTTCTCTTTGGAAAGGGACTACTCTGCGATGCAAATCTCTTTGCGCAAAATCGCCAGAGAGGTGCGCGCCACAAGCCCGGTGATCGCGGTCATAAGCACTACGAGCAAAACGGTCCCGATGGTCTTGTGCGCGGCGGACCCTGCGTCGCTCGCATAGGCGAAACTGGCCACGGTCAGCGCCGCGATGGGAAAGGACAAGGCCCACCAGGACAGCGCGAAGGGAATGCTCCGGAACTTGGTAATCTGGGTAATGACAATCGCGGCGAAGACATAGCCAAGGCTGAGCAGGATATGCCCGAAGGGTCCGACCTCTCCGGTCAGGTTTAGCCATGCGACAAAGGCTACGGCCGGGGGCGCGACGAGGATCATAAGGGTCGGCACCATCTTGCCCGGTAGCGGATCGTGAAACATCAGGCGTTGGGCCACCAATGTCAGCAAGATGACCCAGAACATCAGCCCGCCCGAGAAGAACAGCCAAGAGATTTCGAAATAGCCAAGCCGCGCCCCGGCGATGGGCACGATTACGTTGCCGACCGCGGGAATGAACCATGCCGGGGTCAGGTGGCCCGTCTGGAAACTGCGATGGCCGATCCAAGACCCGATGACCGCCAACGCCAGCGTGCCTTGCAGCGCGGTGCCGATGCCCCAAACCCAAAGCGCGGTTTGTGGGTGGTCGGTGGTCAGCGCTGTGGCCATAAGCAAAAGCGAAATCGATGCGGCCGGAAAAAACGCAATGCGAATGGGGTGGTGCCATTCATGAGCAACGCTAGCGCCTGCGAAAAGCGCTTTCAACAGGTAGAGCGCGGCGATCGTCAACAAGACCGCACCAGAGATATAGAGCGCGGTTTCGGAATAGGTGCCTGCCAAGCCATACGCTTTTTCGGCGGCATGCAGAGCAAGCGTTGTGCCGAACAACCCCATCGGAATTGCAAAGAACATGATCGGAAAATTGGCGAGGCGTGAGCCTTCTAGGGAAAGTGTTTGTGTGACCACGGCTTGCATCCTTTCGGAATGACATCAAAAGCTGCGCAACGCCCGTTGGGGGCGGCATGGGCTTTTGCTAGTCAAACAGCGCCGAGGTTGGGATGATCTGAATCAAACTCGCAAAATAAATTCGAGTTTGAATTTTCGTGCCGCGGCCGCCCTAGCGCATAAGCACAACCGGCACCTTGCAGCTGCGCACCATCTCTGTGGTGCTGGACCCGATGACAAGGCTACGGATGCGCGAATGGCCATAGGCGCCCATGACGACCATGCCAAAGCCTTCGGCCTCGACCAGCTTGCCAAGCTCGGTTTCCGGTTGGCCGGGGATGATGCGGGTTTCAGCCGCGATGCCTGCGGCCTTCAAAAGCGCCTGTGCATCGGCCAAGCCTTTGCGCGCCTCTGCACTGTCTGGCCCGACGGTGACGACGGTCACGGCCAGCCCCGCGAAAAGTGGGCTGCGCGCGATATGGTCCACCGCCTTCATGGCCGAACGCCCCCCATCATAGGCCACCAGCACCGAAGTGATGGGCTGAAACGCACGTGAGGCAACGAAAACGGGCTTGGTCGCAGTGCGCACGATGCGCTCCAGGTTCGACCCCAAATGCCCTTTGGCAAAGTCAGCGGCCTCGCCGCGTTTGCCGATCAGGATGACGCGGGCGTCGGCCTCGATTTCGGATATCGCCTCGACCACATCGCCGTGGCGCAGGCGGGTGGTGACACCTTGTGCGCCTGCCTGTTCCACGAGCGCGCGCGCATCGTCCAGAATGGCGCGACCGCGGTGGTTCATCAGCTTGGCGCGCTGGGCGTCCAGCTCTGCCAGCTCGCTCATCAGTGCGCTGCGGGCGCCCAGCCGGATCGCGCCGGACAGGTCACGCGCTTCTGGCGCGTCGCGGCGGCCCAGAACGTGGATCAACTCCACCGGGGCGCCCGTGGCTTTGGCGATCCATGCCGCATGGTGGCACACGCTTTCGGAATAGATGGACCCGTCCACCAGCGCGATGATCTTCTCTGACATGGCTGTGCCCCCTTAATGCCCGCTCAGCGCATCCAGCGCGCCCGGTTTGTCATGCGTCGCCAGTTTGTCGACCAGCGTTTCGGTGGCTTCGTTCATGCCGACCACTTCGACCTCTGCCCCGTCGCGGCGGAATTTCAGGATGGCCATGTCCAACGCCTGCACGGAAGATATATCCCAGATATGCGCGCGGCTGACGTCGATCACCACGCGCTCTGGCGCATCGCGGAAGTCGAAGGCGTTCATGAAATCCTCAACCGAGCCATAGAAAAGCTGCCCTACCACATGGTAGGTGCGCACCCGCCCGTCGGCGCTGATATCCGATGTGACACGGAACAACTGAGCGATCTTGGCGGCAAAGAAGATGCCCGACAATAGCACACCGACCAGCACACCGATGGCAAGGTTATGCGTGTAAATCACCGTAACAACCGTCGCTACCATCACGATGGACGACGAGCGCGGATGCGTGCGCAGATTGGCGATGGAGGACCACGAAAATGTGCCGATGGACACCATGATCATGATCGCCACAAGTGCGGGCATGGGAATGATGCTGACCAGATCGCCAAGCCCGACCACCAAGATCAGCAAGAACAGCCCTGCCACGAAGCACGACAGCCGCCCCCGCCCGCCGGATTTAACGTTGATGATGGACTGCCCGATCATCGCACAGCCCGCCATGCCGCCGATGAACCCAGTTGCGGTATTGGCAATGCCTTGGCCGATGCATTCCTGATTGCGGTCCGATTTGGTGTCGGTCAGGTCATCGACAATGTTCTGGGTCATCAGGCTTTCCAGCAGGCCCACGACGGCAACCGCGATGGAATAGGGCAGGATGATAATCAGCGTTTCCAGCGTGAGCGGGATGTCGGGGATCAGGAAGACCGGCAGCGTGTCGGGCAATGCGCCCATATCGCCCACGGTCCGCACATCCAGCCCAAGTGCCACGGTCAGTGCGGTCAGCACGACAATTGTCACTAGCGGCGAGGGGATAGCCTTGGTCACGCGTGGAAACAGGTAAATGATCGCCAGCCCGAACGCGACCAGCGCATAGGTCAGCCATGTCACGTTGCGCGGGTCCAGTTCTGGCAGTTGCGCCATGAAGATCAGGATCGCCAGCGCGTTCACGAACCCCGTCATCACGGATTTCGAGACGTAGCGCATGACGAAGCCCAGCCGCAAAAGCCCCGCCCCGATCTGGATCAGCCCCGCCAGCACCGTCGCGGCAAGCAGATATTGCAGCCCGTGATCTTTCACCAGCGTGACCATCAGCACCGCCGTTGCAGCCGTTGCCGCTGAAATCATGCCCGGACGCCCGCCCGTGATCGCCACCAGCACAGCAATCGAGAAGCTGGCATAAAGCCCCACCTTCGGGTCCACGCCCGCGATGATGGAAAAGGCAATCGCTTCCGGGATTAGCGCCAAGGCAACGACTAGCCCGGCAAGCAGGTCGCCCCGGATATTGTCAAACCATTGAGCGCGGTAAGTGTCGAAGGAAATCATGCTGTTGCTGTCCGTGATGGACAAAGACGCGGTCGCTGCGCCTTTGTCATTATCCGGCGGATCGGCGGCCGGAAGAGCCACCCGAATGTTTTCGGGTCCATATGCGTTGAGTTGAGGCCTAATGGCTTTGGCCCTGAAGGGCAACCATCTATGTCCGGGCGTCCAGCCATTATTTCCAAAGCCCTATTGCATGGCGCGCTGCAACACCCACCTGTTGCGCGAGTGGGTTGCGCGAAAGGGGAAAAGACCCCGATGCAGCGGCGCGACCGAGAACAGGGTGAAGATGAAACCCAAGAACCGCCAGCGCATCGAGCGCCAATTGCAAGCTTTGACAAAGGCGCTGCCGTTCCTTGGCCGCTTGCGCGGCGCGCATAGCGACCGCTTCGGCATGCTGTGGCGCGTGCCTCTGGGGTTGTTTTTCGTTGCAGGTGGATTTCTGGCCATCTTGCCTGTCTTCGGCCTTTGGATGATCCCGCTTGGTCTGCTCCTCTTGGCGGTGGACCTGCCTCCATTGCGGCCTGTTGTTGCCGTGCCCCTTATCCGTCTGCGCCGGAAATGGGCGCTGTGGCGGCGAGCAAACCGTTAACCCCTTACCGAAAGATCCTGATTTGGATTGGTTACTTCTTGTTGTGGGCCTTCTGGGCCTTTTTCTGGGTGGCGAGGCGCTGGTGCGCGGCGCGGTTGCGGTGGCGCATCGTTTCGCCATGCCGCCCTTGCTGATCGGGCTGACCGTAGTGGGTTTTGGCACTTCCACGCCGGAATTGCTGGTCTCGGTTCAGGCCGCTTTGGGCGGTGTGCCGGATATTGCCATCGGCAATGTGGTTGGCTCGAATATCGGGAATATCCTGTTGATCGTGGGTGTGACGGCGCTGATCTGGCCGATTACGGTCGCCGCGCGCAGCTTGCGGCGCGATCTGGCGGTGATGATACTGGCCGCCTTTGCCTTGGTTCCCCTGTTCTGGCTGGGGCAGATCGGGCGCTTTGCAGGTCTCGCTCTGGTCCTTGGCCTGCTGGCCTATCTGGTTTGGTCCTATCTTGACCCGCAGGGCGACGCGCCCGAATCTGACGCGCCTGCGCAACCGCTATGGCAGTCTATAGGATGGCTTCTGGCCGGCTTGGCCGGGTTGATGCTGGGCGCGCGTCTGCTGGTGGATGGCGCGGTCAATATCGCGCAGGCGCTGGGGCTGTCAGAGGCGTTCATCGGCCTGACCATCGTCGCCATCGGCACATCGCTGCCAGAATTGGCAACATCGCTTATGGCGGCGTTACGCAAGCAATCGGCCATCGCCATTGGCAATATCGTCGGGTCCAACGTCTTCAACGTTCTGGGCATTCTTGGGGCAACGGCGATCATCGCACCCATCCCGGTGGCAGGTCGCTTCCTGACCTTCGATCTGCCGGTGATGATCGGCGTTTCGGCGCTGTTGGCGGTCTTGCTGCTGGCGCGTTCGGGCGTCGGGCGCGCCGGTGGAGCGGTCTTGCTTCTGGGCTATGCTGCCTATGTCTGGGCTGCGCAGGGCTAGGGTCTAACCCAGCACATGCGCCATGTGGCGCAGCGCCAACTCATACCCATGCGTGCCAAAGCCCGCCATCACAGCATCGGCCCGCTGGCTGACATAGGAATGGTGGCGGAACGCCTCGCGTTTATGGACCTGGCTGATGTGAAGCTCGATCACCGGCCCGTCGAAGGCGTTCAGCGCATCCAGCACCGCGATGGATGTGTGCGTGAGCGCGGCGGGGTTGATGATGATCCCCGCCGCCGCGCCGCGCGCGTCCTGCACCCAATCGACAAGCTGACCTTCGTGGTTGGTTTGCAAAAACCGCAGCTCCAACCCCAACCCCGCAGCCAGCGTGGTGCAGGCGCTTTCCACATCGGCCAGCGTGGTGTGGCCGTAAACCTCTGGCTCGCGCTGGCCCAGCAGGTTCAGGTTGGGGCCGTTCAGAATGTAGATCAGGCGGGCCATGGCGCGCGTCCTTTGTGCTGTCTTGCCCCGTTCTAGCCGCAACAGTAGCGTCACGCCAAGCGAAAGGAGCTTTGAAGTGGTCGCATGTCTTTTGCGCAAAACCGGCGGCCACTTTTGCGCGACATGCTCTACTCCGCCAGATCGCGCATGACCGAGATAAGGTCGGATTTTCCTTCGAACCCTATGCCGGGCAAGTCGGGCATTGTGATATAGCCATCCTCGACCCGCACCCCATCTGGGAAGCCGCCGTAGGGTTGGAACAAGTCCGGGTAGCTTTCATTCCCGCCAAGGCCCAAGCCCGCCGCAATGTTCAGTGACATCTGGTGTCCGCCATGCGGGATGCAACGACGGCGCGACCAGCCCATCTGGTCCAGCACATCGAGCGTGCGCAGGTATTCGACCAATCCGTAGGACAAAGCACAATCAAATTGCAGCCAATCGCGGTCGGGCCGCATACCGCCATAACGCAGCAAGTTGCGCGCGTCTTGGTGCGAGAACAGGTTTTCCCCCGTGGCCATCGGGCCGGGGTAGAATTCGGACATGGCGGCCTGAAGCTGGTAGTCCAGCGGGTCGCCGATTTCCTCATACCAAAACAGCGGATATTGCCGCAGCATCTTGGCATAGGCGATGGCGGTTTCCAGATCGAAGCGTCCATTGGCATCGACGGCCAGTTGAGCGTTCGGCCCGATCTCATCCAGCACAGCTTCGATCCGGCGCTGGTCTTCTGCCAGGGACGCGCCGCCGATCTTCATCTTCACAACCGTATAGCCCCGGTCCAGATAGCTGCGCATCTCGGCGCGTAGCTGGCTGTCATCCTTGCCGGGGTAGTAATAGCCGCCTGCCGCGTAAACGAACACACGCGGGTCGGCCTGCCCGCCATATTGCTCTGCCAGCAGCCGGAACAGCGGCTTGCCCGCGATCTTGGCTGTCGCATCCCACACCGCCATGTCGATGGTGCCAACCGCAACCGAACGTTCCCCATGGCCGCCGGGTTTTTCATTGGCCATCATCGCCGCCCAGATGCGGTGGGGGTCCAGATTGTCGCCCGTGTCATTCATCAGAGTCGTCGGGTCGGCCTGCAACACCCGGTCGCGGAACCGCTCGCGGATCAGCCCGCCTTGGCCATAGCGTCCGTTGGAGTTGAAGCCGTAGCCAACAACCCGACGCCCGTCGCGCACCACATCAGTCACGACCGCGACAAGGCTGGCGGTCATCTTGCTGAAGTCGATATAGGCGTTGCGGATGGGGGACGCGATCGGCTTCGTCACCTCGCAGATATCCAGAATACGCATGTTTGGCCTCCCTTTTGGAGCCAGACCCTAGAAGCCGCGCGCGCAATGGTCCAGAGGCCGCGAAGCCTCTCGCAAAGCCGCTTCGCAGCCGCTATCTTGCGCCCATGCCAGCCCTGTGCCGTGACTGTCTGACCCAATTCCCTGCCGGGCCACGCTGCCCCGCCTGCCATAGCCGCCGCGTTGTGGCCGGGTCGGAATTGTTCGACCTGAGCATTGCACATATGGATTGCGACGCGTTCTATGCCAGTGTGGAAAAGCGCGACAACCCCGCCCTGCGCGACAAGCCGGTGATCGTGGGCGGTGGCCAGCGCGGGGTGGTGACGACTGCCTGCTACATCGCGCGCATTCATGGTGTGCGCTCTGCCATGCCCATGTTCAAGGCATTGCAGCTTTGCCCCGAAGCGGTGGTCGTGAAGCCCCGGTTCGACGCTTACACCCAAGCCTCGCGCGATATCCGCGCGATGATGGAAGAATTGACCCCCGCCATTGAACCCCTGTCGCTGGATGAGGCGTTTCTGGACCTGTCGGGCACGGCAGCCCTGCACCATGCCCCGCCTGCGGTCATGTTGGCCGGGCTGGTGCGGCGGATGGAAAAGGAGCTTGGCCTGTCCGGGTCCATCGGTCTGTCTCATAACAAGTTTCTGGCCAAAATCGCGTCTGATCTGGACAAGCCGCGCGGGTTTTCCGTGATTCCCAAGGCCCAGACCGAGGCTTTCCTGCGCGGCAAGCCCGTGGGCATTATCTGGGGGGTGGGCGCTGCCACGCGCGCGCAGTTGGAACGCGCGGGCATTGCCACGATTGACGATCTGTTGCGCTGGGATCAGGCTGATCTTGTTGCGCGCTTTGGGTCGATGGGGTTGCGGCTGTTTGAGCTTGCGCGCGGCCAAGATGCGCGCCGTGTCAGCCCCGACCGCGAGGTTAAATCCATTTCCAAGGAAACCACTTTTGGCAGCGATATCGCAGACCCAGAGCTATTGGAGGGGCACCTTTGGCGGTTGGCCGAACAGGTGTCCAGCCGGGCCAAGGCGCGGGGGCTGGCGGGCCGTGTTGTGACCGTAAAGCTGAAACGCGCCGACCACCGCAGCCTGACACGCCGCCATGCGCTCGACACCCCGACCACGTTGGCGGATACCATCTGGCGCACCGCGCGGCCTCTGTTGGCGGGCGCGCTGAATCAAGGGCCGTTCCGGCTGATCGGGGTGGGTATTTCCGAGCTGAGCTCGGATGATGGCACGGGTTTCGCGCTGGACCTGCTTGACCAAGGGGCGGCAAAACGCGCACAGGCCGAGCGCATGATCGACCGCTTGCGCGACCGGTTCGGGCCAGATGCCGTGATAAAGGGGCGGAGTTTGCGATGAAACGCGTTCTGGTTATGGGCGCTAGCGGGCGTGTTGGGGCCTATCTGCGCCAGTTCTGGCCCGGCACGGGCGTTGACCCGCTTTGGCAGTTTCGCGCCGATGCCCCGGATGGGGCGCTACTCTGGAACCCACTGTCCGACGCCGTGCCAGAGTGTGGCCCGGTCGATGCCGTTCTATGCTTGGCGGGCGTCACAACTGGCAAGGATCTGGGGCTGAACACTGATCTGGCTTTGGCCGCATTGCGTGCAGCACAGCGGCTTGGGGCAGGGCGTGTTCTGCTGGCGTCGAGCGTGGCGGTTTATGGGGCGGACCCGGGCCCGCATTCAGAGCAAGGCCCGTGCCTCCCGGCCAATGACTACGGTCGCGCGAAACTGGCGATGGAGCAGGTTGCACGCGAAAACGCGGGCGGGCTAGAGCTATGCGCCTTGCGGATTGGCAACATTGCTGGGGCAGATGCGCTGCTGGGCGGGTTGCGGGCCGGGGTGAAACCTAGGCTCCACCGTTTTCCAGATGGAAGCGCCCCGCGCCGTGCCTATCTCGGCCCTGAGACTCTGGCGCGAATCTTGTCGCACCTGGTGTGCTGCCAAACCGCGTTACCGTCCGTCTTGAACATTGCCCAGCCGGGATTGGTCGGCATGGATGCGCTTTTGCGCGCCGCGGGGCAAAATTGGGATTGGGTCACGGCCCCTGACACCGCGGTGCCAGAATTGCGCCTGAACTTGGCGCGGCAGCAATCCCTCTACCCGCTGCCTGAAGCAACCCCGGAAGCATTGGTTGCCGAGTGGCGCTTGACATGGGCGGCAACACGCAGGACAGACTCAATATGACCCTCAGTAAGCGCCTGTTCGATATCGGTTTCACGATCTTCCTTGCCCCTGCGGCTTTTGCGGTTTTCACCTTTATTTTCCTGATGCTGTGGTCGCGCGAGGGCTGGCCGTTGTTTTACGGTGCGGAGCGGATGCACGCACCGGGCAAGGGATTCACGCTGTGGAAATTCCGCACCATGCGCGATGTGGATACCGACTCTGGCGTGTCCGGCGGGGACAAAACCGACCGCATCACACCCTTCGGGCGCAAACTGAGGCGGTTGCGCATGGACGAGTTGCCCCAGTTCCTGAACATCTTGCGCGGCGATATCAGCTTTGTCGGGCCGCGCCCGCCGCTGCGCCAATATGTGGAGCATTTTCCAGAGCTCTACGCGAGGGTGCTGCGTTCGCGGCCCGGTGTGACGGGCCTTGCGTCCTTGGTGTTCGCGCGCCACGAGGAAATGTTGCTGCGCAACTGCGCCACGCCGGAGGAAACCGATGCGGTCTATTCCCGCCGCTGCGTGCCGCGTAAGGCGCGTATCGACCTGCTGTATCAAAAGCACGCAAGCCTTGGGCTGGACCTGTTGCTGATCGCGCTGACAGTCGCACGCGCGGCGGGCAAAATGCGGGGCCGCCGCTTGCCGCGCCGCCGCCCTGCCCATTGGCGGCCCTAGCCGGAATAGCCACCGGTTTTATACCAGCGCCACGCATCCTCTATCATCAGCTTGAGCGAGGAACGTTCTTGCTGCCAGCCCAGTTCCTCGACCGCGCGACGGCTGCCCGACACAAGTGCTGTGGCATCGCCCGCGCGGCGCGGCCCAAAACTGTGGGGCACGCGGTGCCCGGTGCCAGCACGGCAT
>JAFGVZ010000093.1 GCA_016937725.1 Paracoccaceae bacterium | reverse complement strand
GGCAAGGTGATGATGGACCGCAACGCGCCCGATGCGCTGTGCGATACACCGCAATCCAGCTACGACGACAGCAAGGCCCTGATCGCGCGCTGGCATGGCAAGGGCCGCTTGGGCTATGCGATTACGCCGCGTTTTGCCATCACCTCGACGCCTGAGCAGATGGAAGCGGCGCAGGCGCTCGCCGCAGAGCACCCCGATTGCCACATCCAGACCCATCTGAGCGAGAACCATGCCGAGATCGCGCTGTCGTGCCAGCTATACCCGGATGCCAAGGATTACACCGACATCTATGCCCGTTACGGCCTGCTGCGCGGCAACAGCTTGCTGGGCCACAGCATTCACCTGTCCGACCGCGAAATCGGCGCGCTGGCAGAGGCGGATGCGAAACCCGTCTTTTGCCCCACGTCGAACCTGTTCCTTGGGTCCGGCCTGTTCAATGACGCAAAACTGCGCGGCGCGGGCCTGACCAACGCCATCGCCACCGATATTGGCGGCGGCACCAGCTATAGCCCGCTGCAAACGCTGGCAGAGGGCTACAAGGTGCTGCAATTGCAGGGGCAAAGGCTGCACCCCTACCGCGCCTTTCACTGGATCACGCGGGGCAATGCCGTGGCCTTGGGGTTAGCTGACCGCATAGGCACTCTCGACCCCGGCTCCGAGGCCGATTTCGTCGTGCTGAACGCCCGCGCCACCCCCGCTATGGCGCAGCGCATGAAACGCGCGCGCGGGCTGGCAGATGAATTGTTTACCCTGCAAGTAATGGGCGATGACCGCGCCGTGGGGCAAACCTATGTGGCGGGGCAACAACGCAAAACGGCCTGACGCGGCGCTTGCGCTTTTTTCTTGGTTTAGCGCGCAGAGTTGCGCAAACTCCGCGCGGGCGCCACCGGCGCTGTTTGCGTAAAAAGTGCGAAAAACCATAAAGGGAGCGAAACATGGGACGTCGCGACGAATTGATTGAACGCTATGCCGCCGACCTGCGCGACAAATGCGGGGTAACGCCGGATATGGACCTGCTGCGCAAGGTCACGATCGGCTGTGGCCCATCCATCTACAACCCCGATGCCAGCACCGTCGCAGGCACGCAGGAACATGAACTGGACACCGTGCGCAAGGGCTTCCTGATCAAGAAACTGGGGCTGGCCGACGGACCGGAACTGGGCAAGGCCATCGATGCGGTCATCGAGCAATATGGCCGCTCCGAACGCAACAAGTATCGGGCCGTGATTTACTACCTGCTGACCAAGCATTTCGGCAAGGAATCTGTCTACGGCTAAGGCGCGATTGATACAGTTTTACGCGTTATCGGCTTGTTCAAGCGGCTTGAATGGTGGATTGTGAAGTGTCTGGTTAGGATGACCGGGCCTACCATCCTCTCGTGACGTGAAGGGCACGCGGGTGAGATATGGGGGCCTCGGTCATGACCGAGGCCCCTTGCTTTTGTGGGGTTTTTTCCGTGCATGTCATGGCCCGCAGATGGCCTAAGTCACGTCGCGTTTACACCATTTTTTCCCGGTTGTATGTTCGTCACATTACAGGCCAGATGGGCGGCGTCTTGAATTTGAGCGCCGCTCGGCCCAAATCTGATAGTTCTCGGCACCTCTTGCCGACAAGCCAAAGGACATACCCGTGACGGAATTGAGCAGCTACCCCGTATTGCCCCTGCGCGACATGGTCGTGTTTCCGCATATGGTCGTGCCCCTGTTCGTGGGCCGCGACAAATCTGTGCGTGCGTTGGAAACGGTCATGAATGATGACAAGCAAATCCTGCTTGCCTCTCAGATCGACCATTCGCAGGAAGACCCCGCAAGCGATGATATTTATCGCGTGGGCGTGCTGGCGAATGTGCTGCAACTGCTGAAGCTGCCGGACGGCACCGTGAAGGTGCTGGTCGAGGGCCATCGCCGTGTGCACATCACCGAATTCACGCGCGAAGAAGGCTATTTCGAAGCCCGTATCGCAGACATGCCCGACACCGATGGTGTCGAGGCCGAGATCAAGGCGCTGATGCGGTCGGTGCAGAACGAATTCGAGCGCTATGCGAAAATCCGCAAGAATATCCCCGACGAGGCTTTGGCCGCAATCGCAGAAGCAACGGACCCCGCCAAGCTGGCCGATCTGGCCGCGGGCCATCTGGGGTCGAGCGTGGACAAGAAGCAGGCTATCTTGGAAATGACCGCGCTGGCCGCGCGGCTGGAAGAGATTTATGCGCAAATGCAGGGCGAATTGTCGGTCTTGCAGGTGGAACGCAAGATCAAAACCCGCGTGAAAAGCCAGATGGAGCGCACGCAGCGCGAATATTACCTGAATGAGCAGATGAAGGCCATTCAGAAGGAATTGGGCGATGGAGAGGACGGCCAGAACGAACTGGCCGAACTGGAAGCGCGCATTGCCAAGACCAAGTTTTCCAAGGAAGCCCGTGAAAAGGCCGATGCCGAGCTGAAAAAGCTGCGCAACATGTCGCCCATGTCTGCCGAAGCGACTGTCGTGCGCAACTATCTGGATTGGCTGCTGTCCATTCCGTGGGGCGTGAAAAGCAAGGTCAAGAAAGACCTTGGCCGCGCGCAACAGGTGCTGGATGCTGACCATTACAGTTTGGACAAGGTGAAAGAGCGGATCGTCGAATATCTGGCCGTGCAATCGCGGTCGGCCAAGTTGAAAGGCCCGATCATGTGCTTGGTCGGCCCTCCGGGTGTGGGCAAAACCAGCCTTGGCCGGTCGGTTGCACGGGCCACGGGGCGCGAGTTTATCCGTATTTCGCTTGGCGGTGTGCGCGACGAATCTGAAATTCGGGGCCACCGGCGGACCTATATCGGGTCCATGCCCGGCAAGATCATTCAGGCGTTGAAAAAAGCCAAGACAACAAACCCGCTGATCCTGCTCGATGAGATCGACAAGATGGGGCAGGATTTCCGGGGCGACCCGGCGTCGGCCATGCTGGAGGTGTTGGACCCGGAACAGAACTCGACCTTCGTGGACCACTATCTGGAAGTGGAATACGACCTGTCGAACGTCATGTTCCTGACCACGGCCAACAGCTACAACATGCCGGGGCCGCTTCTGGACCGGATGGAGATCATTCCGCTATCGGGCTACACCGAGGATGAAAAGCTGGAAATCGCCCGCACGCACCTGCTGCCCAAGTCGATCAAGAACCACGGGCTGAAAGCGGGCGAGCTGGAGGTCGCGGACGCGGCGATCACCCAGACGATCCGGCTTTACACCCGCGAGGCCGGGGTGCGGAACCTTGAGCGCGAGTTGAACAAGATCGCGCGGAAGGCCGTGACCAAGATCGTGCGGAAAGATGCCAAAACGGTCAGCGTGACCGCCGACACCCTGCCCGATTTTCTGGGCGTGCCGCGCTTCCGGTTTGGGTCGGCCGAGAAAGAGGACCAGATCGGCGTTGTCACCGGGCTTGCCTGGACGCAGGTGGGCGGCGAGCTGTTGCAGATCGAAGCGCTGCGCCTTCCCGGCAAAGGCCGGATGAAGACCACCGGCAAGCTGGGCGATGTGATGAAGGAATCCATCGACGCGGCCAGTTCCTTCGTGCGCTCCATCGGGCCGGAAATCGGGGTTTTGCCGCCGCGGTTTGACGCGTGGGATATTCACGTCCACGTCCCCGAAGGCGCCACGCCCAAGGACGGGCCAAGCGCGGGGGTTGGGATGGTAACATCTATCGTGTCGGTGCTGACGCAAATCCCGGTGCGCAAGAACGTGGCCATGACCGGCGAGGTCACGTTGCGCGGCAATGTGCTGGCCATTGGTGGGCTGAAGGAAAAGCTGTTGGCAGCTTTGCGCGGCGGTATCGACACGGTGATGATCCCGCAGGACAATGCCAAGGACCTGCCGGAAATTCCCGACAACGTGAAAGAGGGGCTGACCATCATCCCCGTCGCCCATGTGCGCGAAGTGCTGCAACATGCGCTGGTGCATATGCCGGAATCGATGGAATGGGATGCAGCGGCGGACGAAGCCGCGCGCGTCGCGCGCATGTCGCCAAAAGCGGATGACGCGGGCAATCGCCCAGCTCACTAAACCCATGCCCTGCCCCTTGCCTGCAAGGGGCAGGAAACCCGCCGAAAAGGGCTTGCGCTGCGTCTGCGCGGGCGCTATCAGGCCGAACGGGGGCGATTAGCTCAGCGGTAGAGCGCTTCGTTCACATCGAAGATGTCAGCGGTTCAAATCCGTTATCGCCCACCATTCCCCGCCTCTTTTCGTGTCCTGCTAGCAAGGTTTGCGCACAAGCTTGGCCTTGTCACCGCTTGGACCACGCATAAGGCCCGGTCGCAAGACCGGGCCTTTGTGGTTTTTACGTTGGGTCGGATCAGCGGTTGCTGAACTCCGGATAGGCTTCCATGCCCAGCTCGGACGTATCCAGACCTGTTACCTGATCTTCGTCGCTCACGCGGATGCCCATGACTGCCTTCAAGATGAACCAGACGATGCCCGAGGTTACGAACATGAACGCACCGATCGCCACGATCCCGTAGATCTGACCGCCGATGGTTGCATCGCCGTTGGTCAGAACCACGGCCAGCGTGCCCCAGATGCCTGCGAACAGGTGGACAGGAATAGCGCCGACAACATCGTCGATTTTCAGCTTGTCCAGCAGCGGCACGGTGAAGACCACGATCACACCGCCGATTGCGCCGATGATGGTTGCCATACCAAGGCTTGGAGCCAACGGTTCAGCAGTGATCGACACCAGACCGGCCAGCGCGCCGTTCAGCACCATGGTCAGGTCGACTTTCTTGTATAGAACCTGCGTCAGGATCAGTGCTGCAATCGCACCACCAGCGGCAGCCGTGTTGGTGTTTGCAAAGATACGGCTGACATCTGCGATATCGCTGACAGTGCCCATGGCCAATTGCGAACCACCGTTGAAGCCGAACCAACCCAGCCAAAGGATGAACATACCCAGCGTTGCCAACGGAAGGTTCGAACCGGGCATGACGGTGACACGGCCATCTTTGCCATATTTGCCAGTGCGTGCGCCAAGGATCAGAACGCCAGCCAATGCTGCCCAGCCACCGGCAGAGTGCACGATCGACGAACCAGCGAAATCCGAGAAACCAGCTTCAGACAGGAAACCGCCGCCCCAGCTCCAGCTTGCCTGGATGGGGTAAAGGATACCCGTCAGGATCACAACAAAGACAAGGAAGGGCCACAGCTTGATGCGCTCTGCGACAGCGCCCGACACGATCGACGCGGTCGCGGCACAGAACATTAGCTGGAAGAAGAAGTCGGACCCGACCGATGCATATGTCACGTCTGCAAGGTCGTCATAGGCCACGCCGACCGGTTCCAGCGAAGTCATCGAGAAGCCGCCGAGCCAGCCTTCGACCAACCAGCCATCACCCGGATACATCAGGTTGAAGCCGACGACGAAATAGGCAACGCAGGCCAACGAGAACAGCGCAACGTTCTTCACAAGCTGCATGGTCGCGTTCTTCGACCGAACAAGTCCGGTTTCCAGCATGGCGAAGCCTGCGGCCATGAAAAACACCAAAAAGCCACCCATCAAGAACAGCAAAGTGTTCATGATGAAGACCATTTCGGAATTCACTCGGTCTGCTGACAGCGCTTCGTCCTGCGCGAATCCGAGGCTGGGCAACACTGCCGCCGCGGCCACGATGGGAAGGAGTTTTTTGAGGTGCATCAGTTTTTGTCCTTTTTGATCTGGGTCCACGGGATCACAGGGCATCATCGCCGGTTTCGCCGGTGCGCACGCGGGTCGCGGATGCCAGGTCCAGCACGAAAATCTTGCCGTCGCCGATCTTGTCGGTCTTGGCGGTTTTCTGAAGCGTTTCGACAACCTGATCGGCCATCGCATCGCTGACGGCAATTTCCAGCTTCAGTTTCGGCACGAAATTGACGGCATATTCCGCCCCACGGTAAATCTCGGTATGGCCAGACTGCGCGCCAAAGCCCTTGATCTCAGTCACCATCATGCCGCGCACGCCGATAGAGGTGAGTGCTTCGCGCACCTCTTCCAGCTTGAACGGTTTTATCGCCGCAATGATATATTTCACGGTGTCATCCCCTTTCATCCACATTGCCGACCCGTCACGGCCGCACACCGTAAACAGAGGGTGAAGGACCGGGTCGCTCAACATTCTGGTAACGCTTCCGTGGCCGGACGCGGAAGAATCCGAAAATGAGTGCACAAATTTGCGCCATTGCACATTTTTTAATCATTTAATTGACGCAAGTGCCCAGAATCACGCCTGCAACTTGGGATGCTGCGGTCTGATTCCGAAAGTGACCCAGACAAGGCACAGTTGCGCGATGATGTGCCGAAGACGGTAGAAATGCCGCACAACACATGGCAAGAAGATGAAAAGCTATGTATTTTTGCCCAAAAGCGGCCAACGAGCATAAACACGCATGAGCAGCGCCAAGCCCCCCCGCAAGAAGCTGGTCGCCCCGCAACGCGCGCAGGGCAAGCCCAAACCGGCTGCGCGCAAACCCGCCCAAATCCGCAAGCCGCGCGGCGGCAATGCAGTCACGCGGTTTTTCTGGGCAACCCTCAGCCTGATCTGGCGCATCCTTTGGGGCGTGGCATGGCGCGGGGCCGCGACTGTGGCGCTCATTCTGGCGCTGGCGACCTTCTACTTTTATTCCACCCTGCCCCCACTCGCCGATCTGCTGGATGACCGCGCGCAAGGGTCGGTCACAATGATGGACCGCAATGGAGAAGTCTTCGCATGGCGCGGCGAAACCTTCGGCGGCGTTATCACCGCAGGCACCGTCAGCCCGCACCTGAAAAACGCCATCGTCGCCACCGAAGACCGCCGCTTTTACTGGCATTTGGGCGTGTCACCACGGGGGATTGCCGGGGCCATCCGGTCGAACCTGGCCGCCGGGCGTGGCGCGCTTTCTGGCGCAGGCGGGTCCACGATCACGCAGCAGGTGGCGAAGCTTCTGTGCCTTGGCGTGCCGTTTGACACCGCAACTTGGGACAGCGAAGCTGAATACGAGGCCGATTGTCGACGCGGCACGGTCTGGCGCAAGATCAAGGAATTGCCCTATGCCTTCGCGCTGGAAGCCAAGTTCTCCAAAGACGAAATCCTGACCATCTATATGAACCGGGCCTTCCTTGGCGCGGGCGCGCGCGGGTTTGAAGCCGCCGCGCAACGCTATTTCGGACGATCCGCGAATGAAATCGGTCCTTCGGAAAGCGCCATGCTGGCGGGGCTATTGGTTGCGCCATCCTATTACGCGCCCACGCGCAATTTGGAACGCGCGCAGGAACGTGCTGCCGTAGTGATCGAATTGATGCATGACCAAGGCTATCTGGACGCGCATGAATATTCCGAAGCGCGCGCCTATCCCGCCACCTTGTCGAACCGCGCAGAGGAGCAGCAGGGCATCAACTTTGCCGATTGGCTGATGGTCGACAGCCCCGCCTTCCTGACGCGCGAGACAACCGAAGACGTCATCATGCGCACCACCTTCGATCCAAGGCTACAAGCTGCGACCGAAGCCGCGGTGGCAGAGGTGTTCGCCACCAAGGTGCGCGAAGGGTCAGAGGCAGAGGTAGCGGTCGTCGTCATGTCCGCCGATGGCGCGGTGCGCGCCATGGTCGGCGGGCGAGATGCAAGCGTCGGCGGGTTCAACCGCGCAGTGCAGGCGGTGCGGCAGACCGGGTCCGCGTTCAAGCCCTTCCTGTTTGCGGCGGCGCTGGAAAACGGCTTTCAGCCTTTCGACATTGTCGAAGATGCGCCGCTGACGATCAACATTCCCGGCTCTGGCCCGTGGTCGCCGCGCAATTATGATGGCGAGTTCTACGGCTTTGTAACGCTGACAGAGGCCCTGACGGATTCGCTGAACACCCCCGCCGTGCGCATATCCGAAGCGATGGGCCGCGACCGTGTGCGAGAGGTGGCAAATTCTTTTGGCCTGCGTAGCGACCTGGCCGAAGGGCCGGCGCTCGCACTCGGCGCCTCGGAATCGAACCTGCTGGACATGACCGCCGCTTATGCCGGCATCCTGAACGGCGGCAGCGCGGTGCGGGCCTATGGGATCGAAGAGTTGAAGCTCTTGGGCGACAATACGCCCTTGTTCGGGGTTTCGACCGGGATCGGGGATCGGGTCATCTCTGAATCCTCGGCGCAAATGCTGACATGGATGATGAGCCGCGTGATTGAAGAAGGCACCGGCCAACGCGCCCGCCTGCCGGGGCGCGAAGCCGCGGGCAAGACAGGCACCACCCAAGCCGCGCGCGATGCATGGTTCATCGGCTTTACGGCCGATTACGTCGCCGGGGTCTGGATGGGCAATGATGACAACTCGCCATTAACCGGCGTGACGGGCGGCGGCCTGCCCGCCGAAATCTGGCGCGAAACCATGTTGCGCGTGCATGAAGGTCTGCCCGCGCGGCCCTTGCCCATGGCCGCGCCCGCACGGCCCCAACCCGTCGAGGCCCCGCAGCGCAGCGCCCCTCAACCGCAGCGAGAAAGCCCGCTGGATGACGCGATCCGCGGTATTCTGGGCAGTATCTTCGGCGGCAACTAGGGCTGGAAGAGCGGTCGGACTGCCCAGCTAGGCATCAAGATAGGCGGTAAGACTTCACCGCAGGCTGCTTCGCCAGACCTAGGACCCGGCCCCCAACATGCCCGCAACGGCAAGACGGGCGGTGTCGACCATGGCGACATAGGCGCTGAGCATACCCTCTAGTGCGGGGACAGCCCCGGCAAGCATGGGCGCCATAAGGTAAAGAACCGTCAGGATTGCCGCGATCGCCAGCGGCACGATCAGCCCCGACAGAAAGCTGCGTTTGCGTGCAGACGCGGTTTGCGGCAGGTCCGAGAGGCCGCTGCGCGTGGCGTCAATCGGCTCTAAGGTAGAGCTGATATCGTCAATATCCGGCAAGCTGGCCGCACCGGACTTTGAAGAGGACGCGACCGTGGCCGGGCCGAATAGCCCCAATTCTTGCTGCGTCTCTAGGGCGTTGCTTTCACGGGCGCGTTGTTTGGCTTCAAACTCTGCCTCTTCGCGCAGAACATCGGCCACTGCCGGGTCCAGCGGGCGCGCGGGCGGAACAGGTGGCGGCGGGGCGCTGATGG